>JAHQVX010000074.1 GCA_019634125.1 Saprospiraceae bacterium
CGTTCCCATTTTTCATTTTCATTCTGATTCTAAAGAAATCATCCGCAACATCAGCGTCATCCGCGTTCCTTGCCCACTAATTAGTAAACAGTTATAAGTATACAGTAGAAAGCTGGGGATTAGTATATTAGTGAATCAGTAAATCTGTAAACTGGAGACCACCAATAGTAAACAGTTATAAGTATACAGTAGAAAGTTGGGGGCTAGTGTATTAGTGAATCAGTAAACTGGAGAGCACGTTCCCATTTTTCATTTTCATTTTCATTCAAAAGATTCTCCTGAGAAATTGGTTGTTAGTGACAAGGAGATCAAGCTGAGCTTGTCGAAGCCGCAACATCTGCGTCATCCGCGTTCCTTGCCCACTAATTAGTATATACTAGAAAGTTGGGGATTCGTGTATTAGTGAATTAGTGAATCAGTAAACTGGTGACCACTTTCCCATTTTTATTTTGATTTTCATTTTCATTCTGATTCTAAAGAAATTATCCCCAATATCTACTTCATCAGCGTTCCTCCTAGGGACGAATTCCCTAATATTTCCCTCTCGCTTCCCAATAGCCATCTCCATAAGAAGAGGTATCACTTTCTTTCGCAGCTTTTTCCAACTCAACAAATGTTCGGGCGACATCGCCTTCTAAGGGCGGATTTTCCTTCGTGACCCGCACGCGGACATGCTCAATACCATCGTGTTCCGCAATAATGCTTTCCAACATTTCATGCGCTAAATGCTCAATCAAATTCTTAGATGTCTCCATGACCCGCTTTACACTATTATACACCGTTTCATAATTAACAGTGTCTTCTAATTGGTCGCTTTTTCCTGCCTTGAGTAAATCGGCTTTGATGTAAACATCTACACTATAGCGGGTGCCAATTTGTTTTTCATGCGCATAATACCCGTGCTTCGCATAAAATTGCATGCCTTCTAATGCCACTACTCCCATAATATTCTTGTGTTAGCTTTTTGTTAATAAGTTGATTTTTCAAAAAGTTTCGCACAAAATAAACTGGTAATTTGTGTAGAAACAGTTGAAAACGGAACAGAATTTTGTATGTCGATGTTTGAGTCGAATACCTACCTTTACCGTCCCTTCGAAAAGTGAATTTACCACTTTAATTTTCTACTAGAGGAGTTCGGCGGGGGAAGCGGGTAGGAGAGTGTCAAGCCACTTCTTTTCCATTTTTAACCATAAAAATAAACCATACCAATAATGGCAGATAATATAGAGGCCAGTGGCAGTATAGTGCGCAAGATTAAACCTCAAGATAGTATTGCAAACAACGATTTGGAATACGGTCGAAAAATGCCGCAAGCCATCGATTTAGAAGAAGCGGTTTTAGGAGCCATCTTAATCGATCGAGAGGCATTAACAGAAGTCATTGATGTACTTAAAACGGAGAACTTCTATAAAGACGCCCACCAAGCCATTTATGCCACTATCTTAGAATTGTTTGAAGAAGATGAACCCATTGATATTGTCACGGTAACCCAGGCACTTAGAACAAAAGATGCGTTGAAAGAAATCGGTGGGGCCTACTATTTATCTTATTTGTCGAATCGAGTGGCTTCTTCTGCCAATGCCAAACACTATGCACACATTGTAGTGCAGAAAGCATTAAGCCGGGAATTGATTACTCGAAATACCCAAATCATCAAAGAGGCCTACGATGATTCAAGCGATGTATTTGAATTACTCGACAAAGCCGAGCAAGAACTTTACGACATCAGTAAAGACAATATTGGTAAGGATTACGAAAGTATGGAAGACCTAACGGTGAAGGCCATTAAGCAAATCGAAGAGTTGCTGCAAATGGGCGATGAATTTACTGGTGTTCCTTCAGGGTTTATGGCTTTAGACCGAGTAACCAGTGGTTGGCAAAAATCAGATTTGATTATCGTGGCAGCACGTCCTTCCATGGGTAAAACCGCCTTTACGCTGAATATGGCTCGAAATGCCGCCGTCCTAGATAAACCAGTCGCTGTATTCTCCTTAGAGATGTCGGCGACCCAATTGGCTATGCGTTTAATTTCTTCGGAAGCAGAATTGTCTCAAGATGAGATTAAGCGGGGGAATCTTCGTCCCGATCAAATTCAGCAAATCATTACGAAGTCGGAAATCCTTAAAGAAGCGCCGATTTTTATTGATGATACGCCAGCGATAAACATCTTCCAACTTCGTGCGAAATGTCGTCGACTTAAGCGGAAGCATGATATCAGCCTAGTCGTCATCGATTACCTTCAATTGATGAGTGGAACTGGCGGAAAAGGGAATACGAATCGAGAGCAAGAGATTAGTCGGATTTCACGTTCCTTAAAGACCTTGGCAAAGGAATTGGATATTCCAGTCATTGCCTTATCGCAGTTGAGTCGTGAAGTAGAGCGTCGTGCCGATAAACGTCCGATGTTGTCGGATTTACGGGAGTCTGGTGCCATCGAGCAAGATGCCGATATGGTGGTTTTCTTATACCGTCCAGAGTACTATGGACTTGATGTTGATGAGCAGGGCAATTCAACGAAAGGCATTAGCGAGATTATCGTGGCAAAGCATAGAAACGGTGCCGTTGGCACCGTTAAACTCAAGTTCATTAACAAATACGCTAAGTTCACCGACCTCGATGGATTAAGTGGAATTGGGCTCGGCGATGACAGTATTACCGTGCAATCAAAAATGAACTCTAAAGGCGACTTCGATCCCGGGGAACAACAACGTCCGCCGTCTGGCCTGCGCCCACTAAGCGACTTCGACGACGATCCGCCGTTCTAATCCAATTGCCCATCCACAGCTTCCAAAACCGCAAGGGCATAGTCGGCAACGACTTTCATGCCCTTGAAATCCAAGCGCTTGAAATCGTCGCTCGGTTGATGGTAATGCTTGTCGCTATCTGAACCTAAGATGGATAAGCAGGGAATACCCCGCGATAAAAACGGGTAATGATCCGAGCGCATATAATAACGCTTTGGGTGCTTGACGGAGTTTCTCGACCAATCTGGCCGAAACTTCGAATTCTTACTCACATCAATAGCCAACGCTTTCGTATCATTATCCGCAATGCAAAATGCTTCGTAGCGGTCTTGGTACGTATCTAATCGCCCCACCATATCCAAATTCAGCATCATTTTAATCGGTCGGTTTACCTTATCCCAGTCTCCGTAAAACAATTTCGACCCAATCAAGCCACGCTCCTCAGCATTAAAGGCCACAAAAACCATCGAGTGTTTGGGTTGGTGCTCAGGTTGCGCAAAATACTTTGCCAATTCAATCAAAATGGAACTCCCGGATGCATTGTCGTTGGCCCCATTGTAGATCTTTTTCTGAATAATTCCATCATGATCGAAATGCGCGCCAATCACAATGTATTCGTCTGGAAATTCCGAACCTTCCACCACGCCAACCACATTATTCATGGGCATGGTTTCGGAAGGGAGTTGAAGTTTTACTTGCCCTGCGTCTAACGTTTTTACACCATAGGTATACAATACCTGAAAGTCACTTCCTGATTTTACAGACCGGGCAATCAGTTGTTTCTGTGAAGCTGTGCGCACATCGTATAGACCTGCTTGGGCGAGATAATGGGCTTTACTCTGAAAATTGATTATAATCCCTCCAGCTCCCTTTTTGAGGGCTTTATCTCGCAGGTTCATCAATTGAAAGCCGATATCTCTAGTCTTAGAAGATAAACTCACCGTTGCAATTTCATTGGAGGTGAAGCTGTCAGATTCCAAAGGCAACATGTCGAATGTGTAACTGGATTTTCCTGGAAACGACTGCAGCTTAACATTCCTGTAAAAGACCTTGTCTTCGTTTATCGTTAAGTGGACTTCATTTCGGGCAAATACAAAGGCTTCTAATTTATGTTGGTAAGGCTGTTCTCGATTCAACGTAGCCAAGCCAGCCGTTGCAAATTCGGTTTTGATATAGTTTTCCGCGATGACTAATCCATTGGTACCAATACCACGGCCTTCCATTTTATCATCAGATAAAATCTGAGCATGGACTTTTAATTGGTCGACAGAAATTCCAGTTTGAGCCAATAAACCAGCTGGAAAAAGTAGAAAGAAGAGTATTCGTGCAATCACTTTTGTGCTCTTAACATAAGAATAAGGGCTAATATACCAAAAATCATATTTGGCACCCAAACACTTAGCGAAGACGATGCTCCAGTATTTTCTGCAATGGTTTCGGTAAAGTTCATGCTGAGGACAAATACAGCACTGATTAACATTCCAAAAGCCAAGTTCATTCCAATTCCACCTCGTCTTTTCTTACTGGAAATAGATACGCCAATTAACGTGAGGATCAGCACCGAAACTGGAATAGCTGTGCGTTTATGCTTTTCAACCTGATAAAACTGGACAATTTTACTTCCTTTTTGTTTTTCCCGCTGAAGCTGCCGATTGAGCTCTGGTGTGGTCAACTTTTCCCGATCGGTCACCAACATCCGAAAATCTTCGGGAATTAATCCAATGTCAATATCCATTAAGTTGCCTTTATTCAGGGTTTCATTTTCATCTTCAATTTTTCGTTCCAAGTAGTCGCGTACTTTCCATTGATCGGTACTGTCGACGTAAAATAAAGAACGGGCTCTAAGGCGATAGTCTACTTTCTTTCCCTCAAACCGATCGAGTTGGAATTTGTAGCCTGTGTTATTATTGAAGTTGAAATTGGATACGTAAATCAACTCGCCATTGGGCGTTTGTAGGTTGATGCTGTTGACTTGCGTTAAGTATTCATCTGGATCGAGGTATTTGTATTTAAAATCCAAGAGGTACTTATTACCGATAGGAGCGATAAAGTGGTTGTTCACGAACAGTAATGCTGCAATGAAGAAGGCTGCACCCATGAAGGGAAGCAAGAGCCGGTAGAAATTCACTCCGCCACTAATCATAGCAATAACTTCTGATCGTTCAGTGAGGCGCGAGGTGAAAAATATGACGGAAATAAATACAAAAAGCGGCGCCAGTAACGATATAATGTATGGTATATAGTTGAGGTAATACCTGACGCTTTCAAACAAGCTTACCTTGTATTCCAGCATGTTGTCGATCTTGTCGGTGAGATCAATAACAATGGTGATGATCAATAACAAGGCAATGATGAAGAAAAACGTCATCAAGAAGTTTACACCTACATATTTATCGATTCGTTTCAAATTCTTCGTTCCAGTTTAGGGACTACTGCGTCTTTCCAGGTGGCAAAAGTACCATCAATAATGTGCTGACGGGCGGCTTTAACCACTTGCAAATAAAAGGCCAAATTATGTAAAGTAGCGATTTGCATGCCGAGTAACTCATTGGTTTTGAACAAGTGCCTTAAGTAGGCTTTGCTATGAATTCTACTTGTTGGTGCGTTACTGGTTTCATCGATGGGCGAGAAATCCTTCGTCCATTGTTGGTTTTTGATATTGATAATGCCATCCCAAGTAAAGAGCATGCCGTGGCGGGCATTTCGAGTAGGCATTACGCAGTCGAAAAGATCAATACCCCGCGCAATAGATTCCAGAATATTAGCTGGAGTCCCAACGCCCATGAGGTATCGAGGTTTATCTTTTGGAAGAATGGCCGTCACGGTTTCTGTCATTTCATACATCATCTCTTTGGGCTCTCCTACGGAGAGCCCACCGATGGCATTAGCAGGCATGTCGCAACCCGCCACGAACTCGGCACTCTGCTGGCGCAAATCGTTATATACGCTTCCCTGTACAATCGGCAATAGCGTTTGCTCATGGCCGTATTTAGGCTCGGTGTTATTGAAATGTTCAATGCATCGTTTCAACCAACGATGGGTCAGATGCATGGAGTTGGTCGCATAATCTTTTTCGCAAGGGTAGGGCGTACACTCATCAAAGGCCATGATGAAATCCGCACCGATGGTACGTTGAATATCCATGACGTTTTCTGGAGTGAACAAGTGTTTGGAGCCGTCGATATGGCTTTTAAACCACGCGCCTTCTTCGGTCAGCTTACGTTGATTCGACAAGGAATATACTTGATAGCCGCCACTATCGGTAAGCATGGGTTTGTCCCAACCAATAAATTGGTGCAAGCCTCCGGCTTGCTCCAACACCTCCAACCCAGGCCGAAGGTAGAGATGGTAGGTGTTGCCTAAAATAATTTCTGCTTGTACCACTTCCTTTAGCTCGGTAAAGTGCACGCACTTTACCGTACCTAACGTGCCTACAGGCATGAAAATAGGTGTTTCTATTGGGCCGTGGTCGGTCGTTATGCGCGCAACGCGCGCATGACTCTTTGCATCAGCATGTTCAATCGTGAAAGTCATAAATACTAAAACGTATTACATTTGCGGTCAAGACCGCAAATGTATCAATTTTTAAACGTCCTCTTTGTCTTATTTTGTTGCTGTTTCTTCATTCAACAACTCTTTTACTGGTTCATCTTTTCCAGATTAGCGTTCAAGAAATTCCAACTTCAAAAGCCTATTCCCCCAACTCAAGGAGCTAGCCTGATCATTTGTGGGAAAAATGAAGCCCAGAATTTCCAAGCGCATCTTCCAGCCATGCTATCCCAAACACATCCCAACTATGAAGTCATAGTCGTCGATGATCATTCTACAGATACTACCCAAGACGTTCTAAAAGGTCTCCAAGCGAAACACCCACATTTACGAATTGTTCATCCCGATCAAGTTCCGGATCGGCCTGGGAAGAAAGCGGCATTAGCCACAGGAGTCAGTCTGGCCAATCATGAGAATATCGTCGTTACCGATGCCGATTGTAGGCCCGCGTCTGCAGATTGGTTGAGCTATATGACCCAGCCCTTAGAGCAAAACAATAAGCTTTCATTAGGCATAGCGCCTTTAGATCAAGAAAAAGGAGGACTCAATAAACTCATTCGATTCGAAACCTACATGACAGCCCTGCAATATTCCAGTTATGCTTTTGCAGGAATTCCATACATGGGCGTTGGCAGAAATATGGCGTACAAACGAGCGGCATTTATGGAGAAAAAAGAGGTCTTACTCAACGATGGCCTTTCCTCTGGAGATGACGATCTTTTGGTAAATAAAATTGCAGAAGCAAAAACGACAGCTGTTATACTTCATCCCGATGCCTTTACCTATTCTCCGCCTATGCCTACTTGGAAAAAATGGTTGCGCCAGAAAAGCCGTCATTACACTGCTGGCGGGCACTACAAACCGGTGCATAAATACTTATTAAGCCTATTTAATGGAACGTTAGTCGGGTGGAATTTGCTGTTATTCCCAGCACTCTTTTCTTCTTTTACAATGATCGCTATTCCTTTGGTTTTCGGTCATTTGTTTACGAAAAACCTGATCAACTTAAGCGCTACCAAAAAACTTCAACACCGAGATATTGCCTTAGAAATGCCCGTTTTAGAATTTGTTTGGGCATTTTTGATGCCGATAATGGGATTGAATTCTTTATTCATGAGTAAAAAGAAATGGAGTTAATTCAAAAGTACTTTCCGACCCTAGAAGCACCTACTACTCAACGTTTACAGCACTATGCTGAACTACTAGCAGATTGGAATAGTCGTATCAATCTTATCAGTAGAAAAGATACGGAGTCGATTATTCAGAATCATATTTTGCATAGCCTCAGCATTGCTCGTTTAATTGAATTCCACCCATTTTCCAACGTACTCGATTTAGGAACAGGAGGTGGATTACCCGGTATTCCGCTGGCTATTATCTTCCCTAAAACGCAGTTTCATCTAGTGGATAGTATCGGTAAAAAGATTGTTGCGGTTCAACGTATGATCACCGATTTAGGATTAGAGAATTGTACTGCAGAGCAATGTCGCGTCGAGCAACACCAGGGAACGTATGATTTCGTGGTGACAAGGGCTGTAGCTCAAAGCGTAAAGCTCGTCGATTGGACGAAGCACTTATTTGCGCACTACCACGAACATGATTTAAAAAACGGCATTTTAGCGTTGAAAGGAGGCGATCTCAAAGAAGAAATGAAGGCTGTCAAGCGCATCAATAAAGTCCATCATCTCTCCAAATGGTATGAAGAAGAATTCTTCGAAACCAAAAAGCTCGTCTATATCCGTATGCGGAAGTAGGGTGTTTTTAAAGTTTACAGTACTCAGTACTTAAAACTCTCTACTAAAACTAAACATACGTCATCCAGTTGTGGACATCGGCTTCTTTTCCGAGGCGAATGTTGTTGAGTTTTTGTTTGAAGAAAGTCGACAATTTACGTTCACTGATTGGTGGGAGATCGTAATGACGGTCGTGGTAGCCCAAGCCAGCAATATATGTGATGACAGCAGCGGTTCCAGCACCAAATGCATCTTTGAGTTGACCAGTTTCGGCTGCTTTGAAGATCTCTTTTACGCTAATCATGCGTTCTTCCACTTCAATGCCTTCGTCTTTGGCGAGTTGAATAATACTATCGCGCGTTACACCTGGTAGGATGGTTCCGTCGAGTTCTGGGGTAATGAGCTTATCACCAATTTGTACGAAGAAGTTCATCGTGCCAATTTCTCCAGCATATAAGGTGTCATCTACGCGCTGACTCCATAAGATTTGATCGTAGCCTTTTTCTTTGATTTTTCGAGCTGGAAGTAGCGTAGGGGCATAATTTCCAGCAGCTTTAGCTTCTCCAACACCCCCTCTAGCCGCACGGATGTAAGTGTCTTCAACAAATACATTAACTGGCTTGTCGTAGTACTTCCCAACCGGGCAAGTAAAAATGATAAAGCTGTAGGTTTCAGAGGCTTTTACTCCAATATTGGGTTCGTCGCCAAACTGGAATGGACGGATATATAGGGATTGTTCTTCGCCGTGAGGCACCCACGATTTATCTACTTCTAGTAATGCTTGTAAGCCTTCCATGAAGATGTCGGCTGGCACAGGTTCCATGGCTAAACGCTCGGCAGAACGTTGCAAACGACGCATGTTGGCTTCTGGTCGGAAGATACCAATTCGGCCGTCTTCTAAGCGGAATGCTTTTAATCCTTCGAAGATCATCTGGCCGTAATGCATGCCAATGCAGGCTGGGCTGAGTTGAAGGTAATCATAGGGCTTGATGGAAATATTGGTCCATTGTCCGTTGCGGTATTGCGCAATAAACATGTGGTCAGATTTCACATGACCAAACTTAAGGTTGTCAAAATCAACGCCTTCTAATCTCGAATTCGCGACTCTCTCAATATCAATATTCAAACGCTCTAAGGTTTCCATCAAATTCATTTATTTTAGGGTTCTAAATCGTGCCTTCAATATGTCAAACACTCCATTTTTCAAAGAAGTTTTTACCATTCCTGAAAGCAAGCGCAAAGATATCGAAAAAGCGCTGGAGAATTTAGATTATAACGGGATTGCGATTTTTTCTTCTGAATTGCCTGAAAAGTGGTCGCCAGCGGGCCGGGAAACGTTAGAAAAAATCGTTGCGCTTACGGGGCGAGCTTTAGTGAATGCCTTGAATTTCGAGTATGCTGATAATCAGTTGTTTGCTGAGGTGTTGAATATGGGTTCAACAGAATATGTCTTGGTTTTTTCGGATAAAATTCAAGCCAAAGGCTTGAATTTTAATGTTCGCCAACACCAATGGGTACGAGTGAACAATAAGTACGTGTTTTTTAGTCGAAATTTGGAAGATTTCATCGTTGATCGTGCGGCAAAAATGGCCTTGTGGAAGGCGATTCAAGAACAATTTGATCAAAATCCTTCTACATGAAACTCGTTTTCGCATCGGGAAATACGCATAAAGTAGAAGAGGTTCGCGCGGTACTTCCTAAGCACATTGAAGTGCTGTCTTTGAAAGATATTGGCTTTACGGGAGATATTCCAGAAACTCAGCCTACCATTCCGGGGAATGCGCACCAAAAAGCGCGCTTTTTGGTGCGCATTCCCCGGAATGGTAGGCTGAGTTTCTGGAATATCTCCCGTAAA
>JAHQVX010000075.1 GCA_019634125.1 Saprospiraceae bacterium
AAACAGTCTTGAGTGTGCTCATGGAGTGATTACTCCGTTTCGTGAAGCTTCGGCCACATTATCAGCAGCTAATCTTATCGCGTCGGCGGCTATGCCGACCGCCCTCAAATTCGGTGTTTAGAAAGATGTCTACAAATTCTTTGGCTTGTTCTTCGGAGATAAATCGGGCAGGTAAACAGATGATATTGGCGTCGTTGTGTGTTCTCGCAAACGTGGCAATAGGTGCTTGCCAAACGAGCGCAGCACGGACATTCTCATATTTATTGGCAGTCATCGCCACGCCTTGTCCACTGCCACAAATTAAAATCCCCTTCTCAAATTCTCCATCGTTCACGGCTTTCGATACCGGATGGGCAAAATCTGGATAATCCACAGAATCTAGGCTCATTGTTCCATAATCTTCTACTTCGTAACCCTGCTCTTTTAAGAAGTCGATAATGGGTTGTTTGTACTTGAATCCTGCGTGATCGCAACCGATGGGTAGTTTCATGTTAGTTGATTAATACTGCTATGATAATAAAGCCTAGAAAACCAAAAATATTCATTCCTGTGCTGAGCAGCATTTGTTTATAGTACTGATCAGGAAAGTTCTTGTCGGCCATTTTTTTCTTCAATTCTTGATACCGGTAAATCATCATGCCGATGAAGAAAACGATGATGAGGACCAGCCACAATAAAATATAGTCTGGAAACTGACGAATTAATAAGAAATACCCGCCGATTAGGATTAGTGTGGGTAGGAAACTCATCCAGCGGTTTTTAGTATAATACTGCATGAGGTCCACTTTCTGATCGTCGTTCAGAAGCTGGATGGCTCTGCCAGCAATGATTCTAGACACGAAGTAAAAAACGACAAATACAATAATTGCAATATTGAAGTTATCCATTGGAAGGTTGTTTTTTCTGTACCCAAGCTGCTACGAAAATACTGAGTTCGTAGAGTAAATACACGGGAAGCCCGATTAAAATCTGAGTAATAACATCTGGTGGTGTAATCATAGCAGCCACGAAGAGTAGGATGACGACGGCATGCTTTCGGTATTTCCGTAAAAATTTGGGGGTGACTAGTCCGATTTTTGCCAACATGTAGATGACCATAGGCAATTCAAACATCAATCCTGCGCCCAAGCTGACCATGGTGATAAAGCCTGTGTAATCGCCAATGGTATTCAGGTTTTGAATGTTATCGCTGAGGATGTAATTGGCTAAGAAATTCATGGAAAATGGCAGAATGAGGAAATAGCCGAACATAATTCCGATGATGAAGAAAAACCAGGCAAAGAAGACGATTCCTCGCATGGCGGTGAGTTCGTTTTTATAGAGCGCCGGACGGATAAATTTCCAGACTTGCCAAAATACAAATGGGAACGCCAAGACAAAGCCCATTACAAAGGACATTTTGAAGTGGGTCAGGAATTGCCCCACCATTTTTGGGTTTTGCATGGAAATGGTATTGGAAAAGCAGAGTTTGTCGCCTTTTAGCACCTTTTGAGAGAAATTGCATATGATCTCATAGCCCACAAACTCTGGCGTAGATGGGCCAAAGATGACGGTTTCGATGAAGAATCCTTTGAAGGCGAAGACCGCAATTGTGCAAAGCACAATCGCGAGCAGCGAACGCAAAATCATCCAGCGTAACTCCTCCAAATGATCGATAAACGACATCTCCTTCTTCTTGGATTGCCCCATATCTAACTCATCGATATCTACTTGATCTAACGGCATATTTCAGCTGCAAATATAGAAGCTTGAGCAGAGAACTTCATCCAAACAGCAATATGGAATAATATTTGCTTCATAATAAGTCGAAATCAAGTAAAATGAGGACTTCTATTCTAGCTGTACTAATCTTATGGGTGATGGGCGGATGCATCTATGGTGTTGATCCAACCACTCCTGAGGATCAGAACGATGGCAATGGAACCGTGCTGCCTACGACGTATTTCAATTTCACGGGGAATATTCACAACGTGAATTATAATATGAATCCGAACAGTGGGTACGGGTACGCCAATGTGAACAGTGCTATCGGTTTACAAAACGGGAATGAACTCCTGCAAATTGGCGCATTATTCGCCGAGCCCGGCACCAACTCCAGCTCCTTACGCATCGTCTTCCATAAGGAAGTCGGTCCAGGCGGCTATACCACAGCGGAACTCTACGATTTATTCTCTTTGGAAAATAAAAAATTCAACTTCCCTGGAGGCATTGAGCCGGAGGGTGTTCACTTAGAGTTTGTTGATGAAAACGGCGAGCTTTGGGCTACGTATTTAGGCAGTGGCGATCAGGAAGTGAGTGATGTACGTGTACTAGCACGTGGAGAAATGGAAGGAGTAGACCGGGTTTTTTACGCAGATATTCGATTTAACTGCACGGTATATAACGAACTGGGCTCTGAAATGCGTATTTCGAGTGCCCGCTGGAAAGGCAGTTTTAAAGCAACGATTTAAGGAAGGTGGTAGACCACCATAGGGATAACAAGAAACCGCCCCGGCAAAGCCGGGGCGGTTTTCGTTTATAAGAAAAAAGCTTTGTCGAGTTGATCGTTGGAGTAGGTCAAAAACGTTTTGTCCTTCCGGATGCCATAATTCGGTTGTTGGCAAGCAAATAATTCATTCACCAACTTTTGCATTTCGGGCTTGTTGAGCTTTTGCCCATGTTTAATGGCGCCGTGAAGGGCCAGTTGTCGGGCAACGGATGCTCTAGGATTGGAAACGCCATTCACTTGCAAATCGGCCAATACATCTTCAACGAGCTGGGCTAAGTTTTCGATGCTCAGATCGGCTGGTGAGGCGTGTACTACTAGGCTGTCTTTACCAAATACTTCCAATTGGAAGCCCAGCTGGTTAATGACTTCGGAATGTTGTTCGAAGCGTTGGACTTCGCCGATCGATAAAGGAATCGTTTGCGGGAAAAGCAGTTTCTGTGAAGGGAAACCGCCAACGGCGGTTTCTAATCGCTCTAATAAAATTCGTTGGTGGGCCCGTCGCTGATCAATTAATAAAAAGCCGCTTTCCGTAGGCATTAATATGAATTTGCCATTCACCTGCACCAACTCTAATTCACTAGACTCCGCCAATACATCCAACTCATTGGCTGGGTGGGGCTCAGACTTGTCGAGTTCGTAAAATTGTTTCCAGCTGTCGTCTTTCGGACGATCATCCATTAAATCTTGGTGCCGCTTTAAGAAGGTATTGCCACTGCCTTCCCGAACAGGATTATCGACCAATACATCTTTAGGCCCAGAGAAAAACTCGTGGCGGTTAAATGATGGGTCGGCTTCGAAATCCAGTGTTGGTGTAACGCTAAACTTGCTGAGTGCGTGACGAACAGCGGCAGCTACAATGGTATAAATATGTTTCTCGTCTTCAAATTTCACCTCATGTTTACTGGGGTGTACGTTAATATCCAGTCGGGTAGGATCGAGTTGGAGTTTGAGTACGTAAAGCGGCTGCTGTTTAGGCTCCAAAAAGTCTTGATAAGCACTCATGACGGCATGGTGGAGGTAGCCGCTTTTTATGAAGCGATCGTTCACGAAGAAGAACTGTTCTCCTTTGCTTTTCTTGGCGAACTCGGGCTTTCCGATGAAGCCTTCTACGTTCACAATATCGGTGTATTCCCCAACGGGCACGAGGCGCTCGTCGTGTTTGCGGGAAAACAGGCTAACGATGCGTTGGCGGAGGTTTTGAGCGGGCAAACGGAAAACTTCCTTATCGTTGTTAAAAAAGCTCATGCGGATACCTGGATGTGCCAAGGCAATTCGCGTGAACTCTTCTAAGATGTGTCGGGTTTCCACGGAGTCGCTTTTTAAAAACTTGCGACGCGCCGGAACGTTGTAGAATAGGCTTTTTACGGCGATGTTGGTGCCTACAGGAGCTTGACAAAGCTCCTGTTTGGTTAGGTTCGAGCCTTCAATTACAATATTAGTAGCCAACTCATCATTGACGCGACGGGTTTTCAAATCCACCTTAGCAACGGCAGCAATAGAAGCCAATGCCTCTCCACGAAAGCCCATCGTGCGCACCGAAAACAAATCATCTATGGTGTTGATTTTGGAGGTCGCATGGCGTTCAAAGCTCATGCGTGCATCGGTTTCACTCATGCCACAACCATCGTCTACCAACTGGATTAATGCCTTACCGCCATCGCGAATAATTAATTGAATATCACTGGCCCCAGCATCTACACTGTTTTCGACCAATTCCTTGACCACAGCAGCTGGGCGAACCACCACTTCTCCAGCAGCAATCTTATTCGCAATGTCATCCGATAAAAGATGGATAATGTCTGACATAATTCGTTTAATCCTTCAAAAACAGCGTACAAAAATAAGCGATTTTAAACGGGAAAGCTAGTAAAATGACGCGTCAGAAAATTAAATTTCAAGCACAAAAATGAGGTAGAGTAATGCTACGATGATGAAGAGAATTATGATGGTTCTCCAAGGCGAAACTTGGCCGTACCTGCGATCGAATTTATTGAGTCGAGCACCACCGGTGGCAAAGTCGTTTTCTCGGAAGTTAAAGCGCACCACTCGTTTGTGTTGCGTCGTTTTCTGACCGTGGTATTTTTCTTTGGCATCGGCCACGCGTTGCTCAAACTCCTCTTTTTTAGGATCCCAAATCCTCGGAACATAGTCGAAGCCACGAGGTTCAAAGCCTTTTTTTCTTCCTAATCCAAACATCTATTCAAAGCTACAAAATAATACCTAGGGTTGATTTTCGTTTTCCTAATGTGCGAAAACGAAAACTACTGGGCATTCTTGTCCTAATTTCAATCCTCCTCCTCTCTATACCCAATTTCTTTTACAAGAATTCGGGAAGTAGTATTGCCCACGGAAGTCCTGGCACAGGAAGCTTAGATAATGCCTATCAATTGCCGTATTCTTTTGGAAATGCCTCTTACTTCAGCCCTATCAGCTATTACTTGCTTGATGATGCATTCGTCCATTCGAGGGTCTATAAGACAGTTGTGGACAGCTATGCAACGTGCAAGGCAACTTGTCCGGATACGCACTTCAAAATCATGGAATGTTCTCGGAAGCGAGGCGGCAATATGTTATTGCATCGAACCCATGAAAATGGCTTAAGTATTGATTTTATGATGCCGCTGAAAAAGAAAAATGGCAAGCAACGCAAGCGCTACGACTACATGGGACTCTGGCATTACCTATTAAAATTTGACAGTGATGGGCAATTGTCCTTCGATGCAAAAACAGAGATCGACTTTGAAACCATGGCCAAGCACATTCTCGCATTAGATGATGCAGCAAGGGAAAACGGACTTCGAATCAAAAAAGTCATTTTAAAAATCAACCTTAAAGACGATTTCTTTCAAACAAAATCTGGCCAAGCAGTGAAGCGTAGAGGGATTTACTTTGCGAAAAGCCTACCTAAAGTAGTCGACAACATGCACGACGACCATTATCATGTGGATTTTGTGGTTCAGTAATTCTGGTTTGGATCGTTTTCGGGATTCTCTTTTAGTTTCTCCAGCCGTATCTTGTGGGCAACAGGCAGGTGGTCAAGAGAAATTTTTCTTCAGATTTTAATCCAAGTAAGTATTTAGCTATTGGAATCACTTCATCTCCTAGGCAATTCAATTTCTCATCTTCCACTTGATCTTTCATTATTATGAAAACTACTTTCCATGATAGTTCATTTTGATCACAACCGCCTTTCTTTAACTCACAACATTGCCAATAGTACTCTGACTTTTTGAGGCATTCTGAGTATTTGTCTTGCGCAATAGAAAGTTTAAAGAATAGAATCAACAAAAAGGTTAATAGGCTATGGTGAAAGATTTTCATAATAGAATTAATAGTTTATTTTTAGTATAAATTTTTAATGTGTTTATGGATAACAATTGAAAAACTCAATGCTAGGAATGGGGCATATGCCCCTATGTACTTGAGAAATGCTGTGCTGGTGGAAGCATAAAGCAAGGAAAGCAAAAACAAGCCCATCCACAATAATAGATTAACATAAATATAGGCACGTTCCGAATTCCACAGTAAGTAAACTAAAGCAGCGATGATATTTTTTTAAAACTGGAACGGGTTCTATTACATTCACTTGAATCTCCGAATAATTCTCTTGACAACTGAATATTAGCAATGTGAATGCTAGGGATAAAAATCGAATAGCTAGTCTTGACATAGTTGTTTTTGTTTGAAT
>JAHQVX010000076.1 GCA_019634125.1 Saprospiraceae bacterium
AGGGTGGAAAAAAGAACGGCACGACCCATTGGCCAAAACCATTCCGTCGAAGTTCTTTAACCGCGTCACCCGCTGGGTGTCGGGTATAAAACTTCACGACTTTAACTGTGGCTTAAAAGCCTACGATAAGAAAGTGATTAAAGCCATTAGCATCCAGGGCGAGATGCATCGCTACATCCCTGTAATCGCGAAGCGGGCAGGGTTTACCAATATTGGGGAGAAAATCGTACAACACCGTGCTCGTGAGCACGGGGTTACGAAATTCGGCCTCGAGCGCTTTGCCAACGGTTTCCTAGACTTACTTACCGTCACATTCGTGTCAAAATTCGGTAACCGACCCATGCACTTTTTCGGATTTTGGGGCGCGTTTTCTTTCTTTTTTGGCTTCATCGCTGCAGCAATTCTAGGCGTGAAAAAACTCATCGCCATGTCAAAACAGCAATACGGTGATCTGGTCACTGACTCCCCTTATTTCTTCATCGCGCTAACGCTCATGATCATTGGTGTTCAACTTTTCTTAGCAGGTTACCTAGGAGAACTCATCACTCGCCAAAAAGAACCCAACGAATACCTCATGATAGAAAAAGAATTGGGGTAATAGTGAATTAGTGTATCAGTGAATTGGTGTCAAGTCTACGCCTAAAATCGATCTGGCGTAGTTCTCCCAAGTAAATCGGCTCGCATACGCGCGCACATTGGCTTCCGAAACAGGCGCTTCAATGAATTGCGCCATCACCCGGGCCATGTCTTCCACGTTTTCCGCTTCGGCCAAATAACCATTTACTCCATCTTTTATTGCCGTTTTAAAATGATCAACCGCTGTAGCCAAAATGGGTTTGTTGAAATTATAGGCCAAACTCTCAATGCCAGAAGGTGTGGCATATTCATAGAAAAGTACAACGGCATCGCTGACCTGAAAATACCGATGAACGGCTTCATTTGGTATAAAAGTATTCACCAAAACCACTTCTTTTTCCAATCCCAATTCTTGGATGATTTCTAAAGGACGGTAATCTTTTTCGTCACTTTTAGAGGCAAGAAAAAGTTTCTTTAAGCTCCCAAAAATGAGCTTTTTTAATTTTGTTGTCCATTTGGTTTGGTCTACTGTATTCCAAAAGCTTTCCCCGCAAATCAATAAAGAAATATCATCGCGCTGCTGTGCGAGCTGGTGAAAAGCCCGTATCGCATGATGTAGCCCTTTATACTTTCGAATAAAACCAAAGAAAAGAAACACATGCTTATTTAACCCAAGAGCACGTTTCTCCGCTTCAATATCAAGGTCTAGTTTTGGGGTGAACAAATCATAATTCGGATGGTATAAGGCTAGAGTAGATATGCCATGGTTTGGAATTAAAGCGTTCAATTCTTCAATCGTCAGCTCAGAGTGTGTAATATATTTTGAAGCGTGTCTCAGTCCTGTTTTTGTCAGCCAAGCATCTAAGCCACTGTTCTCTTTCTGCACGACATTGTGGACGTCAAAAATGACTTCAATGCCCGCTTTTTTTAAGCGTTTAGCTAAAAATGACAAAGGGAAAGCTTGAATCGTTATCGCCCATTGAATGATCACGATGTCTGGCTTCAAGTTTTTTATAAAGCGGACTGTTTTCCACCAAGAGAATGGATTATTGTAGTCTAATAAGTAGTGAACGGGAACTGCTGCTTCTGCTAACGGAGCCGTTTTGCTGACTGAGTCCTTGAAATCTCTAGGAATGAAAAATGGATATTGTTGCGACCAAGATACAACATGAACATGTTGACCTTGCTCATGCAACGCTAAAGCCAGTGAGGTATTGAAATTGGAAATGCCTCCTTTAAAACGAGGTCCAGGGCCAAAGCATACGATACGTTTTCGATTACTCAATCAGATGGTTATTTAGATAAGTTCTAATCGTATTTTGGTGCATAAAGTTAGTGTTTTAAGTTGTTTGGGTATTATTTTCGCGTACATACTTAAAGAATTTGTATGGCCAAGACAGGTTTGCTTTCTTCATCGCTCGGTAGAAAATATGCTATGGCGCTATCCGCCCTGTTTCTACTCGTTTTTTTATTACAACATTTCACGATTAACCTCACATCTGTTTTTCCAGATGAAGGGAAGACGTTTAATTCGCTGTCTCATTTCATGGGAACGAATCCTGTAGTGCAATTTGCACTACAGCCGGTCTTAATTCTAGGCGTGCTCTTCCACTTTATCATGGGCTTTATTCTTGAAGCAAAGAACAAAGGGGCCCGACCGGTTAAATATGCTAAGACCTCTGGTGGCGACAATTCTACTTGGATGTCACGAAATATGATTTGGAGTGGATTAGTCATTTTAGCCTTTCTTGTCTTGCATTTTGTAGACTTTTTCTTCCCAGAAATCAACGCAAAGTACATCGCTTCAGATGCAGACTTAAGCAATGATCGTTATTACGACCATGTTGTCCACAGTTTTGCTAGCCCGATCAGGGTAGGCTTATATGTTGTTTCGTTTATTCTTCTAGCCATGCATTTATTACATGGTTTTCAGTCAGCTTTTCAATCTTTAGGTGCTCGTCATCCAAAATACACCCCACTGATAAAAACACTAGGTAAGGCCTATGCCATCTTAATTCCGCTTGGATTTATTTTCATTGCATTATTTCACCACTTTAATCAATAGCACTTATCATGACAAAATTAGATTCTAAGATACCTGGCGGACCCTTGGCTGATAAGTGGAAAAATCATAAAGCCAACATCCGTTTAGTAGCTCCAAACAATAGAGATCGAATTGATGTTATTGTTGTGGGAACGGGTTTAGCCGGCGGCTCCGCCGCCGCCACCTTAGCAGAGCAAGGCTACAACGTAAAAGCCTTCTGTTACCAAGATAGCCCTCGGCGTGCACACTCCATTGCTGCGCAAGGAGGTATTAACGCCGCCAAAAACTACCAAGGAGATAACGACTCCGTATTCCGACTCTTCTACGATACTATTAAAGGGGGCGACTACCGATCTCGAGAAGCCAATGTGTACCGACTCGCAGAAGTATCCCCAAATATCATTGATCAATGTGTTGCACAAGGTGTACCATTTGCACGAGAATATGGAGGACTTCTCGACAACCGTTCTTTTGGTGGCGTACAAGTAAGTAGAACCTTTTACGCCAAAGGCCAAACTGGCCAACAACTCTTATTAGGCTGTTATTCTGCCATGAGCCGCCAAATTGGTCTAGGACGTATCAAAATGTATAATCGACACGAAATGCTCGATCTCGTTGTTGTAGATGGCAAAGCACGTGGCATTATCGCAAGAAATTTAATCACTGGGGAAATAGAACGACATAGCGCACATGCCGTAGTCATTGCGTCAGGAGGCTATGGAAATGTATACTTCCTCAGTACAAATGCCATGGGCTCTAATGTGTCGGCCAGCTGGAAAATTCACAAACGAGGCGCTTATTTCGGAAACCCGTGCTATGTACAGATTCACCCAACTTGTATCCCAGTCCATGGTACACAACAGTCTAAACTGACACTTATGTCAGAGTCGCTTCGTAACTCTGGTCGAATTTGGGTGCCGAAGAAAAAAGAAGATGCAGAAGCTGTCCGGGAAGGCCGATTGAAACCAACCGAAATCGCTGAAGAAGATAGAGACTACTACTTAGAACGACGCTATCCTGCTTTTGGAAACTTAGTGCCAAGAGACGTAGCGAGTAGAGCAGCAAAAGAGCGTTGCGACGCCGGATTTGGTATCGAGAATAACGAAACCAAAGAAGGGGTTTTCTTGGATTTCTCTACGGAAATCCAAAAGAAAGGAAAAGAAGCCGCTTACGAGCAAGGTATCTCCAATCCAACTCCGCAGAAGATCATTGAACTCGGAGAGAAATGGGTCGAAGAGAAATATGGAAACCTCTTCCAAATGTATCAACAAATCACTGGAGAGAATCCGTATAAAACGCCGATGAAGATTTATCCTGCAGTGCATTACACCATGGGTGGTGTTTGGGTAGATTATAATCTGATGACCTCTATTCCTGGTTGTTTTGCTATTGGTGAGGCCAACTTCTCCGATCATGGTGCCAACCGCTTAGGCGCCTCGGCATTAATGCAAGGACTTGCCGATGGCTATTTTGTGTTGCCATACACAATCGCAGATTACTTGGCAGATGATATTCGTACCGGAACGATCTCCACAGATAGTCCAGCCTTCGCTGAAGCAGAAAAAGCCGTGAAAGATCAACTTAGTCACCTGATCAACAACCAAGGAAGCAAACCTGTTGATGATTTCCACAAACGACTCGGAAGAATTATGTGGAACAAAGTAGGCATGTCTAGAAATGCAGAAGGCTTAAAGCAAGCCTTAGAAGAAATTGCGGAGCTGAAAGAAGAATTTTGGCGAGATGTGTTTGTTCCGGGCAGTGATGATGGCATGAATCCTGAATTAGAAAAGGCAGGCCGAGTTGCCGACTTGATTGAACTCGGACATCTAATGGCGCGAGATGCCTTAGATCGAAACGAATCTTGTGGTGGACACTTTAGAGAAGAGTATGCCACAGAAGAAGGAGAAGCAAAAAGAGATGATGCAAACTTCACCTATTCAGCTGCTTGGCATTATGCCGATGATGCTAGAAATGCAGAAGTATATAAAGAAGAATTAATCTTTGATAACGTAGAGTTGAAAACTCGATCATATAAATAAACCATGGGAGCAGAAAAAAAGTTAAACCTGAAGTTGAAAATCTGGCGACAACCCAACGCGAACACGAAAGGGAAAATGGTAGACTATGAGGTAAAAGATATCTCTACGGCATCATCATTTTTAGAAATGCTTGACATTTTAAATGATCAATTAATTCGAAAAGGAGAAGAGCCAGTTGTATTTGATCATGATTGTAGAGAAGGTATTTGCGGGTCTTGTTCTTTATTTATTAATGGACGTCCACATGGTCCAGGTGAAGGCATTACCACTTGTCAGTTGCATATGCGTAGCTTTAAAGATGGAGATACCATTTACATCGAGCCGTGGAGAGCGAAGGCTTTTCCTGTGATTAAAGATTTGATGACGGATCGGACAGCTTTTGATCGAATTATCGCTGCTGGTGGCTATGTTTCTGTAAATACATCAGGAAATACCATTGATGGGAATGCGGTTCCTATTCCAAAAGACGATGCTGATGCGGCCTTTAATGCAGCTGCTTGTATTGGTTGTGGCGCGTGTGTAGCTACTTGTAAGAATAGTTCAGCTATGTTGTTTACTTCAGCTAAAGTCTCTCAATTTGCGTTGTTGCCTCAAGGGAAACCAGAAGCCGAAAGACGGGTGTTGAATATGGTCGCTCAAATGGATAAAGAAGGCTTTGGAAACTGTACCAATACCGGAGCTTGTGAAGTAGAATGCCCGAAAGGAATTTCTTTAGAAAATATTGCTCGACTCAACCGCGAATTCATGAAAGCCAGTGTGGCTGGAGAAGGGTAGTTGGTCGATTACATTTCTGTTGAAACCCCACCGCAAAGCGGTGGGGTTATTTTTTTGACGGCAAAAAACTCGGTGCCAACAACAAGCCAATTAGGCCGGCACTCAACAATGAAATAATGGTGGTGCCAAAATCAATAGCTGGTTGAATATTACCTGCCAGCATTCTGGCCGAGAAAACAATCAACGTAATTAAAAACACACTGAGCCAGTACCTTCCAATAATAGGCTTGATGTGCTTGTCTTCTGTGGGCATTTTTGAAATGGCATACACCAGAATAGTCGCCCCTAAAAGTGTACTTCCATGTTGAAGTAACCGATACCAAGCAAAGTTGGCGAATGCTTCTTCGCTAAGGAAAGGAATGGCTTCTACCACAAATCCAGTGCGGTGCGTGAAACTGTCCCATAAGAAGTGAGTTAAGCATCCTAAGGCCAAGGAAAGCAAAATCGGCTTCCAATTTTTTTTAAAATGCCTTTCCCAGCTCCAACCGGTATATACCCGCCATCGTTTTTGGAAAAAGTAAGGCAGGTTTTTAATCAACGGATCTCGAGCTACATTGTGCCAGAGGTAAGTCAGCATAAGCCCAACGGGTAGCCCGAAAAGTAAAAATCCCCACCAAGTATGACTTACATCGCTTACACGACTCATTCGAAAGAAGTATTCAAAATCAGGCACGATAGCGCCAGCAATCAAACCGGTTTGCGAAATGTACCTTTTGTTCTGTTTCCAGAAAGGAAGGATTGCTGCAATGTGGGAGGCAGTGAAAGGCATGGCACGAAGAACGTAGAATAAATTTTAATTCGGAAGAATTTCCAACACTTTTCGAAGGTCGATGAGCTTAAAGTTTTGATTTTGGAGTGTTTGACCATCGTAATTAAAGCCATCTTGAACGACGAGAATTCCTTCTGGATAGTTCGTGCCTAATGGCTTTGCTAATACTTCTAGGCCGTCGGTTTCTTCTACTCCATCTATTCCTGCCTCATTTTTGCTCAACCTGAAACTGGTTAGGTAGATTTCCTCGCCTAAGGTGGTGATGTCGTAAATTGCGTAGGTGAAACTGCCTTGAATAGACGCGATTAGATAGCGCTTATCTCCGTATTCGAACTGTGCTAACCCTTCAATATCATAGGCAATAAATGGATTGTTAGCGGAAGAAGTTTTTGGGAGAATAGCAGAATGAGTAGACTTACCAAGTCCAAATACCTGAATGTGCTTTTCCTCTACACCAACATACAAAATGTCCTCATTGTCTATAGTTGCCATCCCCTCAGGTTGAGATTCCACTTTAAATTCTTGTGTGAGTTTGCCAGTGATGGTGTTATTGGCTTCTTGGAGTTGAAAAACTTCTATCACGCCATTTTTGCCATTGGAAATGGCAAAAAATTC
>JAHQVX010000077.1 GCA_019634125.1 Saprospiraceae bacterium
ATATTGATAATTACCGAGGTAGAGGTATTAATGGACTCATCACCAGCACCTTCAAGAAAATGGATGTCGTTGAGATTTCGGATTATGAATTGAGGAATGTATCTACAAATTTCTTGGATTCGGTGTCGTTGGTCAATTTTTCAAATACAAGTTTCTCGGATGGATCGATTGGAACCGATCTCTTAAAGCGTTTTCAGATTGTTTTTGATTACAGCAGAAAGAAAATGTATTTAAAAAAGAATAGTCGGTATAGGGATAAATTCCGCTATAATATTGCAGGCTTACGTATCAAAACGAAAGATTGGCAGTTAGACACCTTAATTGTTGAAGATGTACGCCCCCTTTCTGCTTCGCATAAAGCGGGCATTCAAGCCAACGACATCTTACTTAAAGTCAACGATCGCCAAGTCAAGAACTTAAGTTTTGAACGCATTTACACGCTGTTAAATGATGTAGAACAGCGCTCTACCAAAGTCACGGTTAAAAGGGATGAAGAAATCCTTACATTTGAGCTTTTCTTGCAAGATATTTTCTAAATGAATTTCCCGCAGCTCATTGCTTCTTTATCTACGTACTTTGCTTTGCCTTTTATGGAGCTGCCTGGCGAGGAGGCACAACAAACCATGTCGCCACAATTCCGAGATCGGTTGATTGAGCGCGAAAGCGGCATTACCTATCGGCAAAGCGGTGTGTCTGTATTGCTCTACCCCGATGCTGAACAAAATACTCGGATTGTCTACATTAAACGTAAAGTATTTAATGGGCCACATAGTGGACAAATTGGTTTCCCGGGTGGGAAGTTTGAAGAAGCGGATGTAAATGTGATACAAACGGCATTACGAGAAACCAAAGAGGAAATTGGGGTGGACATTGATAGCAACCGCATTTTAGGCCGATTGACTTCTTTGAAGATTCCTATTACACAATTTCAAGTCTTTCCGATATTGGCGTATACGAGTGAAAGCCCTGATTTCACCAAGGAAGAAGCGGAAGTTGAAGAGATTTTAGAAGTGGCTTTACAAGATTTATTGGATCACCCTCCGCTAACAACGAAATTTCAGGGCAGTTCAGGGGTCTTGTTCGATGCGCCTTACTTTGCACTGGGTAACGAAAAGTTATGGGGTGCTACCGCGATGATTACAGCGGAGTTTTTGGCGTTGGTTCGGAAGCAACTAGGTTAGGACGAGTTGGAGTTCTCAGAATTTAAAACCCCCTCGGCTTTGCCGAGGGGGTTTCTATAAAACATTATTCTACCTAAATTAAGGCGTGTAAGTTCCAATTGGGAATGGTGTAGCCGCTCCTGCATTTGTGGTTTCCCCATCTAATGCATTCGGACCGCTATAACTCCAGTTGGTCACCGTAAAGGTCATACCTTCTGGACCAGTTCCGTTGTTTCTATATGCCCATCCATCTAAGTATTCCCAAGCTTCGCCATTACCATCTACGTTAATGTCGCCAAATGTATCCACAACAACATCGTTCTTGAAGAGCTCTATTGCATCATCTCCATTGATTCCTGCAGAAGGACCATCAACGAAGGTTGCATCGAAGCCGAAGAAAGCGTTGAATTGTGCATTGTCTGTAGTAACATAAAGGAAGTCGCCCGCAGAAGCAGCACCTGATAAAGAAAACTCAGGACCATCACTTCCACCACCATTATTCGCACTACTTACGTTGTAAATGCTTAAATCAGCTACATCAGCCACTACGTATAATTCAATGGCTTTCGGAGTTCCACCTGAAAGTGGTCCATCGATCACACCAGTAATAATGATGTCAGAGTCAGCGGTTCCACCGCCGCCTCCGCCGCCGCCACCACTACCAGTGATGTCGAACGTACAGTCCATGCCGTCAGCGCTAGTAAATACTAAATTGTCGAGTTGAAATGTTGTGGTCACACCAGCTACATCTCCTTGGTATCTAAAGGCCATGTAACCATTTCCAGATACACCACTTAAATCAAACTCTCCTGATGGGGTGAACGTATCTGCAAAGCCACTGCTTGTTCCAGTTGCTAAAGTGAAATTACTTGTGATATCTGTCCAAGAAGCAGTACTAGGGTCGCCAGCTTCATCATAGTCTGTTGAATACAATACCGTTAATGCATCGCCATTGTTAAAGCCATCTTTCGTTTCGAATGACACGCCTTGTGCAGCGTCGAAATCAACACCTACAATAAACCAAGAATCTTGAGCACCGCCAGTACTGAATGCAGACATCTGAATGAACTTATTCGCACTGAACTCTCTCACCGTCCATGCGGCATCTCCAGTAGCTACACTTTGGTAGCCTGCTAGATCAGTATCAAATTCAGCATAGCTTTCGAAGTCGTCTTCACTACAAGTCATTGCAGTTCCTCCGCCTCCACCACCAAAGTCGCAGCTAGCATCGTCGTTATCAACAACAGTAATATCATCTACTTGCATAGTCGTAGTAATTCCCCCACTACCTCCTTGGTAACGGAACGCAACAAAACCTTGACCACTGATCGCAGAAAGATCAAATTCCCCTGAATCGGTGAATACATCTGCAAAACCACTCGTAGTTCCTGTAGCAAGCGTAAATGAACTGGAAATATCAGTCCAAGTCGCATCTAAAACATTGTTCCCTACAACATGATCTGTAGACCAAAGTACAGTTAAAGGATCCCCATTGTTGAAGCCGTCTTTCGTTTTAAAGGAAAGCACATCAGCAGTATCAAAATCGATATTGTACAGGAACCACTGATCTTGTGATGGAGAACCGTTAAAGGCAGAAGCCTGAAGATATTGATTGCCTCCAAACTCATCAACCCGCCATAAACGATCACCAGCAAGTCCTACATTTTCATAAGCATCAAATACTTCATCAAACTCCGCGAAGCTTTCAAAGTCTTCTAAGTCACAACTTTGAGCCATTGCCGCAGAACCACCACCACCGGTGGTTCCGCCACCGCCAGCACCACTTCCAGCATCTAAATCACAACTGGCATCGTCATTATCAACAATTACAATGTCGTCGATGTGCATGTTTGTAGTCACTCCAGTAATATCACTTCCACTGTATTGGAAAGCGATAAATCCATTCCCAGTTAATGCCGTTAAGTCATACGCGCCAGACTCAACAAAAGGCTGAGATGCAGAACCTGTAGTACCACTCGCAATATTGAAAGAGCTGGTAATGTCGGTTAAAGTAGCCTCATTAATGTTGGCTGGAATGGTATAGTTGGTAACCAAGAAGACAGAAAGTACATCTCCATTGTTAAAACGGTCTTGCGTTTTAAAAGAGAATGCATCTGCTGCATCAAAGTTTACAGGAACTACAAAGTATACTTCATTGTCTTCTCCACTAGAGAATGAAGACATGAGTAAGTAGTTGTTATCGTTGAACTCATTTACTTCCCAAATTTCAGAAGTACCTGCAACAGTTACATTTTCATAACCTGCAAACGTATTCGTTCCTACAGTATACGCTTCAAAATCTTCTTGAAAGCAAGTAAGAAAAACTGGAGAAGATCCTCCAAGGGATAAAATCTCTTCGCCATTCGCACCAGGTAGTGGTGGAACGTCAAAGTCATCATCATTTACACACGAATTCAAGAACATAGCTGACAAGGCAACCATGCAGAACAAGTGGATTAATTTGAATTGTCTCATTTATAAGAATTGATAGTGTTATCTAAATCGGTAATTAACGTTAACAAAGTAAGTTCTACCCGTTGCATATCTATAGCGGGTAGGGAATACATCAGGGTTAATCGTTCCATTATTTTCGTCTAATCGGAGTTGCTCAAACGCTAAGTTGGCGTAGTCATCTTGATCTAAGATGTTGTTCACGATAAAGTTGACTCCAAGGAATTTCTCTCTGGTGAATCGAATAGACTTATATATACTTGCATTCAAGCGGAATGCATCTGGTAAACGTTCTTGGCGCGTCCAATACTCAATAGATTCTTCTTGAGATAACCCTTCCACAATGGCCAAGTCTTGAGCTACTGCCGTAGTTCTTCTTAATGCACTCGGGCCAGCGAATGAATCATTGTAGTAATTCGCATCCACGCTCGCAAACATGTAGAAAGGTGCTCTCCATGTCAAGCCTAGGTTGTATGCGCTTTGTGGGGTGTTGTCTTCGTAAAAGTTATCGAAATATACGGTGGCATTTTCCAATACTGGTGTTGTCTGATCCACATCATATACAGAGATGGTAGGACGATCAGTATATCGATAGTTTCCTACGGATGCCGCACCTGAAGCCTCAAATTCTGGACTTAAGTTATACTGAAATCCAAGCTCCCCACCATAATGACGCTTGTCAATGCCGTTAATGAAGAAAGCGCCAAAGGCATTACTTGCACTTGCACCAGCAAAGGCATCTAAGCCTTCAGAGAAGGATAGAATATTCTCTGCCTGATCTTCAAACTGCGTGTAATATCCAGTTAATCTTAACTTCAAAGCAGGTGATTTATGAACAAAATTGACTTCACCAGAGTAAATCGTTTCTTCCGTTACTTCAGAATTCAGTTGGTTACGGATTTCAGGATTGATAAACACAGTTTGCATGTAGGGTGCTTTCTGATAATAGGCACCATTAATAGACGCATAGTTTCGTCCATCAATTTTATACGTTGCCCCAGCTTTACCGCCGAAGGTGTCAAATTCCATTTTCTCACTTTCTCCAAGTGATCCGAATTCTCCTGAAAGAATATCTTGAGTGATTTCGTTGGCTGTATACCCTTCTCTCCAATAAGAAGTCTTACCATAAGTACCTCCAACATGGAAATCTACACGATCTAAAGCGAAACGTGCCTGTACATATCCATCGATCACTTCTTTATTCAGGTCATGATCATGGCCGTACACATCGTTTTCACCAACAAATGCTTGTCCATTCACATCGTTCAACGTGTTGTTGAAACCATCGCCATTAAAGAAAGAAGTCCCGCCTAAAAGGTCATTGACTAGACCGTAAAAGTTTCCAGTGTAATCTCTATAAGTAGCGCCGTAATCTAAGGCTGTATTTTCGTTTAAGTCTGTTGTAAACTGAGCAACTGCTTGAAATTCCTCGTCTTCTCGAACGTTCTCTTCTAGAATATAAGTAGATTCTCCACCTGCATTGGCTGCATAGAGGTCTGCCCAGTTAATTTGTTGTTCTGCTAAAAAGCTTAACCCACCATTACTTGGCATGTTTAAGTAAAAATCAGGATCAGGGTTGGCACCTCCGTTTCTTTCAATTCTTCCTGCTTTAAAATAGCCGCCCATATAAGAACCGGTTAAGTTCAATGTAGTATGGTCAGCAATATCAATGTAGTTACTCACCATCAACAATGGGTTATCGTTTTTACGTAAACGAGCATTTCGTTGCTCGCCATCTTGATAGCCCCAATCGGCATTGTAGAAATTACTTCCAGCGAGGTCGTATGCTTCTTGTGTATGGATACTTTGTGTTCCTCGACGTCGAGGCGACATCGTGAAAGAGCCCATCACACTATAGTTGTCAGAAACTTTTCCTTCTACGGCTGCATGAAGCGCGTAGGCATCGTAGTACGTGCCTTCAACGAAAGCTTCTTGTGCCCATCTATGTGAGCCTGATAGTACATAAGAAATCCCATTCTGGTCTCCTGACGCATAGGTTCCCATTACCCGATTGTTATAACTTCTGTTAAGGTGGGAGTAAGTAATTCTTCCGCCTTTTCTATAGGCAGATGG
This sequence comes from Saprospiraceae bacterium, assembly GCA_019634125.1. GTDB lineage: Bacteria > Bacteroidota > Bacteroidia > Chitinophagales > JAHQVX01 > JAHQVX01. The sequence continues at coordinate 5,685 of JAHQVX010000077.1, forward strand.
ACGTAATACATAGTCTCTTGAACCGCCTACTTCGCTGAAGGTATTGTTTGCAGCAGCTAAACCTACGGTTTCTGTTTCGCGGTAGCGAAGCACATCGTTTAACCCTCCTACAACGCTAAATGGTTGCCAGCCGGTTTCTGGGTTCTCTACTCGAACACCATTGATTAAAAAGGCTTGGTATCTAGAATCGTAGCCTCTTACTCTGAAGAAGGTATCGGATCCAAATTGGAAACCTGCTTTGTTTAAGAATACGTCTCGAGAAGCGGTTAAAATACTAGATACTGCTTCATCTTCATCACTACCTTCTAGTAATGATAAGTCGGTCACATAGGTCTCTTCGCCTTCCTCTACAGAAAGGGTATAATTTCCTACTTCCACATCGCCATCTACTACAATTTCTTGTCGATTGGCTTCATTTCCCGCCTCTCCATAATTCAAGGTATATGTTCCGTTAGGTACATTGGTAAACTCGTAGTAGCCTAATGTGTTCGTAAGTTGAGATAGACCAGAAGGTTCTAGTGAAACTAGAACCCCAGATTGTCCAGTACCATTGGCACTTACTACGTAACCTGAAACTTTGGAAGACTGGGCCATTGCTGTAAACGAAAAAGCAATGAACAGGATAAACAACAGTCGTTTCATTAAGTTAATTGATTGTTAAGTTTTCAATCTGCCAACCTTTTCTATTTAATAACCTAAGAATTGGCATAATTTTGCGGGTGCAAAACTAAAAGGATTATTAGAGAATCCTAAATATTACGTATCTCTTAACACTAAGATAACATGACTATCAAGCACATATTGTTCACAACTTTATTTGGACTTCTGTTAACCGTTGGTTTCGGACAGAAACCAAAGTACAAAGTACAGACCATTGCATTCTATAATTTGGAGAATTTATTTGATACTATTCGCAACGAAGAGATCAACGATATTGACTTCACACCTCAAGGCAGTTACGGTTGGGACAGTAAGAAGTATGACAATAAATTGCAGAACATGTCGTCGGTGATTCCTAAGATTGGCGCCAATGTCATTGATGAGGGACCGGCTATTTTAGGTGTCTGCGAAATTGAGAACCGAGGGGTTTTGGAAGATTTAGTAGCTATGCCTGGATTGAAAGAGCGGAATTACCAAATCGTTCATGAAGATTCGCCCGATGAGCGAGGCATCGATTGTGCCCTCCTCTATCAAGCGGATAAATTTACCGTGGAAAGCCACAAATCATTTTTCACTAAGATACGTGACCGGGGCGGAAAACCAGATTACACTAGAGATGTTTTGTTAGTAACCGGTTTACTAGATGGTGAACGTTTTCATTTCCTTGTCAATCACTGGCCCTCACGATCAGGTGGAGAAAAAGTAAGTATGCCGAATCGGATTGCTTCTGCGGAATTGAATAAAGAAATCATTGACTCGATTAAATTGGCCGATCCGACGGCAAAAATCGTGACGATGGGTGACTTTAACGATGATCCTGTAAGTCCGAGCATGAAGAAGGTGTTAAATGCGAAAGGGAATAAAAAATTATTACAAGAAGGCGATTTATACAATCCGTTCTTCACGAAATACAAAAAAGGCTTCGGCACCACTGCTTGGCGGGATGCTTGGAGTTTATTCGACCAAATTGTAGTGAGTGAATCTTTAGTATTTCCAGACAATGGCGGCTATCAATACATCAATGCAGGTCGACATAATCCAGATCATATGTTGCAGACTAAGGGGAGGTTTAAGGGTTATCCGAAACGGACACATGCTGGTGGAGAGTATTTGAATGGCTATAGCGATCACTTTCCAGTGTACATCTACGTAGCGAAAGAGGTAAAGTAGTAATTTAGCGTTATGCTAAAGAAAATCATATTGGCTATTGGGCTGCTATTTCTAGCAGCCCAATTTTTTCGGGCACCCATCAATAAAGTGGACAATCCTGAGGTTTATTTAGACGGTATAGCTCAGTCGCTCAACATGCCAGACAACGTACACGCCATCCATAAAAAAGCCTGTTACGATTGCCATACCGATCATACGAACTACCCGTGGTACAATTCCATTACGCCGATTAACCATTGGATGTACAGCCATGTTCGAGTTGGAAAAAAGCAATTAGACTATTCTACGTTACCCAGTAAGCGCGACAAAGGCTTCAACCATAAACTGGAAGAAATTATTGAAGAGCTGGAAAAGGGTAAAACCGAGCGCTTCTTAGGTATGCCTTTGTATTCGTATAAATGGACACATAAAGATGCCCGACTCACCGATGAAGAGATTATAGCGCTCCAAGATTGGGCTAGGGCTCAACTCCGAGGAGATATATCTGTTGTTGAAAACGGCGAATGAGGTGATGAATTGTTTTTCTATTTTCGTTGTTCATGGCTGAACCATCCATAAAACCATGGCCCAAGTGGCGCCAAGATTTACACGACGTAATTTTCGAAGCTGATACAAAGGCTGGGAAGGCGTTTGATGTTATTCTGTTGGCCTTGATCGTACTATCCATTATTGCGGTCATGTTGGAAAGCGTGGAGTGGTTCAATCGCCGCTACTATGTTGAAATCATTCGGTTAGAATGGATTTTCACTATTCTTTTTACTATTGAATATGTTGCACGAATCATTAGTGTTCGTAGGCCCATCAAGTACATTACCAGTTTCTACGGTATTATTGATTTATTGTCGATTCTACCGACGTTTATGGCTTTGTTGTTCGATGGAGGCGGTCAGAGTTTTGCGGTGATTCGTGCCTTACGTTTGCTTCGGATCTTCCGAATTTTCAAACTGGCGCGTTATACAAGGGAAGCTAGTTTAATTGGAAAAGCTTTGGTCAACAGTCGGTATAAAATTTTCATTTTTATGTTGACCATGCTGACGATTGTAACCATAATTGGATCGTTGATGTACTTGGTTGAGGGCAGTGAAAGTGGTTTCGATAGCATTCCAAAGAGTATTTACTGGGCGATTGTCACGCTAACTACGGTAGGTTATGGAGACATTACTCCACAAACGCCTTTGGGGCAGTTTTTAGCGGCTATGATTATGTTCATTGGGTATACAATTATTGCTGTTCCGACGGGCATTGTAAGTGCTGAGATTGCATCTACTGCGCGCGAGGATCTAGAACGCGCCACTCCTCGAACTTGTCCGCATTGCATGAAAGAAGGCCATGCAGAAGATGCGAAGTTTTGCAGGAATTGTGGCGGTGAGATGCGGGTGTAGTTTCACGACGTAATGAAGGCATAAAAAAACCCTTTTGCCAAAGGCAAAAGGGTTACACGCTTTCAAATAAAAACGTAGTTATTTTACCACAAATGTAACTTTCAAATTCACACGAAACTCCGTCACTTCACCATCTTCAACAGATGTACTCATCTCCTGAACATATGCCGACTTAATATCTTTAACCGATTTAGAAGCTTTAGCTACCGCTTTACGTGTAGCATCTTCCCAAGAAGTTTCTGAATTCGATAAAATCTCAATTACTTTTAATACAGCCATTATTTATATTTTGATTATCCGCCAAATATACTACCAAAAATTCCTCCCGACGGCTTAGTAGATGTTCCACCGCTCTTAAAAAAGGCTAACAGCTTCGGAATGTCGGTAAATCCAATCTTGCCATCTGGCCCCAATAGTTTCTCCTTCGACACTTTAATCAATGCAGGAATTGTAATCGCGGCAATGCTTTCGGCATCCGTTGAACTCACTTGCAACTCCGTTCCTAACTGCTCTATAATTTCTGTTTTTGCTTCTTCAATAAGCCCTTGCTTGGCTTCATCGCTGCCTTTTTCAAACGTTGCTTTCAATTCCATGAGCTTGCCATTGTCAATATAAAATTTGGCTTTGTCCATAATGGAATTCGAAACGGTTTGAACCGCTTGTTGTACGTTCGAATCATTCAATGCAGTAGTCGTGGTGATTTCTTCGCGCACTTCCGAAGTCACCAATTCAATAATTTCTTCTATCACTTGTATAAATTGTTGTAAAAATTCAGCCGCAAATATGCTTAATTCGGCCGATAAAATTCATCGCTTTTGCTTTGACCTTCTTTGGATTTGTTTTGATCAAGATCTTCCAAATTATCGAAACTGGTTTCGATAATATTGCGTTCAAAAATCCATTGACCTTGCTTCCATCTTAGCGCATCGTAAGTTCCATCGGGAACATAGTAGGCATAAGCCCCTTCATAACGTTCGGCCAGTGGAATTAAATGATCGAAAACAATACTTCGCATTTTTTTGTTGTATTTCACAGAAGTAGAGGCATCTCCGCGGTACTCAAGAATATATCGCGCATTTAAATCACGTGGATTTTTAGCGGGAAATACCGCTGCACCAAATACAGCTTGTCCATCTTCAGTGAATTGCAAGGCATCTATCAACTTTTTATTACTAAATGGATTATTGATGTCTAAGCCTAACAAGAAATAGTAAGTCTTCTTGCCTTTCGTTTCTTTTAAAATATCGTAATACAAAGCACCTACCCATTCTTTATTGCTTCCGATATGCGTTAACGGATTAGCAATATCATCGGAACGATCTAGAAGTGGAATCAGCTGAAGTTCTTCACCATTCAATTGGATCGCCCCATAATGCCGAACGAGTTCGCCTTTAGTCTGGACTTGCCAAGTAAACACCCGAAAGGCATTATCAGGTGCATTGACGATGGAGACCATCCTCAAATTAGGAAATCCGTACTCGTATGAATTCTCCGTTTTTAGGGTCTGAGTTAATTGTTTAATGAAGGCATAATTGGCCGCTTGTCGTTTTTCGAAGATTTGATGGGTAAGAATTGTATCCCCCAATTCTTGGAGCTTGGCTTCGCCCTCTTGCAGCACTTGGAGCTTGACACTATCTAACTGTCCGTAGGAAGTAAACGCCCCTAAAATCAATAAAAAACCAATCAACTGTTTCATCATATTCACTGTTATACCAAAACCTTACCAAAATTTAACGGCGTTATGGGAAAGCATATTTCATAGGTCAAAAAAAGAACGTCAAGCATGGGATTGCTTGACGTTCGAATAAGTATGGTTACCCCCCCAGATAGACCATACTCGGTAAGTCTCGAGTATAATTAAATGCGCGTTTGAGGGGCGCATTTTGGTCTTGTTTATTCAGCTAATATACGCACAAATGTAAATAAAGTTGCGTCTTTAGTTGATTTGTTCGATAACAATAGACGACGCTCCGCCGCCTCCATTACAAATACCTGCACATCCATAACGTCCTTTTTTGCGTTGAAGTACATTAACCAATGCCATGGTGATTCTTGCTCCGCTACATCCAATTGGATGGCCTAGGGAAACTGCTCCACCAAATACATTCACGATGGCTGGGTCTAGATTCAACTCCTTGTTATTGGCAATAGTCACGCAAGAAAACGCTTCATTAATCTCAAAAAAATCGATATCGCTTTGTTGCAATCCCGCTTTATGAATGGCTTTCGGCATGGCCTTCGATGGAGTCGTTGTAAACCAAATCGGTTCTTGAGAAGCGTCGGCATAGCTCACTACTTTGGCTAAAGGTTTGAGGCCTAATTCTTCCACTTTTTCTTTACTGGCTAAAACGACAGCTGCTGCTCCATCATTAAGTTTGGAAGCATTTGCCGCCGTGATAGTTCCGTCTTTTTTGAACGCCGTACGTAGGCTACGCATTTTCTCAAAATTGGCTCTACCTGGTTCTTCATCGGTATCAATCACTTTAGGATCTCCTTTTCTTTGAGGAATAGAAACGGGTACAATTTCCGAATCGAAAAAGCCATTTTCTTGGGCATTCTGGGCCCGTTTATAGCTTTCGATGGCAAAATCATCTTGATCTTCTCTGGTAATATTCTTCTCTACGGCACAGTGTTCACCAGCCATTCCCATCATACTTCGATCGTATGGATCTTGAAGGCCATCTCGAACAACGGCATCGATGAGGCTAGCATCGCCATATTTATAGCCAAAACGGGCTTTCGGAATGTAGAATGGGGCGTTACTCATGCTTTCCATTCCTCCTGCGATAACGATATCTGCATCGCCAAGTCGAATATTTTGTGCGGCAAGCATAATGGATTTCATGCCTGATGCACAGACTTTATTAATGGTTGTAGATGGAATATTATTTCCCAAACCCGCACCAATCGCCACCTGCTTCGCAGGTGCCTGACCCACGTTCGCTTGCAATACGTTGCCCATATATAACTCGTCAACCACTTCTGGTGAAATGCCTGCTCGTTCCATCGCGCCTTTCACTGCGACAACTCCTAAATCCACCACCGACAAGCTCGATAGTGCGCCACCAAAGGCCCCAACTGGAGTTCGAGCCATTCCTACGATAAAAACCTCTTTCATGTATAAATTTTGTGCGAAAATACTCTAAATAACAGCGCAGAAAACGCTTAGTGTAAGAACGACTGAATGACAAAGAAGGTTCCGTAAGGAAAGGAACACTTGCCGAGATATGGCCATAAAAAAACCCCTCGGCTTTGCCGAGGGGTGCTAGAAATCTTCTATTTCGTCTTTAATTCGCTGAAGCCTTGAAGGCATCGATTAATTTCGGCACCACTTCAAAGGCATCGCCTACAATTCCGTAGTCGGCTGCTTTAAAGAAAGGTGCTTCAGGGTCTTTGTTGATGACCACAATAACTTTACTCTGATTTACCCCAGCTAAGTGCTGGATAGCACCAGAGATTCCTACAGCGATGTATAAATTCGGTCGGATAGCTACACCGGTCTGACCAACGTGTTCGTGGTGCGGGCGCCAGTGTGTATCTGCAACAGGTCGGGAACAAGCAGTTGCTGCGCCAAGAAGGTCAGCTAGTTCTTCAATCATTCCCCAGTTCTCAGGCCCTTTCAACCCTCTACCAGCACTAACTACTAATTCTGCTTCTGGTAATGGTACGCCACCACCTGCAGATTTTACTTCGCGAACAGTTACTCCTCGAATGCCGTCTAAGCTAGGAGAAAATGCTTCTACACTGGCACTTCCGCCAAACTCTTGAATACCAATGGAATTCGGCTGAATGGCAATGACTTTATGTTCTGTATTGAAGGTAAAGTCGGCGTAGGCTTTCCCCGAGAAAACGGGTTTACGAACGGTATTTCCTGTAGGCACTTCAGACACGCCACTGACAATACCTGCGTTTAATTTCACGGCTACGCGTGGCGCAAATGCCTTCCCATTTGGTGTGTTGGAAACGACTACTGTAGCCGCTCCAGCTTGCTGGGCGGCTTGAGCAACTGCTGCTGCATAAATACCACTATCAAAGCCCGATAATGCATCATTCGATACATTTAATACGTTCGATGCGCCGTACTTTCCTAACTCCGCTGCTTCCGCATCGCTTACGTTGAATGCTACAGCCGTTAAAGCATCGCCTTGTGCGTCTGCTACTCTTTTCGCGTAGCTCACTACTTCAAACGTGCTTTTCTTAAAAGCACCGTTAAAACTCTCTGCAAATACTAAAACACTCATTATATCACTTTTGCATCGTTACGTAATAAATCCCAAAGCTCGGCAGGGTTATCTGCATCGATCAATTTTACAGCACCTTTCTCTGCAGGCAATTGATATTTTGCTACAGAAGTCTTTGCAGCAGCTTCACCAGCCACCACATTTAAAGGCTTTGTTCTCGCTTGCATAATTCCGCGCATGTTTGGAATACGTTGCTCTGCCATTCCTTTTTGAGCACTCACTACAAGAGGAAGGTCGCAAGCCACCACTTCTTTCCCGCCTTGAATCTCGCGTTCAAGAACAGCAGTACTGCCTTCCATGTCGAGTTTAGAAGCCAAAGAAATAAATGGCAAATTCATTTTCTCAGCGATAATTGCACCGACCATCGCACCATTATAGTCGATGGTTTCTTTACCTGTTAAGATCATATCATAAGCCTGATCTCCAGCGTAGTTGGCAATGAGCTCAGCCACTTGAAATGCATCTTGTGGTTCAGCATCAATACGAACTGCATCGTCTGCCCCAATAGCTAATGCCTTACGGATAACCGCATCGTTGGCAGCAGGTCCTACATTCACAACAGTTACAGAACCGCCTAAGGATTCTTTCAATTCTAACGCTCTAACTAGCGCATACCATTCATCATACGGATTGATGATAAACTGGACTCCATCCTCACTAAACTTCGTATCGCCTTCAGAGAAGGAAATCTTCGTCGTTGTATCTGGAGTTTTACTTATACAAACAAGAAATTTCATAAAAAAGTCTAAATATTTTTAGGTTCCCAAAGATAACACAAAGCCATGGATTTTTCCAAACGAACGTTTGGTAAAATATCATTTTTAATCCTTTCTTTTTTGGATTAGGGAGTTGTTTTACTCAGGGTAGTAGCATTGGCCTGTGCTTCGGGCAGAATGAGTACATCTGCAATGTTCACATGTTTCGGGCGAGATACCATAAAATAGATGAGGTCGGCGATATCTTCCGCAGTTAATGGATCGTAGCCTTTGTATACGCTATCGGCGCGTTGTGTATCGCCTTTGAAGCGTACTTCAGAAAATTCTGTTTCGACCATTCCAGGGCAGACCTGACTTACTTTCACGCCTGTTCCATTTAAATCGATACGCATGGCTTGGCTGAGGGCATCTACGGCATGTTTGCTGGCGCAGTAAACGTTTCCATTTGGGTAGGCTTCTTTTCCTGCAATAGATCCGATGTTTACAATGTGTCCACTGCCCTTTTCAATCATACGTTGGATGATGGGCTGGCTAACATATAGCAGGCCTTTTACATTGATATCGAGCATGGCGTCCCAATCGTCGAACGATCCGCGTTGGATTGGGTCTAGACCATGTGCATTGCCTGCATTATTGATGAGGATATCAATGGATTGAAAGGTTTCAGGAATGGACGCAATGGCTTGCAGTGTAGCTGTTCTATCGCGGACATCGAAGGTGAGACAGTGCACTGGAACTTGTTGCCCGAGCGTACTTTGGAGCGTGGTTAAGCGGCCGGCTCGCCGGCCGCATAGCACCAATTGAATGCCTTGCTTGGCAAAAAGCTCGGCAGTTGCCTTTCCAATGCCTGAGGTAGCCCCAGTAATTAACGCAGTTTTCATGCTGCCAAGTTAAGAAAGATGTCCCGCTAGTACAGCGCGAACCTCGGCTTTTGTTTCGCTTAAACTGCCTTCCGTAGAAATCGGAGCATCGTAGTAAACGTCTACCCGGCCAGGGAATACTTCCAATGGACGCTTCGGATTATTAATTCGATCCGAACCAACAATCGTAATAGGTAGGATGGGCACACCAGCTTCTTTGGCCAATAAAAACGCCCCATCATGGAATGGACCTAATTGATCTTCACCACGTAAACGCCTACCTTCGGGGTAAATAAGTAAGGTCTGACCAGCTTTTAAATGTTTTCGAAGTGTATTGAGCGAGCGCTTCCGATCTTCTTTGTCTTTTCGATTCACCAAGACATGGGCATTTCTTAGATTAATGCCAATAACTGGAATTTTAGCAGCCGATTGTTTGGCTAAGATCACAAACTGCACAGGCGACGATACAAAATTAATCGGGATATCAATTTGAGATCGGTGGTTGCACACCATAACATATTGCTGGGAAAAGTCGATGTCTTCTTTACCATATTCGCGCAAGCGGACACCCACAAATAAATTGATAAGCCGGCCCCAAACTTTACTCACAGCAAAGCCATTCTTATATTTCTTCGATGCAGGCAATAGGCGGTAAGCAACAAAATAGGCCAGTGCCGCAGGCAGCCAACTCAAAATGAAAATGAGGATAGACCAAACCAACCAGATTTTTCCAAAGATTTGCTTCAGCATGTTATTGTTTCAGGCAACGCAAATATAGCTGGATGGTATTTTCTAAACCAAAATAAAGGGCATCGGAAATCAAGGCATGTCCGATAGACACTTCTAGCAAGTTGGGAATGTGTTTGGCAAAATAAGTGAGGTTGTTCAAATCTAAGTCGTGCCCGGCGTTGAGTCCAAGACCCACTTCCGCGGCTTTTTCAGCTGCAAGACGGTACGGGGAAATAGCTTGCTCGGCATGGTTCGAATAGCCTTCGGCGTATGGTCCGGTATATAATTCGACTCGATCGGCGTCGAGTTGCGCAGCACCTTCCACCATTTTGGGGTCGGCATCCACAAAGATGGAGGTTCGAATCCCTTGTTTTTTGAGGCGCTGGATAATGGGTGCGAGCGTAGGGGCTTCGGCGATGGTATCCCAGCCTGCGTTGGAAGTTAGTGCACCTGGTTTATCGGGCACAAGCGTAGCTTGTGCGGGGCGAGCCGATTCCACCAATTCCAACCACTTCTCATTGGGATAGCCCTCAATATTGAATTCGGTCTGTACAACAGATTGTAAATCACGTACATCTTGATAACGGATGTGGCGTTCATCTGGTCGAGGATGAACAGTGATGCCTTCAGCACCGAAGCGCTCACAGTCTTTCGCTACTTGAATCAGGTTGGGAATATTGCCACCACGCGCATTTCGAAGCGTGGCCACCTTATTAATATTTACACTTAATCGAGTCACGAAACAAAGGTAAAAAAGCTTTTAATGAATAAATCTATCCACTGTTTTTAAAAATGTGTATTTCGACAAGAAAAACTTAACATTAAAAAATCGTTATCAAATTGTTAAGTACCTATTTTTGTACCGAACACCAACTTGTTTCTATACTAATTAAACCATTATGAATCAAACACTTACCAAGCAACTATTTCTGCTTTTGAGCTTAATAGTTCTTACCTCCAACTTTGCGTTCAGCCAGGGAGTCACTACTTCTACGATGAGCGGAACAATCAGTAGTGAAAGCGGTGACGGCCTAGCAGGAGCCGTAGTGAAAGCGGTTCACTTGCCTTCTGGAACCAACTACAGTACATTAACCAACGAAAGTGGTCGTTATACGTTACCGAACCTGCGTGTAGGCGGGCCATATACGGTGACCGTAACCTACATTGGTTTCGAAGATTTCGAAACCAACGACCTTCAACTGAGTTTAGGCCAAAATTTCCGATTTAGCCCAGAACTCGTAGAAGAAGGCAATCAACTAGAAGCCGTAGAAGTCGTTGTTGATCCCATCTTAAATGGAGATCGAACAGGTGCCGCTACAAACATTAGCAGCCAACAATTACAAGAACTACCTTCAATTAGCCGTTCAGCGCAAGATTTCACCCGCCTTACGCCTTCTGCAGCTGGAAATTCCTTTGCTGGTAGGAACAATCAATTCAATAACTTCTCACTGGATGGTTCCATCTTTAATAATCCATTCGGATTAGACGCAGCTACACCAGGTGGTCAAACAGAAGCTCAAGCGGTTTCATTAGATGCGATAGATCAAATTCAGGTTGCAATTGCACCTTATGATGTGACTCAAGCAGGATTTACAGGTGCTTCTGTAAACGCAGTAACAAAAAGTGGAACCAACGATTTCCATGGTACTGTTTTCTACTTTACACGTAACGAAGATTTGACTGGTGGGAAAGTAAATGGTACTGATATCTTCGTTCCAGACTTAACTCAACAACAATTTGGCGCAAGCCTTGGTGGCCCTATCATTAAGAACAAGTTATTTTTCTTCGCGAACTATGAACGTGACGAAAGAGAAGACCTTGCCCAATCGTTTTTCCCTGCAGACAATGCGTCACAGATCGGTGAGGGAAATATCTCTAGGATTCTAAGAGACGACTTTTTAGCTGTACAAAATGCACTCGCAGGACTCGGCTATGATGCTGGTCCTTTCGAAGGCTATACTCATGATACTCCGAGTGATAAATGGATTACCAAGCTCGACTTTAACGTGAATGATAAACACACCATTACGGCCACTTATAACGGCTTGAATGCAAGTAAGCAAAAGCCTGCTCACCCTTTTGCGCTTGGTAGGAGAGGTCCGGATGCCAATACCCTACAATTTCAAAACGCAGGGTATGAAATCAATAATCAAATCCAGTCAGGAATTATCGAATGGAGAGGTAGCTTCGGAAATAAGTTTGCGAATAAATTCCAAGCAGGATACACCCATTTCGATGACTTTAGAAATCCTTTAAGTAGCCCTGCCCCAGTGATTAACATCAACCAAAATGGGTCGCGTTACATCGTTGCTGGTCATGAGCCATTTTCAATTAACAATCAACTGGATCAAAAAGTATATCAACTCACGAACAACTTAAATATTTTCTTGAATGACCATACCTTAACTGTGGGTGGTTCATTTGAGCGCTTCGACTTCGACAACTCCTTCAACTTAGGTGTATATGAACCTTTTGAAGCGTTTGGTGCGTTCGGTGGAAACTCCAGACCATACCCAGGTGGTACTTTTGGTCCTGGATTTGATAGCGTAGGTGATTTCCTTGATTTCGTGAATGATGGCGATATGGCTACTATTCTACAATATGCTCAAGACACTTTCGATGGAAACAACGCCAATGGAACTTGGGCATTAGCAGAAACGAATGTAGGCCAACTTGGAATGTATATTCAGGACGAATTCTTCCCAACGGATAACCTAAAATTAACCATTGGACTACGTGGAGATCTTCCGCTTTACTTCGACACTGCAGAGAAAATCCAAGAAAACCTAGACAGAAGTTGTTGTTATGATCCAGGTATTGAATACTTTGATGAAAACAACAATTCGGTATTCTTTGATCATACAGATTTACCTGAGCAGAAACTCCTTCTTTCTCCTCGATTAGGTTTTAACTGGGATGCTATGGGTGATAGAAGCTTACAAGTGCGTGGTGGATCAGGCTTGTTTACTGGTCGATTCCCATTTGTATGGATTGGCAACCAAGTAGCCAACCCGAACAACTTTTTCTACAACATGACTGCGGGAGACTTCCAATTCCCACAGGTATGG
>JAHQVX010000078.1 GCA_019634125.1 Saprospiraceae bacterium
AGCTTGTCAATAAGAACAATATTGCCGAGCTCAAGCTGGAGCAAGAAGGATTTAAAATTGTTATTCGCTCTATTGAGAATGATAACGGTAGTACTGATGCACCGCAAGTAGTCACTATGATGACACCACCAGCTGCAGCCATGCCAGCAGTAATGCCTACAGCGCCAACTCCAGCAGCACCTGCAGCTCCAGCAGTAGATGTTAGCACTCCAAGCCCAAGCCCAGCAGCAGATCACAATGCCGGACTTCTCGAAGTCAAATCACCAATGATCGGTACCTTCTATAGAGCACCTGGTCCAGATAAAGATCCATTCGTATCTATCGGTTCACAAATCAATGTCGGTGATACACTTTGTATGGTTGAAGCCATGAAGCTCTTCAATGATATTGAGTCTGAAGTGTCTGGAAAAGTGGTGAAAATTATGGTAGAAGATGCTACACCAGTAGAATTTGATCAAGTACTTTTTGTAGTTGATCCTAACGCTTAAGCAGGCCTATGTTTAAGAAAATATTGATAGCAAACCGTGGCGAAATCGCCATGAGAGTGATGCGAACCTGTAAAGAAATGGGCATCAAAACCGTGGCTGTTTATTCCACGGCCGATAAAGAAAGCTTGCATGTCCGATTCGCTGATGAAGCAGTATGTATAGGGCCTCCAGCGGGTAAAGACTCTTACTTAAATATCAAGAGTATTATGGCAGCTGCAGAAATCACCAATGCAGATGCTATTCATCCAGGATATGGTTTCTTATCCGAAAACGCCGAATTCGCAGAAATTTGTGCCGACTATAAAATCAAGTTTATTGGCCCAAGCCCGGAGCAAATCCGTCAAATGGGGGATAAAATCACGGCTAAAGAAACCATGGTAGCGGCCAAAGTGCCTGTAGTGCCTGGAAGTGGTGGCCTAATCACCGATATTAAAGCGGCCAAAAAAGTAGCTAAGGAAATTGGGTATCCAGTGATTCTTAAAGCTACCGCCGGAGGTGGTGGAAAAGGAATGCGGGTAGTGAACAACGAGTCTGAATTCCAAAAAGCCTTCGAAACCGCGCAAATGGAAGCAGGAGCCTCCTTTGGTAACGATGGGATTTATATGGAGAAATTCATTGAAGAACCTCGACATATTGAAATTCAAGTTGCTGGCGACCAATATGGCGGTGCTTGTCACCTTTCGGAAAGAGATTGTAGTATCCAACGAAGACACCAGAAATTGGTCGAAGAGTGCCCTTCCCCTTTTATGGATAGTAAACTCCGAAAAAGAATGGGGGCTGCTGCCATCAAAGCCACAAAATTTATCAATTATGAAGGCGTAGGTACAGTAGAATTTTTAGTGGATAAACACAAAAATTTCTACTTCATGGAAATGAATACACGTATTCAAGTAGAACACCCTGTTACTGAAGAGTCTATGGACTTTGATTTGATCAAAGAGCAAATAAAAATCGCTGCCGGAGAGAAAATCACTGGCAAAGAATATTTGCCGCGGCTCCATAGTATTGAGTGTAGAATTAATGCCGAAGACCCGGATAAAGGCTTTATGCCAAGTCCTGGTAAAATCGAAACGTTCTATACACCGAAAGGTCATGGGGTTCGTATCGAAACGCATGCTTATTCTGGATATACGATCTCACCTTTCTATGATTCAATGATCGCTAAGGTGATTACTTACGGGAGAACTCGTGAAGAAGCTATTGCTATTATGAAGCGAGCACTGGACGAGTTTATTGTTGTTGGAATCAAAACCACTATTCCGTTTCATAGAAAACTCATGGATCATCCTGATTTCATTTCTGGAAACTTCGACACCAAGTTCTTAGAGAAAGAAAAACTCGTCTAATCGACTAGCGCAACTTTTGAACTGGGAGTACGAAGGCAACTTTATACACCAAGTATAAGGCCATTAAGCCTATGAAATAGGTGACTCTGTCAACGGTAAACGCATTTAGCGATAGAATAACAAGAACCAATACAGCAGCAGGATAAGCACCCATGCTCAGAAAAAGCATGTTTGTATACTGTTTGTCAGATTTCCCTTTTATTCGGCCTAAGAATAATAAAAAACAAAGGTTGATCGCTGAAAAGTAGATGCTGGAAAATAACAATGCTTGAAATGCATTTAATGGCAATACCTGACTAGCGAATAGAATAAACAATCCTAAGGCAGAGAGGATAAATGCTAACACTGTTAGTGAGGTAATTCCTAAGTTCATCTTACTCAAACTGCAAGAATTTTGTAGGATTAACTGGCGTGCCACTTTGCCAGATCTCAAAATGTAAATGGTAGCCGGTAGATTTTTTTCCTGTATTTCCAATCAATGCAATGGCTTCACCAGCATTTACACGTTGCCCGGCCGACTTTAACAGCTGCTCATTGTGCTGATATATCGTAAGAAGTTCATTTTCATGCGATATAATGATAGTGTTACCGGTATCTGCAGTCCATCCAGAGAAGATTACATGGCCTTGCAATACGCTTTTAATTGGGCTGCCTTTCGGGGCTACAATATCTACTCCAAAATGTTCATTTGCTATGGCAAACGGAGAGGAGACGACACCTTCTACAGGCATGATCATTATTGAGTTTCTAGAAGTTTGAGGCAAGTTGTTTAACGCGAATTCTTCCGCTTGCTCTACTTTCTCTCGAAGTGCCAGTTCCTTGTCGCTGGCATTCACTAATGCAACACTATCGAGCAACATGCGACTATCCAGGTTTTCTAAGCTGTCGCTGCTAATAGCACCTGTGAGTACATTTTGGATTTGGCTATAATACAGCTGGTTTCGGAGCAATTTCAATTCCATAGAGTCAGCCTTTTCACTGATCGCTAGTAAGTTCTTCTTGTTTTTTGGAGATTCTCCGCCTACAAATAGTGCAAATGGCGTAAATCGGAAAAGAAGATAGGCTAAGAACAACATGAGTAACATGAAAACAGTAAACAATGATATCACTTCGCCAATGCTTAGGGATGCCCGCGCATTTTCTTGAAAATGCGCTTCATTTCGTATACTAAACACATACCTGTCTTTCAATTTATCCCAAACTGTCCGCTTTTGTTTTACCATATCTTAACTGTGCTACAAATCTTACTGTCTATAAATAAGCAGAAAACCTATGATTTAAACCAAATCATAACAATATTTTTGCAAAATTAGTGTTTAATTTATGAGCAAACTAAAGCGTTTGAAACAGATTGGATTATGGGCTTTAGTACTTCTTGTTTTCGGGGGATGTGCTAGTGCTAGAAAAACTCAACAAAGTCCACCAGGATTTTTAGATAGAATTGTAGAGAACACCACCGTTCGCTTTAACTCTTACTACAACTCTAATCAACTCTACCAAAGTAGTTTACGAGGTGGAGAGGAAGGCTATTCCGAAAACTATGAGGAATTACTTCCCGTTTCTATTCAAGATGCCGTAGCCGAATCGGGTGCTGTTACTGGGGAAATGGACCAAATCTTACAAAAAACTGCCACAAGTATTGACAGACGACCATATAGTAAATGGGTGGATGATAATTACTTGCTTAGTGGAATTGCACATTATATCAAAGGGGAATATGATATGGCGGAAGATATTTTCTCTTTTGTAACTGCGGAATATACCAATGGAGTTGATATTGAAAAGGTCGGAAATCGCCAACAATACAAAAGAACCAATACTGAAAAGCTTAAAAAGCAACAAGCTAAAGCAAAGCAAGAAGAGTTAGCCCGCCAAAAACGCGAACAATACGACAAAGATAAACAAGCTCGTATTGCGAAGAAGGCTGCCAAAAAGGCTAAAAAAGATCAAGAAAAAAACGACCGGCCTTTGTCTAAGAAAGAGCAGTTCGAACTTAGAGAGAAAGCTCGGAAAGAAGGAAGGGAGTTATCTTCCAAAGAAGTGATTGAAGAATTTCAAGATAAAACCAAGGAAGAAAAACAAGCCCGAAAAGACCGGAAAGCAGCAACCAAAAAGGAAGACTTAGATAAGATTCGTACCGCGAAAACTTTGGAGAATAAAGAAAGCAAGCCGGACGGCTTGCTTGGATTCCTTAAACACAAACTCGCCTCGAAAGACGCAGCGCTATGGCTGGCTAAAACCTACATTACCACAGAAGACTTCATCTCGGCTCAAGCAGTACTCACAGCCATCAACGAAGATGAAAATTTCCCTAAGCGCCTCGATCAAGCATTCTACCTCACCAATGCCGATATGCAAGTCCGATTGAATAATATTCCCAAAGCCACCGAATATGTTCAACTCGCTATCGATGCAACAAAAAAGAGACGGGATAAAGGAAGATTGTATTTCGTTATGGGCCAGTTATTTGAAGCCAACGGTCAAAATGCACTAGCGGAAGAAGCCTTCGGCAAAGTGCGTAAATATCATCCCACTTACAATACCATTTACCACGCAGAAATGAATAATATCCGCAGATCGATTGTCTCGGAGAATTATGATGCCGAGGAAATGGTGAAGCGACTCAAGAAAATGAGTAACGATGAGAAGAACCTCGAGTTTATGGATGAAGTATACTATAACCTCGGAAGAGCTTACTCCGATAATAACGAACCCGAAAAAGCGGAAAAAACATTCCTTAAAGCCTTAGATGAAACTAGAGGTGGCTCAGGTTTGGCCCCCGATATCAATCTGGCCTTAGCCGATTTTTATTACGCAAATAAGGATTATAAAGCCGCGGGTCCTAGATATACAGATGCTTCGTCTGGCCTAGATGCCAACGACGAGCGAGCGGGAGAAGCGAAACTTAAAGCCGAAGCTTTAGAGACGATAAATGAGGGCTTGGCCGAAATTCACAAACAAGACAGCTTACTACAAATCGCCAACCTTCCCGAAAAAGAACTCGAGAAAATGATTCGTAAAAGAGTCAATGATGAAATCAAAGCACAGCGCCAGAAGAAATTAGAAAGCCTAGGAAATTCGGGGAATTCCATCGTTAACGATCAGCAAAATAACACGAACCGGAATTCAAAACGAAATCGAAATGAAGAAGAACAACAAACGTTTTACTTTTTCGACCTAAACCAGTCTGCTTCTGGATTTTCTGAGTTTCGTCAAAAATGGGGCGATCGACCATCCCGTGATGGCTGGAGACGCTATGATTATGTGAAGCGATTCATTGCCCGAAATAATAACGATAATCGCGGTGAGAGTCAAGAACAACCATTAACCGAAGATGATTTGTTTGCCGCCTATTTAGCTGAAATTCCTACAACGCCAAAAGCACAGGAAGAAGCGCATCGAACGATTCAAGAAAATTATTTGAAAGTCGGTGAGGCATTTGTCGAGAAAATCGGCGACCAAGAGAATGGGATTTCGACACTAGAAACCTTACTCACTACTTACCCAAGTACTGAATTTAAACCAGAAGCATATACACTTCTTTCCAAAGCGCATGCTTTCATTGGTAATACGCAAGAAGCAGCAGATTTCCAAAGAAAGGCTGGAACACCAGCTCGCCCAAAAGAAAATAATGTGGACACGGAAGTCCCAGATCTTCTTACGATTGATGAACTTTACGAAAAAGTATTCAATGCCTACTCGAGCGAAGAGTATGAGCGAGCGATTAATCTGGGAAAGAAAGCCAATTCTTACGCAAGTAATCCCTATGAAGATAAGTTCGCCTACATCCGCGCAGTAAGCATTGGGAAAGTGGAAGGGCAGGAAGAAATGAAGAAAGCCCTAGAAGAATTTAAAAAAGCGCATAGTCAAAGCCCATTAACTGCTGAAGCAGATCGGCTGTTGCAACAGATGAAATAAGCATGGAACAACAACAAAACACGAAGAAAAAAAGATCGCCTATTAGACGATTGTTCTGGACCTTGTTTGGAGCAGGTGTAATGGGATTATCATTACTGTTTCTGCTCACTAGTTGGGGCGTTTTTGGGAAGCTGCCTTCCTTTCAAGAGCTCGAAAATCCTGATTTGGCTGTCGCTACTGAAGTATACGGAGCTGACGGTGAAATGTTGGGTAAAATCTATCGTAAGAATCGAGTAAATGTGACTTATGATCAGCTTCCTAAGCACTTAGTTCATGCGGTTGTAGCTACTGAAGACGAGCGCTTTTTCAAGCACTCTGGTATCGATTTGAAAGCAACTATCCGAGCATTTGTATTGTTAGGGCGAAAAGGTGGAGGAAGTACTATCACACAACAGCTTGCCAAAAATTTACTAGAGCAAGGGCGTGATCAAAGAAGCATTCGAAATACGCCAAAACGTATTGTTGAAAAGGTAAAAGAATACATTATTGCCACTCGCTTAGAAAAGCGTTACACCAAAGAAGAAATTTTGGCCATGTACCTCAACCAATTTGAGTTTGTCAATAATGCGATCGGTGTTCAGTCGGCTTCAAAGGTATATTTCAGTAAAACCGTACAAGAATTGGATTCTGTGGAAGTAGCAGTATTTGCTGGTATGCTCAAGAATCCTTCTGCCTTTAACCCGAAGCAAAACCCTAATGATTCTAAAGCAAGACGCAATGTTGTTTTCCGTCAAATGGAGAAAAACAACTTCATTTCTAAAGCCGAGAAAGAAGCTTTACAAGCTAGAGAGACGGTAGTGCGTTTTCAAAAAGACGACCACAATACCGGCCTAGCTCCGTATCTGCGATCGGTGATTCAAAATGATGTACTTAAGAAGTGGATAGAAGAAAATCCCCGTGTAGATGGCGAGAAATATGATATGTATCGAGAT
>JAHQVX010000079.1 GCA_019634125.1 Saprospiraceae bacterium
ATATATTCAATTCCGATTGAAGGAACACCATCAATATTCTTGTCCGTATTTACTTCCGGATCAAATCCAGAGTAGTCAGTAATCACAAATAGGTTTTGTCCAGTTAAAGTTACACGCAAACCTTGAATTTGGTTGCCTATGTTTCCAACGTTATATCCTAATGTTGCATTTTGAAGCTTTACAAAGTCACCATTTTCAAGGTATCTCGTTGAAGGTGTATTAGCATTGGAAGTAGACTCTAACAATCCAGGATTAATTAAATCAGGAGAAACGTTACGTCCACCATTTAAGTTACCAATTGGCGTAACACTTTGACGGGTTTCGTTAAATAGCTGGTGCCCAAATGCTCCGGTGAAGTTCGTGCCGAAACTCAGGTCTTTATAATTTAAGTTGGTAGAGAAACCGAGAAGTACATCAGGGTTCGGATCTCCTGCAAAGAAGAAACTGTTTCCACCGTCAACTAATATACTTTGACCTGTATTTGGATCAATTCCTTGGAATTCTCTTAAGAAGAAGGCATTGATCGGTTGACCATTTGCAATTCTCTGCGTGAATGCTCCCGTACTACCTTGTCCAGTTAATGCACCAGTATTAATGATGATATTCTCGTTTAACCCACTTACTTCATTCTTCAAGAAAGAGATGTTCGTACCAACGTTTAATGAAAGATCCGTTTTATCTAACACTAAACCGTCTAAAGTCACCTCTAAACCACTGTTCTCTACCGTACCTGGTAGGTTAAAGAATGTTACTACAGGAGGTCCCGGATCTGCTAAGAACTGAGAGAAAATGAAGTCATTGGTCTCTTTCGTAAAGTAATCGATGGTACCAGAAAGTCTGTAATCTAGTAATGAGAAGTCAACACCAGCATTGAGGGTGGTTGAAGATTCCCACTGAAGATCTGGGTTAGCTGCTCTAATTTGAGTAATTGAGTTATCGTTTCCAAGTGCAAACACATCTAGAGGTGCATCACCAGGAACGCCTTCTTGGTTACCGGTTTGTCCCCAACCTAATCGTACTTTAACATTGTCAAATACTGAGCTGTTGAAGAAGTCTTCATTATGCACATTCCATGCAGCAGCAAATGAAGGGAAATAACCGTATTTATTGTCTTCACCAAAACGTGTAGATCCGTCTGCACGCATTGTTGCAGTTAACAAGTACTTGTCTTGGTAATTGATATTAGCTCTTCCAAAGAATGATTGTAATTCGGTAGTTGGGTCTTCAAAAGCTCCAATACCTCTTCGATTCACATCACCATTCTCTAAAAAGTTAATGTAATCTAATCCTAAATCAGTAGCTGCATCTGGGAAGTCTCTTCCTACCAGCGAGTTTCCATTTCTTTGGAAATCTTGGTACTCATACCCTCCTAAGAGGTTTAAGTTTAAATCGTCTGTGATTTGCTCACGGAAATTTAACGTATGTGTGTGTAGAAGTGTAAGGCCTTCAATGGTTTGAATACCTGCAATACCCTCATTTTCGATTCCCTGTAAGTTTAAGTTGGCATTAATTTGAGCTTCACGACGACCTTCCTCTCTATTCAAACTGAATAAATACTTATAGGTCAATTTGTCAGAGATGATATCGAATGAAGGAGAAATACTACCTAAAATAGAAGTCACTTTATCTTCATCGTTATACAGCTGAGAAAGTTCAACCGGATTAAGTGTCGTTGCACTTAATCGAGTAAAAGAACCATCTGGTTGTCGGATTGGAGCTGTTGGGTTCCACTGTAAAGCGTTACCTACTAAAGACCCAATAAATCCAGAGTTATTCGCAATTGGTGGAGTTTCATTGGCATTCTGAGAAGCTAAAAGGTTGAACGTTAGCTTTAATCGGTCATTGTCTAAGAAGCTATAATCCGCATTAATATTTCCAGTGTATTTTTTTAAACCACTTTTAAGGATAATACCTTCCTGGTCTAATAATGAAGTTGAAATTCTATAGCTTCCTTTATCAGAACCACCAGAAACAGATAAAGTATAGTTCTGCGTAATTGCATTCTGAGTAATTTCATCTAACGCGTCTGTATCTGCACCGAAGTCACCCGAAGTAATGCCATAAGTATCTAAAGCATTTCGGTATCCGGCAGCATCTAAAACATCAAATTCCCGGAATAAACTTGCTGTACCTCCTTGGATTCCAAACTCGAGTTTTGGCGCTCCAGAAGTTCCTTTCTTCGTAGTAATGATCACAACACCGTTTGCACCACGGGATCCATAAATCGCTGTTGCTGAGGCATCTTTTAATACATCAATAGAAAGGATGTCGTTCGGATTAATGAAGTTAAGTGGGTTGGTTCCCGGCGTTTGCCCAAGGTCTCCCGTATCTGCACCAGGTCGAGCAGAGTTTCCACTTAATGGCACTCCGTCGATCACGAAGAGTGGGCTTTGACCACCACGGAAAGATGACACTCCTCGAATACGGAAGGTTGTCTCACCGCCGGGCTGACCGTTATCATTGATCATTAATACCCCGGCAACTTTACCTTGGATTAATTGATCAGGAGCGGTATTCACACCCTGGTTAAAATCTTTTTCACGCACTGAAGCGATTGATCCAGTAAGGTCTCGTTTTCTCACCTCACCGTAACCAATAACAACTACGTCGTCTAGTTGAGCTGCATCTGCTTGCAATTGAACATTAACCACAGATTGGCCATCTACGGCAATGGTTTGGTTCAAATACCCGACGTAGCTAAAGATTAGATTGTCATCAGGGGATGCATTAATAGAATAATTTCCGTCGATTCCAGAAAGTGCGGCAACGCTACTTCCTTCGACTTTCACGGTGGCACCGATCAGACCTTCACCGTTTTCATCGGTGATGGTACCTGTCACTTGTGCCCATGAAAAACTCGCAAACAAAAGCATAAATGCTGTAATGGATGCGAGTTTCTTACCATTTAGATAAGTAATTAAAGTGTCCATAAAATAAATTGTTGGTACAGAGATAAATAATTGATTTAAGTTAATTTTCTGTTAACGTAAAGCTAACACTTATGCGGACTCAGGCAAAAAAGTTAAAGTGTCGTTTTTACACTTTATCCATGTAGTAAATGTTCTTTTCATTTTTAAGTCTTATTCTTACAGACCAGAAGCATGGTATAAAAGTTGGGTGTTATTGTATTCTTTACAACTAGGATTCCGCGCATATTTTCTACATTACTGAACTAAAGCAAAATACTATGGACATTTCACTCTCATTGATTGACTGGATAGTAATTATTGTATACTTCGTTGGCATTATTGTATACGGGATTTCTCAATCGAAGCGTAAGAACTCCGAAGAATACTTTTTGGGCGGAAGAAGTTTAACCTGGCCGGTGGTTGGAATATCTTTATTTGCCGCTAATATTTCCAGTTCTACATTAATCGGTTTAGCAGGAAATGCCTACAAATTGGACCTTACTGTTTTTAATTACGAATGGTATGCAGTAGTCGTTTTGGTCTTTTTCGCCATCTTCTTTTTACCCTTTTATTTAAAGAGTGGCGTGTACACCATGCCTGAGTTTTTGGAGAAACGATACAGTAAGCCTTCTAGGTATTATTTCTCCTTTATTACCATTGTTGGGAATGTTTTAATCGACACTGCAGCTTCGCTTTATGTCGGCATGATTGTATTGGGTGTGATTTTCCCAAATACTTCTCCAAACATTATTATCGCTTTTCTAGCCTTAGCCGCTGCAGCGTATACCATTCCCGGTGGATTGAATTCCGTGGTAAAAACGGAAGTGATCCAAGCCATCGTTTTAATTTTTGGTTCAATCATCCTCACATATTTTGCCTTTTCTAAGGTAGGTGGCTGGGGCGCCATGATGGATCAATTAAATAATTTAAACCTTCAAGGGGTAACAGATAAAAGTGCTAAAGAAGCACTGAGCATTGTTCGGGAAAACGATGGTGAATGGTGGCGTCAATATGATAGTCCGATTGTTCCTTGGTGGGGCTTACTCACAGGGGTGCCATTATTAGGATTTTATTTCTGGGCCAACAATCAATTCATGGTTCAGCGTGTTTTGAGTTCGAAAAGCTTAAATCACGGGCGCTGGGGAGCTTTATTCGCTGGTTTATTAAAGCTTCCGGTGATTCTAATTATGGTGATTCCTGGAACATTGGCCTTCCTACTTTATCGAAACGGGCAGGACATCAGTTATCAGACAGCTAGTGGTCTTTGCGAAAATTTAGCAGACTGTACAGATTATACCTACCCTACTTTGTTATTTGATTTACTTCCTGTAGGCTTACTGGGCTTAGTAGTTGCAGGATTACTGGCCGCGATGATGTCTTCTATTTCAGCTACATTCAATTCGGCCTCTACCTTAATCACTATGGACTTTGTGAAGAACTTCAACCCTAACATAAGTGAAAAGGGCTTAGTTCGATCTGGGCAAATTGCTACGCTGGTTTTAGTGATCATGGCAGCTATCTGGGCACCTCAGATTGGGAAGTATGGTGATTTATTCCGTTACTTACAAGATATTTTAGGCTATATAGCCCCGCCGGTAGTTAGTGTATTTATTCTTGGCTTATTCTGGCGGAAGGCTTCATCAACTGGCTCAATTGTGAGTTTACTGTTTGGGATGGCGCTGTCTATGATTTGGGTATTTGGCACTATTGCAGGCATTGATCATTGGTTCTTCCAATTGCATTTCTTGCTTCGAACTACGGCGTTATTTGTTGCTTGTTTACTGGTTCATCTAATCGTGAGTCTCATCTCCCCCGACAAGCACAACGAGGAAAGTGATCAATTGGTATGGTCGCCGCGATTAGTTCGTGAAGAAACTGAAGAATTGAAAGGACTTCCTTGGTATCAGAACTACCGGTATTTGTCGATTATTTTATTGGCCATTACTGCAGTCATTGTTGCATACTTCTGGTAACGCAGTTCTTATTACATGAAGGCATTAGCATTTGGCGAGATTTTATGGGATATTATTGACGGGCAGCCCCACCTCGGCGGGGCTCCTTTTAACGTGGCTGCTCATTTGGCTCAATTAGGCAACAATGCCTTTATCCTATCGGCAGTTGGCAATGATGATCTCGGTCAACAAGCCATTCATCAAGCCGCCAAACTCGGTGTGAATCCGTCGTTGATTTACCGCCTTAACGATTACCCAACCGGACAAGTAGATGTATTTCTGGAGGGTGGTCAACCCGACTATACTATCCAGGAAGAAGTGGCTTGGGATTACATTCCCTACGCGCCTGACCAGGATGCCGCTAAGGAAGCCTGGGATACGTTGATTTTTGGCAGCTTGGCCTTGCGTACGGAGCATAATATTGGAGCACTCACACAAGTCATGGCCCACAATACCTTTAATCAGGTGTTTTACGACATTAACCTCCGCAAGGATTACTTTTCGGGCGAATTGTTCGAGGCGGGCTTTTCGTTGTGTTCTATTTTGAAGGTAAACGATGAAGAAGTGGGTGTGGTTAGCGAGTTATTATTCAACAGCCCGCCCGACGAGAAGTTATTTTGCCAGCAGGTGTCTGAAGCATACGGAATTGATGTGATATTGATTACCCAAGGCGCCAAAGGCGCCTTGGCCTACTCCAACCAACACTTCTTCCAAGCTAAAGCTAAACCCATCCAAGTTGCAGATACCGTTGGTGCTGGCGACAGCTTCAGTGCCGCCTTCCTCCACACCTACCACCGTACTGGAAATGTACAACGCGCACTAGACAACGCCACCAAAATGGGTGGATTTGTAGCTTCGCGAAGCGGAGCCATCCCAACCTATTCCCATGAACTAAAAACACTTTTTTCATAGTTTACCAACCCTTTTGTTTTGATTCTCGTTGATGAGGTTGAAAATACTTAAGCTATGAAATATATTTTCCCTTTAATTGGTCTTTCGATTCTATGCTTCTTCTCTTGCCAAGACGACGACAACATCGATCCGTGCAAGCAAGAATTCGACCTACCAATTATTCAAGTGGTTGATCAAACCAACGATTCTGTAGATTACTCTTTCCTCCTTTCTTACTGCTTTAATAATGGCTGTCCAACCTTTGTGGGCTTCGAGGAGGAAACTAATGGAAACACGACAACAGTTACAGCACAAGGTCAAATACTGTGCACGGATTCTATTTGTACTACTGCCATTGTATGTGATTCTGTAAACTACGTATTTAGCCCACCAACAACGGGTGTTTATGAATTACGATTTACAGCTGAAAATGGCAATTTCATCACAGAAACTATTACCCATAATTAGTGTCTTGAATCTGTTTTTATTAAAAAAAAAAAACGAACTTCCCCATGAAAAACTTCATTTTTATCCTTGCTGGTCTAGTTTTCTTCTCGGCTTGCCGAGAAGAAAGTTGCACCCAAGTCTATTACGACTATGAACCGATTTATATGTCCGCTGAAGAACTGGAAAACTTCACATTCGAAGCTCCGAGAGACATCGAGATCCCTGGAAAAATCTATGTCTACAAGAACCTCTTACTCGTTAATGAAGTGCATCGAGGCATCCATTTCTTTGATAATTCCGATCAAACTAATCCAGTAAATCTAGGTTTTCTTAAAATCAAAGGCAATGTAGATATAGCCATCAAAGACGACATCCTCTATGCAGATTCGTACACCGCAATGCTCGCCATAGATATTAAGAACCCAACACAACCTCAAAAGATAGGTGCCGAACGGGATGCCTTTAATGGATTTTATCACTACGATGTAGAGAACGAAGCCTATTTAGTTGACTATATCATTACTGAAACTGAACAGCGGGTTGATTGTAATGACGAGTTCTTTTTTGAAGACTTTATCGTTAACGCAGGTGGAGTAAGCAGTGATGCCAATGCAGTCCAAACAGGACAAGGGGGTTCTTTTGCTCGTTTCGCTATCGAAAATGACTATTTATATACCGTCGACTTTTCTACTATCACAACCTACGATATTTCTAACCCAGAAAACCTGGCACAATTAAACAGCACAAATATTGGCTGGGGAATCGAAACCATTTTTCCATATGAAGATCACTTTTTTATTGGTGCCATCGAGGGTTTGTATATTTTCGATAAGGCAGATCCGTCTAATCCACAATATGTATCTGAATTCGTTCATGCCCGAGCTTGCGATCCGGTGGTCGTGCAAGACGATCTTGCTTATGTAACCCTTCGATCTGGGAATACATGTGACGGTTTCACCAATCAACTAGATGTGATCGATGTTTCAGAAATAACCGAACCGCAACTACTGGCTTCTCACACCATGGACAGTCCCCATGGACTAGGCATTAAAGACGACTTCCTCTATATCTGTGATGGGTATAGTGGTGTGAAAGTTTTCGATCACACCGATTCTTATGCCATTAATGAAAACTTGTTGGCACAAGTACCCGATCATTTTGCCTACGATATCATTCTGCTGAATAATAACACAGCTATTGTATTAGGCTTATCAGATTTCTATCAATACGATGTTTCCGACCCTTCGAACATTCAATTATTAAGTAGCATAAAATACTATCCGCAATGAAACCATTCGTTTACGTTTTATTGGCATTCCTTTCTTTGACTGCTTGTTCCTCAGGGGATACCACTCAGCCGAAAACCGTAGAAGGGATTTGGAATTTAGTCAGTCTCACTGGTGGATTCGCAGGTGTCGACTTTCAGTATTCAGCCGGAGAAGTCACCTTCGATTTTAACGCCAAAGACAGTACCGTAGTGGTGAATAATAACCTGAGTGAGGATGATATTAGGAAAGGATTTGTTTTATCAGAAGGTCAATACATTTACTGGCTGGAGTATAATGACGACAGAATAGATATGTACGTAGACCAGCATTTGTTCGGAACAGTCAGAGAATCTTCCATTTTTTTCTTGCTAGTTGATGACGAAGCACTTATTGACGGATTTAGCTATTCATTCATGAAATAAAACGACATAAAAAAAGAATATTCAGATAGCGTTCTTATTAAGAAATGTGCCGCCGGTTCCCGGCGGCATCAGGAAGCCCTATATCGAAAATTCGGCCCGCAAATGCTCCAGCTTGGCTACCGATTTACCCAAGATCAAGATAAACTCATCGAATGGATCAACAACGGCTTCTTAAAAGTCTACCAGAATATTCACCGACTCAACAATAAAGACAACCATACATTGGGAGGCTGGATTCGAACCATTGTCTACCGCTCCATTATCGATGGGGTAAGAAGTGAGAAAAAGTACTGGAGCAAAATGGTCTTCGATCAAGTATCCAATGGTCCGGTAATTACTTATAAAATTGGAAACCAACTCGAATTTGAAGACCTACAGACACTCATACAATCACTGGATGAGAAAACAAAAACCGTATTCAAACTCTATGTGATTGAAGGGTATAACCATGCAGAAATAGCCAAACAATTACACATCTCTGCAGGCACCTCAAAATGGTACCTGTCGAAAGCCCGGAAGGAATTACAAGCGATTATTAATAACTCCAATGAGATCTACTGATGAGTGAAGAAAAGTTGAAATACAGCGAAGAAGCAGCCATCAACTTAGGTTGGGAAAAGATGGATGAAGTTTTAAAGGAAAAAGGGCCTCGGAAACGCTTTCCGTGGTGGATCATACCTTTATTACTCGGTCTAATGGTGGCTACCTACTTTTTATTACCAAAGCCATCCATTACGTCAGACTTGGAAGACATTCCTCCTGTTGTCTTCCCAAAAGAGGATATAAATGAGAAGAAAACCGAAAGCTTTTCAAATCCAGCCAAATCAGGCGAAACAGATCTTTCTGCTGATGAAACTCAGCAAACAAAGGGCTTATCCTCAGAACTTAGTAATGATAGAATGGCGAAAGGGGACCCAACTAGTAATTTAGCATCCGGAAGAAATTCCTCTGTTTCATCTGAAACAACATCTAGAAATGTGCTAAAAGATATTGGTGGGCAAAACGCTGCCCCTATTTCTCAAAATAACAACTATTCCATAACTCAGGAAGTCGAGTTTGGTGACGGCGACAACATGCTGATTCCATTTAAAGAAAGCACTGTTACATCCAGTGTTCCTGATGATCCGTTTACCACTGCTTCTCCGAGTGAAGAATCCAAGGAAAACAGTGCACAAACCGAACAACCTTCAGCAAAAACTAATGAACCCAGACCATCTCTCTCAGAAGCAATCAGATTTTCGGAAAAGAATGACAACTTCTCAATAGATGCAACAGAAGAACTAGATTCGATTGTACACCAAGATGTTCAACAACATCTTTCTGGAGATGAAGACATAGAAGAACCATTGGCAGTGGAAGTGAAAGAAATACTCGATTCATTAACGAGTCCTACTAAGCGAAACATACTCGACTCGAACCTTCAACAGCCGGCAGTATGGCTTCATGGCCACTTTATTACACGCTCGTTCGACTTTTATGGTGGTGCGGGTGGAATTGAATATGTACTTCCAATATCTCCTAGAAGCAAAATCGGCATTGGAGCGCAGGCCTCCAGTATTCGAGACGAATTTGAACAAATATTAGATGCTCAAGCACTTTTTTCGAACATAGACAGTATAGAAATAACAGGAAATCAACGCGTACACATTTCTGAAATCGCTTTGCCCATTCAGTACCAACTTCAACTCTCTGACAAAATCACTACTTCTATTGGCATCCATCCTGCCTACCAACGAATCACTGAAGCGAATACTTTTTCGGACGACGAAGTAGCTGCAGTAGATAATTCTACTGGCATACCGCTGACTATAGATTTTAACCCTGGTACTATTTTACCCCAAGACCAGTTCACTTTAAGTTCCCGTTTAGGACTAAGTTGGGCCGCTTCGAAACGTTTAGAACTCAGTAGTTATTGGATCAATAGCTTCGGAGAAAACAATTCTGAATTGGACTATTCGCCAGCAATGATCTACCTTGGAATGCGCTTTCGACTCCAAGGAAAACAAGGTAATTAACAATGAGGAAGAAAATTCGTGGATATCGTGTTAACAATTTGTTAACATCTAACAGCACGATTTATTCCTTTTTTTGAAAAATCTTTTCACCTTTATATCACTCGAGAGAGTAATTCAATCTCGCAGTTCGTTCTTTGAAGGTAATTATTTCAGGTATGAATTTATTTATGCCACTAGGAAGCAAAGTATGAGTAACATCGTACGGAGTAACCTTGATATTGAAATAGTTGGTTGATTAACATACGATGCTTCCAAGCAATTGGGAGTAAGTCAAATCAACGCAAGTTGAATAGGCCTGTTTTTACGGATGCAAATCTGGTGAATGCTGAAATTCAATGCAAATTGAATGGATGTTTTCTTAGAAAAACAACGGTTAATTAGCTTTAATCAAATGTTTCATTTGATTAGCCAGGCGAACATCAGCGAATTGGATAGAAATAAATTGTTCCACCAACAATTTTATTTCTGTGTTCTTAAAGTATCTGCAAGTTTGAAACACACCAGTTTTGAAATTGTGATGTTTTAACAACAACATTAGGGAGAGGAAAGCAATTTTCTCTCCCTTTTTTAATGCCCCACACGGGCATCGAAAAAGCGCTTTGGACGGGTTAACCACAAACCCGTAGTCCCGAATAAGCCAATACTTACCAAAAGAAATGACATCCAAAAGTGCTGTTGCGTATCCACTTTTGAATGAACAATTGTGATCGATTCGTAAATAAAATGCCAACCAAAACTCAAAAAATATAGCGCAATAAACGTCCACGTGACTTTATCCCGAATGATTAGTTGAAGCCCCAAAGCACATGTAATGGGTACAATTAACCAAAAAAAGGAGATGTCGTAATGCGTAAGGTAAAGAAAGCGATTTATGGATCTAATCCCCCGAAATTGGTAGACAAAGAACACGAAAAGTGGTAAATAAAACCACCTACCATGTGCGCATAAAAATCGTTTAATACTATGCCACAACGCTGCCATTTTGTGTGCCTGCTTGCGGAGAAACAAAGATTAACTTCCCTTCGTCATCTTCTGCGAAGAGGATCATGCCCTGGCTTTCAACACCGCGCATTTTGCGCGGTGCCAAATTCGCTACCACACAAACCTGTTTCCCTACACAATCTTCAGGTGTAAAGTGCTTGGCTACTCCTGAAATAATCGTTCGCTCCTCAAAACCCATATCTACCGTAAACATTAACAACTTATCGGTTTTTGGAACCGGAGTAGCCGCGCAGATCGTACCCACACGTAAATCGATTTTAACAAAATCATCAAATTCAATGGTCGACTTCAAGGGATGTTTCAACTCGACTTCGGGTGTTTCCTCTTGAATACTACCTTGTAGTTTTTGGATCTGGGCTTCAATCACGGCATCTTCAATTTTGGAGAATAAATGACCGCCTTTCTCAATCTGATGCCCGCCAGGCACAAAGGCTTGTCCAATCTGATTCCAATTCGTTTCCGATAGGTTTAACATAGCCACTAAACGCCCAGCAGCTTTCGGTAAGAACGGCTGCATCGCAATAGCCAAGTTCGCTGCAATTTGCAACCCAATATTTAAGACGTTAGCTGTAGCTGCTTCATTGGTTTTAATCAATTGCCAAGGCTCCCGATCGCCAAGGTATTTATTTCCCAAACGGGCAATATCCATCATCGTACTCAAGGCATCTCGGAATCGAAATTCCTCTAAATCCGCATCAATTTTCCCAGCAAATTCAGCCAACTCTTTCACTGCGTTATTGTCTACTTCATTCAATTCAGCACCAGTGATGGCTTGTACTTCACCTTCAAAATATTTATTCGTAAGCACCACTACCCGATTCACAAAATTGCCCAAGGTGGCCACCAACTCACTATTCACTCGGGTTTGGTAATCCTTCCAGGTGAACTCACTGTCTTTGGTTTCTGGCATATTTGCCATTAACACATAACGTAACTCGTCCTCTTTACCAGGCAAATCTTCTAAATACTCATGCAGCCAAATAGCCCAATTCTTAGAAGTAGAAATCTTTCTGCCCTCCAGATTCATAAACTCATTGGCCGGCACATTTTCTGGCAAGACAAAACCGCCATGAGCCTTCAACAAGGATGGGAAAATAATGCAGTGAAACACGATGTTATCTTTTCCGATAAAGTGGAGTAAGCGACTGTCTTCACTTTTCCAGTAATCTTCCCAGTTTTTTCCATGGTCTGCCGCCCATTGCTTGGTAGCAGAAATATAACCAATAGGCGCATCGAGCCAAACATAGAGCACTTTTCCATTCGCACCTTCTACAGGTACTTTCACGCCCCAATCTAAATCACGCGTCATTGCTCTGGGTTGTAGCCCGTTTTCCAACCAACTTTTACATTGGCCGTACACATTCTTCTTCCAATTCGGGTGGTCTTCTAAAATCCATTCTTTTAACCACGCCTCATAGTCATTTAGTGGAAAATACCAATGCGAAGTAGCGCGTAACTCCGGGGTGGCATTACTGAGTGTAGACTTCGGGTTGATAAGTTCTGTTGGGCTTAGGCTAGACCCACAACGTTCGCATTGATCGCCATAAGCATCTTCATTACCACATACCGGGCATGTGCCTTTGATATAACGATCGGCGAGGAATTGCTCTGCTTCTGGATCGTAGTATTGTTGGCTTTCTTTCTGAATAAACTTATTGGTGGCGTTTAATTGCTTAAAAAACGCTTGAGACGTTTCATGATGAAGCGGCTCCGAAGTTCGGTGATAGATGTCGAAGGAAATCCCAAAATCATCAAACGCTTTTTTGATCGTAGTATGGTACTTTTCTACGACTTCTTGAGGCGTAATTCCATCTAATTTCGCTCGAATGGTAATGGCCGCGCCATGTTCATCGGACCCACATACAAATACGACTTCTTCGCCTTTGGCGCGAAGAAAGCGCGCGTAAATATCTGCATTGATGTACGCGCCAGCTAGGTGACCAATATGAAGTGGGCCATTCGCATAAGGTAGAGCCGAAGTAATTAAGGTGCGTTTATGATTTGCCATTCAGCAAAAATACAATCCCAAAAACAAAGCCCCAGCAAAAAATTCAGGTTTAGAATGTGGAATAAACATCCTCTAAAAAATAATAGCTTCGTAGGAAGAAATGAACATGCACGCTCCACCATTTTTACAAAAAGGCGATAAAGTCGCTGTATTATCTACGGCTAGCAAAATAGACCAAAGCCATCCTGAAACGAAGGAAAAGTTAGAATTCGGTATTGCTGAATTAGAAAGCTGGGGCCTAGAAGTAGTTCGTGGCGACACCTTAGATGCGGCGCATCACCAATATGCCGGAACCGATGAGGAGCGTATTCAGGATTTTCAACGCATGTTAGACGACCCAAGTATCAAAGCCATAATCTGTGCTAGAGGCGGTTATGGAAGTGTACGCATTCTCGATCACATTAGTTTTGAGAATTACATTGAGTCACCCAAATGGATATCTGGATATAGCGATGTCACGGCATTCCACAACCATATCAATCAAAACTTCGGCATTCAAAGCATTCATAGTGTGATGGTTAGCGCGATGAAAGGAAAAGAAAAGGCAACGTTAAAGTCGCTTAAAAAGGCGTTGTTTGGAAAAAAACTGAAGTACAAAGCCAAGGGCTCGGTATTAAATAAATCTGGAGAAAGTAGTGGCCAGGTGGTAGGAGGTAATTTGTCTATTCTATACAGCTTAATGGGCAGTAATTCGCAGTTGGATACTACTGGCAAAATCCTGTTTATTGAAGATGTTGGAGAGAAGCTCTATCATGTAGATCGAATGATGATGAATTTAAAACGTGCTGGACTACTAAACCAGCTAGCTGGTTTAGTAGTAGGCGGATTCACCAATATGAAAGACAATGAAGTCCCGTACGGAAAAACAGCGCAGGAAATTATTCTAGAACACACCGAACCATTCAACTACCCTATTGCGTTTGATTTTCCTGCAGGCCACCAGTCGATGAATGTTGCACTGTATATGGGAAGAGCAGCTTCCCTACAAGTTTCACCGCAAAAAATGACCTTAGAATATAAGTAGGAATAGTTTTTGTTTATAGTTGGTCAGCTAAGAAAAGCCACCATGAAAAATACGCTATTGACTACTTTTCTAGTCCTAACTACAGCAGTAGTATTCGGACAAAAAGAAAAGATAAACGATACGACAATTATTGCCAATTATATTCTCGTAGGATCTTCAGAAGAATACCACATTTCCCCTGACGACGAGAACCTTCGTCACGGTACATACAATAAAAAATGTAGTGATGAAAGCACTGTAGATGGCAGCTATAACAAGGGAGAGAAGCACGGAACATGGGTTAGCCGTAGCAGCTACGGCGACGTGGTTAAAGGCATTCAGTATAAAAATGGCCAACCTCATGGGAAATTCTCTTTGTATGATTTCGAAACTGGACCGATCATCAAAGGCTTCTTTGTAGACGGCAAAAAAGACAGTACTTGGACGTATTATGGCCCCAATCGAGAAGTGATTAAAGTTGGGAAGTTCGATAAAGGGAAACCTGTTGGCGACTGGGTACTTTACAAAGACAAAAAGAAGAAGCCCGAATACGTTTACGCCTACGATAGCACAGGCTTAATTATTGAGCCGAAAAAACCTTATCAGGCTGAATTTGATCCGTATCTGATGAATCCGCTAAACGGTTTCGAATACTTACGACTGACCGAGGAGAGCAACTTACCAGAAGGAATTACACCGCTAGGAGGCTGGGAATATGGGTTAGAGCAGTTCCTGAATAATGTAGAATTACCAGGAGAATTATGGGATACTTTATTCAAAGGCGTATACACCATTTCGATGAGCGTGAACCAGCATGGAGCAGTTCGTGCACATAAAGTGGAGTTAGAAGCGATGGAGAGTTTTGATTCAAACAAGTATTACATTCCGTATCTCTTATTGACTAATGGAACTATGGCGAATATTAAGAATCCAGACCACATCGACAATACTTACATCAGCTTAGGCGACAATCTGTTAGAAGCGTTTTATTTAATGGGCCCATGGGTCGTTGATAAAGAGTTTGATGGCTGGACAACGGTGACTTTCCAGATTCCAGTAAAAGTGAACTTAGACTTTTAATTATAGTTCGAATTTCTCTTCAGCCATTTTCCAAACGGCGTCACCAATTGCTAAAGCAGCGGTAGCTGCTGGACTTGGCGCGTTCAACACATGAATACTGTCATTACCATATTCGATTCGGAAATCATCTCGGGTATCGCCTTGCTGGTTCAGTAAGAGTGCACGAACACCACTTCTGCCTGGCTTTAAATCATCGAGTTCGAGATCTGGGATGAGGCGTTGAAGGGTTTTCAAGAAGCGTTCCTTTGAGAATGCCCTGCGGTATTCGTCTAAGCCGAAACGCCAGTTTCGGCGAAAAAGCTTCCAAGTTCCTTTGTAAGAAAGCGCATCTACAGTGTCTTTCAAACTAAAGTCGGTTTTGTTATAGCCTTCGCGTTTAAAGGTAAATACGGCATTAGGGCCACATTCTATTTCTCCATCGGTCATACGGGTAAAGTGCACGCCTAGGAAAGGGAAGGCTGGATTTGGAACGGGGTAAATTAAGTGTTTGACCTTATGTTTGGCTTGATCGGTGAGTTCGTAGTAGTCTCCCCGAAAACCCACTACTTTTTCTTTGAGTTCAACGCCTTGCTCTCGCGCCAATCGATCGGCAAATAACCCAGCACAAAAGACCATTTTTTTGGTTTGGAATACGCCTTTATTCGTATGGATAATATTGGTGTTATTGTTCTTCGAAAACGCTTCTACTTCATAGCCTAACCGAATTTCACTTTCTGAATTGAGTTTGGGAATTTGCTCACCTAATTTCACGGTAACACCTCGGTAGTCAATAATGCCGGAGCAACCTACAAAGAGACCAGCAATACCTTTGCAATGCGGTTCGATTTCGGAGATTTCCTCCGCAGTAATTTTCCGAATTCCTTCTACGCCATTGGCTTGTCCATGATCATGAATTTTGTTCATGAAGGGCAGTTCGCTTTCGTCTGTGGCTACTATAATTTTCCCGCAGACCTCGTGTGCTACGCCGTGTTCTTTCGCGAAGGCAACTAGTTGCCTTCGTCCATTCACGCAGTTCTCCGCTTTGTATGAGCCAGGCTGGTAGTAGATGCCCGAGTGGATCACTCCAGAGTTGTTCCCGGTTTGGTGCGGCGCTAATATTTGTTCTTTTTCTAAAACCAACACCTTTAAATCGGGGCGGTTCTTTTGAATTTTGTAGGCTGTAGCCAATCCAACAATTCCACCACCAATTACAGTTATATCGAAAAGTTTATCGGTATTCAAACAATCAATTTTTGCAAAGGTAGAACAGGAAGTTCAGATGTTAAAAAGTGGTTTTCAACTATTCTTGATTAAAAGGTTCGGTCGAAAAGAAACCCCCTCGGCTTTGCCGAGGGGGTTTTTTCATGTAGTGTGATTTCTAAGACAGGCTTAAAAATTCCGGTTGATACAGTTTAAATCTTCAAAAGCTTTCTTAAGTCGCTCTACAAAGCTTTGCTCTGCAACACGCAACCACTTTCTTGGATCATAGTATTTTTTATTCGGTGAATCTGCTCCGTCTGGGTTCCCGATCTGGCCTTGTAAATAGGCTTCATTCTTTTCGTAATAGCCTCTTACACCATCCCAAAATGCCCATTGCATATCGGTATCAATATTCATCTTAATAGCACCATATTCAATGGCTTCTCGGATTTCAGCCGTTGTTGAACCCGAGCCACCGTGGAATACGAAATTCACTGGATTGTGTCCGGTATTGAATGTCTTCTGAATGTGTTTTTGAGAGTTGTCTAAGATCTTCGGCGTTAACTTCACATTTCCTGGACGATACACACCATGTACATTTCCAAAGGCCGCTGCTACCGTGAAGTTCGGGCTAATGGCATTCAGCTCTTCATAGGCATAAGCTACTTCCTCTGGCTGAGTGTATAAACGACTTTCGTCTACATCGGTATTATCTACACCATCTTCTTCTCCACCAGTAACGCCTAATTCAATCTCTAAGAACATGTCGAGTTTGGCCATGCGCTTTAAGTACGCCTTACAGATCTCAATATTCTCTTCCAAAGGCTCTTCCGAAAGATCGATCATATGGGAGCTGAATAACGGCTTACCATGCTGTGCGTAATACTTTTCACCTGCATCGAGAAGTCCGTCGATCCATGGCAATAGTTTTTTTGCACAATGGTCGGTGTGTAAGACTGTAGTGACGCCATAGTGCTTGGCCATTTCGTGTACATGATACGCACCAGAAATAGACCCTGCAATGGAAGCTGCTTGGCCGTCGTTACTCAATCCTTTCCCAGCATAGAAGCTTCCACCTCCATTCGAAAATTGAACCATTACTGGCGAATTCACTTCTCGAGCAGTTTCTAAAACCGCATTTACTGAGTTCGTTCCAACTACGTTGACCGCTGGCATCGCGTAGTCGTTCTCATTGGCATTTCTAAGTAGGTGCGCTAAGGCTTCCCCGTAAATTACTCCTGGTTTTAATACAGACATATTCAATTCT
This sequence comes from Saprospiraceae bacterium, assembly GCA_019634125.1. Lineage (GTDB taxonomy): Bacteria > Bacteroidota > Bacteroidia > Chitinophagales > JAHQVX01 > JAHQVX01. Next base: position 17,444 of record JAHQVX010000079.1, read on the forward strand.
TTTCCGCGAAAATACAAAACAAATAAAGCGTGCATAGCCTGTAATGCACTTTTGTTGTCATCCTCCTAAACACTGCCACTTCTACTATATTTGCAACAGACATTGAACTATGAAAAATATTTGGCTCGTCCTCTTTCTACGCACCGTGATTTACTCCTTGGTATTATTAGGCATCCTCGAAGTTATCGAGTACGACTCTACGGTAGGAGAAGTAGGCACACGATTTGGCGAAAGCTCATTTACTGAAATTGCGCAGGAAGTCTTCTTACTATTAGGCGCCATCGCCTGCTATTTTGTTGCGTGGAGAAGTAAAGCCTACCGAGCCTTACTCATCTCCATGGCTACATTTATGCTCGTTTCCTTTGTTCGTGAGTTTAATAACTATATGAAGACCCATTGGTTCGACGGAGCTTGGCAAATTATCGTGTACTCCATATTGATTCCCTATTTTATTTACGCCTTCAAACACTGGCGCGGCATTAAATCGGATTTAGAAAAATTATCGTCCTCGTTCTCCTTTGGTGTGTTGTTTTGTGCTGTGCTTATTGTATTTCTCTTCTCTAGGATTTATGGTTTGCATGGAATTTGGCAAAACCTGCTTGGCGAGAATTACATTCGGGACATTAAAAACGTCTCTGAGGAAGGCATCGAGTTGTTGGGTTATGCCTTACTATTTTTAGGTAGCTTAGAAGTGTGTCTGAATAGTTTCCTAGCTAAAAAAGCCTAATCTCAACGGAATGACTGCCGAACAATACGCCGAAATAAGGGCCAGCATCCCACAAAAGCCGGGTGTTTATCGGTATTATGATGCGGATGACTTGCTTCTTTATGTAGGCAAAGCGAAGCAATTAAGAAAACGCATCTCCAACTACTTTACAAAGAAAAAACATGTTTCTGCTCGCTTAAAGCTTTTGGTTCGAAATATCCATCGGATTGAAACCACGGTAGTGGACACCGAACGCGATGCACTGTTTTTGGAAAACAGTTTGATTAAAAAGCATCAACCCAAGTACAATGTAGCCTTGAAGGACGATAAAACCTATCCCTACATTGTGATTAAGGATGAAGCCTTCCCGCGCATTTTCTTCACTCGAAAATTAATCCGGGATGGATCGGAATATTTCGGGCCGTATACTTCCGTTCAACGTTCCAGGTCAATTCTAGATTTCATTAAAAAGATCTACCCCATTCGGACGTGTAATTTGAAGTTAACGGAAGAAAACATCAATGCGGGAAAATTCAAAGTCTGTTTGGAATACCATATTAAAAACTGTATTGGGCCTTGTGTAGGCTTACAGAGTAAGTCGAATTACGACCAGCAGATTGTTCGGATCCGTGAAATCTTGAAAGGGAATTTGAGTGGGGTAATTAGCGACATGAAAGAACGAATGGCTGAATTTGCCAGTGAGCTTGACTTTGAGAATGCACAACTAATAAAGGACAAACTAGATTTCATTGACACGTTTGCACATAAGAGCAAAGTAGTAAACACAAAACTGAGAGATTTAGATGTATTAAGCATTGCCAGCGATGAGAAATACGCCTTTGTGAACTATTTGAAAGTAAACAATGGTGCTATTATTCAGGTTCATAGCTTGGAGATGAAAAAGGCCTTGGAGGAACGGGATGAGGATTTATTGGTTTTGGCCTATTATAGTCTGCAAGATTCGGGTTTCGAGTTTGGAAAGGAACTTCTAGCTCCTTTTGACTTGGCCATCCCAGAGGAAGAGGCCACCGAGGTTATCGTTCCGAAGATTGGCGACAAGAAGAAGTTGCTGATGTTAAGTACAAAAAATGCGTTCCAAAAGCTTCGAGAAAAACAACTTGATCAGGAGAAACAACGGAAGAAACAACGTATCAATCCCGTTTTAGAGCAGATTCAATCGGATTTTAGGTTGAAGGACTTGCCGGTACACATTGAGTGTTTCGACAACTCGAATTTCCAGGGCAGCCACCCTGTGGCTGCCTGCGTGGTCTTCCGAAATGGCAAGCCATTTAAGAGCGAGTACCGACACTATAACATTAAAACCGTGGAAGGACCCAACGATTTTGCCAGCATGGAAGAAGTGGTTTTTCGTAGATATAAACGACTACTTGAAGAAGATGCCGAACTGCCGCAGCTTGTGGTCATCGATGGTGGGAAAGGGCAGCTTAGCTCGGCAGTCAAGAGTTTAAAGGTATTGGGCATCGACGATAAGTTGACCATTGTGGGCATTGCTAAGAAGTTAGAGGAGATTTACTATCCAGGTGATTCGTTGCCTATGCTCATCGATAAGCGCTCGCCGTCTTTAAAAGTGATTCAGCAAGCTCGGAATGAAGCTCACCGCTTCGCGGTGAGCTTCCACCGTCAGAAACGTCGGAAAGGCACGTTAAAAACCGAACTTACCGAGATCAAAGGCATTGGTCCGAAAACAGCTCAAAAACTGCTGGCGCATTTTAAGTCTATAAAGAAATTGAAAGCAGCCTCGCCAAAAGAGGTAGAAGCCGTTGTTGGAAAGAAGCATGCGCAGCATATTGCTACGCATTTTTCGAAATAATACGTAGTTGCGTTTGAGCATAAAAAAACCCCTCGGCTTTGCCGAGGGGTTTTAATATCAAATATCGAGTTAATTAGAATTCCCAAAGATCGTGCTCGAAGTTGAAGATCTGCTCTTTAATCGCTTCACTTTCATACAACGCATCCATTTGGTCTCCTGTATAATCAATAATATCTTGGTCTAAAGCATTACTCGCCTTAACAATGTAAGAACTGAAGAAACGAGACTTGAATAAATCATCCCAGCTCATTCTCAACGCATCGTTTAGCGGGTTGAATGTTTCGAAACGCGCTAGCTTCTCTCTAAAGTCAGGATAGTAAATCCAGAAAATAGGATCTTCAGCTAAAGGAC
>JAHQVX010000080.1 GCA_019634125.1 Saprospiraceae bacterium
CCCACTTGGCGAAGTGCTTCGTCAAAATTCAACCTGTTTGAGCGCAGCGAGTTGTTGAATTTTAGAAGCCAAGCCCTAGTGGGTGGCTGAGAAGGTGCAGCCTTGATTTTTGCTTACTTTTTATCAAGAAAAAGTAAGAAAACAGGCAAGCAAAAAATGAACAGAAGACGCAATCAAGAAACAACTACGGACTGAAGTCCGTAGTTAAGAATCCTCAAACAAGAATGAATGTAAAACCCTTGTTTTCAGCTCCGCTCCATCGGCCTCAGCGTAGAAGCCGAGATTAAAAAGACGAAACCCTTCCTTTCTCACCAGCATAGCAAACATTGGCCGTTAAGAATTATTGAAGCCGTGGAAATAATTTAGGCCAATGCTTTGCGGTTTTCATGAAGAGCAGCGGAATGAAAAATGCCTTTGAGAAAGTGCCCTTTTTTGGTTCGTTTTTTGGGCAAGCAAAAAATGAACGAAAGACGTTATCAAGAAAAAGTAAGAAAAAGTCCTACACAATCAAGCCATCACTCATCGTCAATACGCGGTCGGTATGGTTGGCGAGCTCTTCGTCGTGGGTGACGATAATGAAGGTTTGGCCTAGCTCATCCCGGAGCCGGCTAAAGATGCCATATAGATTGGCGGAGTTATCACTGTCTAAGTTCCCAGAAGGTTCATCAGCCAGTACCACCGCCGGCGAGTTGATGAGCGCTCGAGCAACAGCGACCCGCTGTTGCTCTCCGCCAGACAACTCCGAAGGACGGTGCGATAATCGGTCTTGTAAGCCTAAAATATCCAACAAGTATTCCGCATGCTTTTCCGTAGCCGCTTTATCCGCCTTCTTAATAAATGCTGGCAAGCACACATTCTCCAAGGCAGAAAACTCAGGCAGTAAATGGTGGAATTGAAAAATAAAGCCAATCTGCTCATTGCGAAAGCCTGCCAATTGCTTCTTCGACAAGCCAAATGGATCTTGGCCATTAATCGAAACACTGCCTTGATCAGGCTGATCTAACGTGCCTACAATATGTAATAACGTACTCTTTCCCGCACCAGAAGCACCAACGATGGATACAATTTCTTTTTGCGCCACAGAAATACCCACACCTTTCAATACATGTAGGTTATCGTACGATTTATGGATGTTGTTGGCTTGAACAATCATAGCGTAAATATAAGCGGCTTTCTGTCGAACAGCAGATTAATATTCGGCTAGGGCCAACTTATAATCCTCCCCACGGAAAACCTCCATGGCTTTAGCAATGGCATCATCATCATCATCTAAGATGGTATACAAGCCCTTGTTACCAAACTTCTGTTTGGCCACCAATGCCTTAATGGTCTGACTAATCTCTTGTTTCGACATCGCGATATCCCGGTCAGAAAATGTTTTATTCTTCAAACGACTTGTGGCTAAGTCAACGAAATCGTTGTACGTGGAATTGGTGACAAAAAACTGATTCTCGAATTCACTCAACTCCTCAAAACCATTAAACATCTCGATGTTATCGGAATAGAAATCGTAGGTGAATTGCGGAATAATACTATTGATAGACACTTCCTGTAAGAAGCGGTTATTCCCAACCGTATCTACCCCAACGAAAAAGTCAGGCACAATTCCTCCCCCACCATACACAGGGCGCTTAGAGATTTGGGTATACTTCAAGAGGGCCGAATCGAGTTTGATACTATCGGCACTCAATAATTCTCCCGAACCGTATCGTGAATAAAAATCGTCGTAGTATTCTTGGTTTCCATTTTCATAGGAACGTTGAATAGAGCGTCCGCTTGGGGTGTAATAGCGCGCAATGGTTAAATGCAGGCTCGAACCGTCCCGAAGTTCATAAGGTTGTTGCACCAAGCCTTTTCCGAATGAGCGTCGGCCAATAATTACGCCACGATCCCAATCTTGAACCGCGCCTGCAACAATCTCACTAGCACTAGCACTGCCTTCGTCAATTAAAATGGCTAATCGACCTGCTTCAAAAGCCCCAGGCCGTTCTGCCAAGTATTCTTCCACGCCATACTTTCGGCCTTCGATTTTTAATAATGATTTATTCCCATCGATGACTTCATCTAACATGGCTAGGGCTTCACGCATGATTCCACCGCCGTTTCCTCGAAGATCGATGATGAGGTTCTCCATGCCCGATTGAATGAGCTTCTCCAGAGATATTCTAAATTCCTGGTAAGTGCGTTCCGAAAACGTATTGACTTTAATTATCCCTGTATTATTGTTGAGCATGTAGGCCGCATCCACACTCTTTAGCTTAATGGGTGCGCGGGTAATCGTAAATCCAATTAAATCCTCCACGCCCGTTCGCTTAATACCTACATTGACTTTGGTGTTACGCTTCCCTTTCAGGAGTTTAAGCACTTGTGTATTGGTAATGCCGTTTCCAGCTACGGTAGAATCGTTTACAGTCACGATCTTATCGCCAGAGCGGATACCTACGGCTTCAGAAGGTCCGCCACTTGTAGTAGTTACCACCGAAATCGTGTCTTCTAAAATGTAAAACTCAATACCTACTCCGTCGTATTCGCCGCGAATATCTTCCAGTTCTTCTGCCATTCTTGAGGCAGGAATGTAAGACGAATGCGGATCGAGGCCTTCCAACGTTTTGCTAATGGCCATGTTTTCTAGGTCGTCCACATTAACGGTGTCGACATACTTCTCTTTAACGAAATGGAGAATTTCTTCGATTTCGCCTACTTTTCCCATAGGTTGGAGAATGGGTTTGCTAGAGGTAAAGCTTCGAATAGCGAAGCCAGCGGCTACGCCGATGGCTAAGGCAGTAAAGACCCAAAGTGGGATAGCTGCCAGCGCGCGATGTTTGTTTCCTTCGTTCATGCACCAATTTAACAGCAGCAAAAGTACGAATGTCTGCGGGTTTTATGCCTGAACAGGATAAAAAGCTCTAAAGACAGATTTAGAATGTATTTATTTCTATGAAATCGAGGTTTTCAGCTGTCGAAATCAACCGTATTTACATTTCTCGGATGTCAAAGCCAATCGATGCCAAATCGTCCCAATAGGCCGGATACGACTTGCTAACCACGTGTGGTTCGTGAATATTGACCTGAGGATATTTGGCAGCCAAAGTGGCGAATGCCATGGCTATTCGGTGGTCTTCATAGGTGTCGAAGGTAACTTCCGTGATGGCAGATGCATTGATTTGCCCTTCTAATTTCCATTCATCTTTAGTGACTTCGAAGAAGTGGACATCTACCTTGGCCAATTCGGTTTGAACAGCCACCAACCGGTTCGATTCTTTTATGACCAAATTCTTCACACCGGTAAACGTAGCGGGAATGCCCAGAGCAGCGCAGGTTACCGCGACCGCAGGCACCATATCGGGTTTGTCAAAGAAGTCGAATTGCACACTGGATTGGGCGGGAATAGACTGGCTTAATTCAACGGTTTTACCGTTGAATTTACTCTGCACACCTAATGGCTTGAATACATCCACCACGGCTGCATCTCCTTGCGTGCTCGCTGCGGGCGGAAGTAATTTCGATAACGCCATGCTGGAATTCGGTTGCAAGGCAACCAGGGCATAGTAAAACGCCGCTGCCGACCAATCGCTTTCATTAAAGACCGATTCGGCAGTCAATTCAGCCGGTTGCACCTGAATTTCTTGGCCTTCAAAAGTAACCTTCGCGCCACATTGTTCCATGGCTTTCACCGTAATATCAATGTAGGGCTTCGAGGCGATTTCGCCTTCTAAATGAATGGTAATTCCGTTTGGCATAGAAGGGCCAATCATCATTAATGCACTGATGTATTGCGAGCTAATATCGGCGGGGATGGACACATAATTACCCGTGAGAACTTGCCCTTCAATCTTCAACGGCAAATAGTCGTCTTCCTCCAAATAGTGAATGGTTGCTCCAATCTCCCGAAGCGCATCGACCAATAATTTTATTGGGCGCTTTTTCATCGGCGGATCGCATTGCAATTCCCAGGTTCCAGGCTCATTAGCCAGAAAAGCCGTAACGAATCGCGTGACCGTTCCCGCGTTGTGCACATGAAACGACTCAAAATCTGGGAAGGCATGCACAAACTTTTGCATCAATGCCACATCATCGGACGTACCCAAATTCTCAATTTGAAAAGGCGTTGCGGCACTGGCCGACAACATCAACAACCGGTTGCTAATGCTTTTCGAGCCGTCGAGTTGAATTTGCCCTTTAATAGGCGTTTCTGAAGAGTAAGCTACGGTGTAGATCATAGGGTGTTCAAGTATTCGAGCGCAAGTATACTATCTTCTTCCCGAACAGCCACATTATAGGTCGCTCGGCCAATGCGTTCGATTAAGCTAAATTGAATTTGTTGGCCATCGTTCTTCTTATCGTTGCGCATGGTATCGAGCATGGCTGCAAACGATTCTGCTTGGAATTTCTTTGGCGAATAGTGTCGGAGCAGTTCGGTTTTAATGGCGAGAAACTCCTCTGCCGGTAAGTCGCAATACTTCTGCGACAAGTAGGCTTCGGCCAGCATCCCGAGGGCAATAGCCTCTCCGTGGAGTAGGTGATTTTCTTCATTCTCCAAGCTCCAGGCTTCGATGGCGTGCCCGAGTGTATGTCCGAAATTGAGGATTTTACGGATGCCTTTTTCTTTGGGGTCTTGGGCGACAACATCGGCTTTCACGGCCACCGAATCTTTGATTAATTGTGTCCAGTCGCCGGTATGTGGATCGAAGCGTGTCCAAAATTTCCAATGCTTCGCATTGGAAATCAGGCCATGCTTGAGGATCTCGGCGTAGCCATTGACGCGTTGACGTTCCGGAAGCGTATCGAGGAAAGTAGGATCAACCAGCACAGCTTCGGCATCTTGAAAGAGACCAATACTATTCTTCACCCCGCCGAAATCAATGCCTGTCTTGCTGCCTACCGAGGCATCTACCATGGCCAGCAACGACGTGGGAATATTAAGGAATGGAATGCCGCGTTTGTACGTACCAGCTAGGAAACCACCGAGGTCGGTGACTACGCCTCCGCCGAGGTTGATGAGCAAAGTATGCCGATCTGCCTGCAGCGCAATGAGTTGCTCCCAAAGCTGAGCCACTGTCTCAATGGTTTTATGGCTTTCCCCTGCGGGCATGGTCAGCACTTGGTGCGCAGGCAGGAGGGATTCGATGAGCGGTAAACAGTGTTTTTCCGTGTTTTCATCTACGAGTACGACGACTTTAGAAAAGCTGCGCTTTTCTAAAGCAATCGGCAACAACGTTGATATACCACTAAAATGGACATTTTCCATAGCGCACGAAGATAGCGCGGGAAGTTGGAAGTTGGAAGTAGTTGATTAGGGACTAGGTGACTAGGTTAATAGTTATTTGTTAAAAGGGAAAAGGAACGCGGATAACGCGGATTGAGCTGATTTGCGCAGATTTTTAGGATAATAGGGCTCCGACAGGTCAGCTTAACACGAATTCACCGATTCACCAATACACCGATTCACTTATTTACCAATTCACCGATTTACTAATAACCACCTGCAAAGCAGACTAGTATGAGACTCGCTCATGCCGATAAAAATCCAAGCGAGGGATCGGCGGGTACTTTCTAAAAACAAACCTATGAAACAGATCTTGCTCTTATTTGCCGCAATGTGTTTATTTTCTTGTGCGCAGAACAGTGTAACTATTAATTCCGAAAACATTGTCTCGATGTGTGTAACTGGGAAAGGTCCCGGACAAGATGCGGCGATCAACCCCTACGCTGGCGAAGCCAGCGTAGCTATCGTGAAGAATATCGGCGACACGCCATTTCAGATCCGCCATACCAACAACAACCAAGAAATTATTGAACTTCTTCCGATTGGTCCTGGCGAAAAAATCAACGTACAACTCGGCGCAACTGATCACATGTACTTCGATAGTGAAAGTCCATACGATACCAAGGTAGCCTTTAAGCGGCAGTAACTGCTTCAATACGATTTTTTGAGCGTCGTCCCCCTCGGCTTTGCCGAGGGGGATTTCTATTGCCCACTGTTTTATCCACAAGTCAGTACAACTGTTTTGAAATACGTGTGGTTTTGAATATATTTAATCAAGCATGCAAGTTGCAAACAAATAAGGTATTGATGATCTAAGTTGTTGCAGCTGCAAGCGAGAAGGAATAGGAGGTTATTTTGTTGAGGTTAAATCTTTCAACCAGAAGAACGCGGTATACTATGGAAATCCGGAAAGGTTATTAGAAGAATATCCCCATGTTGATGAGTTAGTATACTTTAGTGAAATGTTAAACCTCATTGAGTCTGAGTTAGGTGTTTTTGAATAAAAAATTCTACCCACTCTTGATTCCTTAGATACCTCATAAAAACAAGTCATTATTATCTCAAACGCACCACAGCGGCAGTAACACTAATCCGATTAAAAAAAACAGCCGATTCTTGGTGCACTTTATACAAATAAAAGTAAATTTAATGTGACAAGCTTTTAGCCCACAATTGAGTCGCTACAAGGAAACACATAAAGCAACTAAACGCCATTATGGCGTTTATACACTAGTTGGCGGTAATGCAAGAAAAACAGAAAAATGAATAAAGGAACTCGATACTATAATTGTGACTTTCAGGTTCACACACCTAGAGACATTAATTGGTCAGGACCAAAACCTGTATCGGACGCTGATAGAAATTCTTATGCCGAAAGATTTGTACTCGCCTGTCGGGAAAAAGGTGTAAATGCAGTTGCAATAACCGACCATCACGACCTTGCTTTTTTCCCTTTTATTAAAGCTGCGGCTAACAATGAAGTTGATGACGATGGACAGCCTATTGCCGATAGTGAAAAACTCGTTGTTTTCCCAGGTATTGAACTTACACTCAGTAACCCTCCTTGTCAGGCTCTGTTAATTCTTGATTCAAATTTCCCCGAAGACCAACTCATTCGAGTTTTACATAAACTTTCAATAGAACCTAATCCTATAAATGAGCCTTCAACTATTCCAACTGTGGCGATTCCATCAGACGTTGTAAACGGCTTGAGAGATTTATACGCAAAACTTGATTCAATTGATGTTCTAAAAGGAAAATACATTGTTCTTCCTCATACAGCTCGGGGTCACAAAGGAATATTAAGACGGGATTTATACGAACATTATGTGAAAATGCCTTGTGTCAGTGGATATCTAGATGGCAAGATTCCAGATGACCAAGGATTGAAGAATATTATAAGCGGAAAGGATAGGAACTATGGTTTTAAATCTATCGCTGTTTTTCAAACTTCAGACAATAGAAAAGATACATTTGAAGACCTAGGAACAGCTACTACTTGGGTAAAGTGGGCAACTCCAACAGCAGAAGCGTTGAGACAAGCGAGTCTTGCTAAAGAATCAAGATTGAGTTTGACAGAGCCGAGTTTACCTCAAATATTCATCAGCAAATTAAGTGTAACGAACTCTAAATTTTTAGGTCGGGTTGAATTAGAACTCAATCAACAGTACAACGTATTTATCGGTGGACGTGGGACAGGTAAATCTACATTGCTTGAATACTTGAGATGGGGCTTGTGCGACCAAATTGTTGGGGTGGGTAGGTATGAATCTGAATCTGAAATCCAAAGAAGAAGACAAATATTAATAGACAAAACCTTAGTGCCGTTTTCAGGTGAAGTACGAATAACGGCTTCTGTGAATGGAATAGAGCACATTGTCAAAAGAAATTCTGTAACAAAAGAGATTCAACTAAAAATTGGCAATAATGATTTTGAGAAAGTAACCGAAGAAGAAGTAAGGAGATTAATACCAATTCAGGCATATAGTCAAAAACAATTGAGCAGTGTTGGTGTAAGAACTGATGAACTAAAAAGATTTATACAACAGCCAATCACACATGAGCTTAATAATATTGCTTTTAATCTTAGGGAAGTATCTAAGAATTTAAAAAGTGCATATAGCAACTTAGTCCGTAAGAAAGAAATTCAATCTGAAATAGATGAACTTAAGCTACAGCAAAAATCGGTTAGTGAACAAGTCCAGAATCTTAGAAAATCTCTAAAGGGCTTAACTGACGATGATAAAAAAATCATTGAAAACAAAGAGCTGTTTGAAAATGAACAGACTTTCATCCAAGAATCGAATAACGAAATAGATCTTTTCAAGGAAAAGTGTGAAGCACTTTCAGAGTCTTTAAAGGACTACCCTTCTAAAATCGATCAGCATACAAAAATCTTAAATGATCAAATACTTTCCGAAATTCAGGATGAGAAAGAGCAATTATTTAAAAACATTAATTCTAGCCTCTCAGAAATTCAAAAGCTGTTTTCAGAAGAACAATTATCAGGCTATAACACATCAATAGGTAAATGGCGGGAACTGAAAAAATCTTTTGATGCTTCCTACGCTCAGATCAAAGAGAAAGCATCAGCCAATGAAAGCATCATAAAAGAAATAAACTTACTTGAAGCTCGATTAAGAGAACTAACAGACTCAATAAATGATAGGATTTCCAAGATCAAAGAACTTGGAAATCCTGAATCAACGTTTAATGAAGAAAAAGAAAAATGGTATAAGCTACATCAGCAAAAAATAGACTTGCTCAATACTCAAGCATCAAATTTTACAACTCTATCAAAAGGTATCATAAAAGCAGAAGTAACTCGGAGCATTAACATTGATGAAATTCAAGAATTAATAGTCAATTCATTTACAGGAACAAGAATAAGCAAGGACAAAATTGACAACCTATGTGTCAAGATAAAAGAAAGCGAATCACCGCTTGAATCTTGGAAAACTGCTTTGGAAGAATTAAAATCCCTAGCTGAATACAAGATACTAGAAGACAAACCAATTGAATTACCTGAAACCCCATTACTTACTGAAATAGGATTAAATGAGATAAACAAACAGCGGATAGTAGAGTTGTTTTCGCCTGACAATTGGTTATCAATGGTAACCCAAGAAATTGAGTTTGAACCGCACTTTTACTATTCAACAGGTAATGAGATGCAGGACGTGATTCCATTTTCGGAAGCATCAGCAGGTCAACAAGCTACAGCTCTATTATCAGTTCTTCTAAATCAGGAAGGTACTCCGTTATTGATTGACCAACCAGAAGATGATATTGACAATAGAGCAATTAATGACATTATTGAGAGCATTTGGAAGGCAAAGAACAAAAGGCAACTAATTTTTACTAGTCACAATGCGAACCTTGTTGTAAACGGAGATGCTGAATTGGTAGTTTGTTGTGACTACAAAGAGTCTAGTCAGCAAACTCAAGGAGAAGTCAAGTATGAAGGTGCTATCGACAACCCAGAAATTAAAAAGGAAATAACCTTGATAATGGAAGGTGGCGAAAAAGCATTTAAACTAAGGAAGGAAAAGTATGGGTTTTAGAAAACACGGTTCAATTTAACTCCAGTCAATTAAAAAATGAAACTAGAAAGAATATTAGCTAGGGGAATAGCAGGATGGTTACAATTTGAGCATTCTTGTCATAGAGCGTCCATATTCTCCGAAAAATATCTTTCAACTCCTATAGCCCAGATACTTAATACTAGATTTGGAGAAGATGTTCATGCAGAAATAAAACATCCGATTCTAGGAGAAAAATCTCCAGGCCGTGGTAGACCTCCGGAAATAGACTTTGTTGTCTACGATAAAGACAGAAATATTAAAGTTGCGATTGAATCTAAATGGGTTGGTTCAACAGTAACAAAACAGACAGTAGAAAGAGTCATTTGGGATTTAGTTAGACTCGCGATGATTGGAAACAACAATCATGTTAGTTGCTACTTCATATTGGCAGGAAAGAAAAAGAACCTAGATAAGCTTTTTGACAATAAACACTTTAATGGCGAGATAGATAAAAAAGGACGTAGAAGACCAATTCTGAAAGTCCGACCTGATGACTATATGGATGTTAGAATTGATTCACCAAAAGATGATAGAGTTAAACTACTAAAGCCCATATTTAAGTTATGTCAAGACGTTGAACTTCCTATGAGATTAGGAACAGGAAGGACACAATGGTATCCAAAAGATGCATTTAATTATGATTACCAAGTATGGGTTTGGGAAGTCATGCCGAATAAACAGAAAGTTGTATTCAAACCGAATAATCATAATCATTATAAAAAATAAAACACTACCGCCAACAAGGTGTATAGTGCATACCCTACGGGATACGCACCATACACAAACCGTTGATGGAACGAAATACACTTTAATAATCCGTTTACAGGAGATTCAACAATGTTCGGAATTTTTCCATCATCTTTTACCTCAAAGACACAAAACGACATGACAAAATTTACACTACTATTCAGCATTTTAATATTGGTTGCTTGTAATCAAAAATCCGATTACAAAGACTTGGATTACCAAGAATTATTTAATTCCGCAAAAGAAGAAGCTGACAATGGAAATCATTCAAAAGCCATTGGCCTTTTAAACAAAGCTTTAACACTAAAGCCTGATTTTGACAGTGCTTATGTTGAAAGAGCATACAATTATTTACAAATCCAAAAGCCAGAAACTGCACTTGAAGATGTAAACAAAGCCATGGAGATCGAATACGACAATATAAGTGCTCATTATACAAGAGGGCTGATTAACAGTTACATGTATGATTTCTACGAGGCAGTAGAAGACTACACGCATGTTATTAGCCTTGAGGATCCAAACTATATGAACGACGCATTAAGGGAAAGGGCATACATTTATTATGATACCAATGAAATGGATAAAGCAATTAATGATTTATCGGTCATTATTGAATCGGATAGTCTTAGTTATGAAACTTACGTATCTCGAGGAGTAGCAAAATCGCGTAATGATGTTTCTAAGAAATATTCAGATTCGATATTGCTTATGACGAATGACACTGCTTTACGCAATGACTTTTTAAAATATTTTAATATAGTCCACTCTAGTCGTGGAAGCATAATGTATGATACAAGGGGGGCAATTCGTGACTTTGATAAAGCACTAACGATAAAGCCAGATTATGATTTTGCTTATTATAATAGAGCCAAAGTTTTCCAAGATTTAAACTTTTTAGATGAAGCACTCAGAGATATAAATAAAGCTATTGAATTAAATGAAGATAGTGACTATTATTTATCACGAGCATCAATTTATCAATCCTTGAATAAAACAGAGGAATCGCTAAACGATTTTAATACATCCATAGAATTAAATCCTAAAAATGGAGTTGCTTATCTAAACAGAGGCTATTTAAAGAGCTATAAATTAAATGACAAAAGAGGTGCCCAAAAAGATTTTAAAATGGCTGAAAAATTAGGCGTAAAAACAGATTGATTTTCATATTCCAAATCGATAATTGAAAAAAATAAAGGAATTAGTCCTTCAAATTCGCACGAATCCCAAGTAAGCAAGCTTAAACCACTAGTTGTATTCTTCACAAGATGGAGCGTATACAAACCATTCATTTCTTTTATAGTTTCACACCTCAAAACAAATCGCTTTCATGGAGCAAATTTTGGTGACGGGTGCGCTGGGGCAAATCGGTTCAGATTTAGTAGATGCTTTGCGGCAGAAATACGGCACAGCCAACGTACTGTCTACAGATATCCGCAATAATTTGGATGACCCGAACTACGCCATGTTGGACATTCTCAACAAGCAGCGCTTTCGGGAAGTTATGGGCGATCATAAGATCACACAAGTCTACCATTTAGCGGCCATTCTGTCCGCTAATGGAGAATGGAATCCGGCCAAAACCTGGAACGTGAACTTCAATGCGTTTTTAAGCTTACTGGAACTGTCGAACGAAATGTCCATCGATAAGGTCTTCTTCCCTGCTACCATTGCCGTTCACGGCCCTACTACGCCTAAAACCAACACGCCACAATACACCGACTTAAGTCCGGAAACCGTATACGGAATCAGCAAAGTATCGTGTGAGTTATGGGCCAATTACTACCACAAACGCTATGGATTAGACGTGCGCTCGCTTCGTTATCCGGGCGTTATCGGCTGGAAAGCCCTACCCCACGGCGGTACCACCGATTACGCCGTTGAAATTTTCCATGCAGCCCTAAAAGGCGAGCACTATACCTGCTTCTTAGATGCCGACACGCGCCTGCCCATGATGTATATCGACGATGCTATTCGCGCCACCATTGAGCTCATGGACGCGCCCGCAGATCAGCTCACCGTACGCACTAGTTATAACTTGGCAGCTATGAGCTTTACCCCTGCAGAAATTGCCGCGAAAATTCAAGAACGCCTCCCTAATTTTACCATCGATTACCAAGCCGACTTTCGTCAGGCCATTGCCGCAACTTGGAGTGAATCCATCGATGATAGCCTGGCACGAAAGGATTGGAACTGGGCACATCAATACAACTTAGATAACTTAGTGGATGAAATGCTCCACCAATTAGTGACGAATAAAATTGTAACTCATGTTTAACAACACCCGACCTGTATTAGCCAAAGAACTGGAAGACATTAAAGCCGCTGGGCTGTATAAGGAAGAACGCATTATTACCACGCCACAAGCCTCGGAGATTTCCACGACGTCGGGTAAGGAAGTATTGAATTTCTGCGCCAACAACTACTTGGGCTTATCGTCGCATCCTGACGTGATTGCTGCTGCGAAGGCCGCTATTGATTCACATGGTTTCGGTATGTCGTCGGTGCGTTTTATTTGCGGAACACAAGACTTACACAAGGAATTGGAGCGGAAAACAGCGGAATTCCTCGGTATGGAAGACACGATTTTATACGCTGCTGCCTTTGATGCCAATGGCGGATTGTTTGAGCCCCTTCTCGGCAAGGAAGATGCCATCATTTCCGACAGTTTGAACCACGCCTCTATTATCGACGGTATTCGGTTGTGTAAAGCCGCTCGTTACCGCTATAAGAGCAATGACATGGAAGACTTGGAAGCGAAGTTGCAAGAAGCTTCCGGCGCACGCCGGAAGCTCATCGCCACAGATGGCGTATTTTCCATGGATGGCGTAATTGCCCAAATCGACAAAATCTGCGACCTCGCCGACAAGTACGACGCCATGGTCATGGTGGATGAATGCCATTCCACCGGCTTTGTAGGGAAAACAGGACGCGGCACGCACGAATACTGCAATGCCATGGGTCGAGTAGATATTATTACCGGCACGTACGGAAAGGCATTAGGTGGCGCTTCGGGCGGATTTAACGCCGCTCGCAAAGAAATTGTAGACATGCTTAGTCAGCGTTCTCGACCGTATTTGTTCTCGAATACATTAGCGCCGAGTATTGTCGGCGCCTCCATTAAAGTGCTTGATATGTTGTCGTCCACCACGGAATTGCGGGATAAGCTGGAGTCGAATACAAGGTATTTCCGGGAAGAGATGTCAAAGCTTGGCTTTGACATTATCGACGGG
>JAHQVX010000081.1 GCA_019634125.1 Saprospiraceae bacterium
CCAATGGTGGTGTGTCTACGGGCGGTGTATATGCCTTCAACATCAATTCGAATAATCGTGCACTAGGATTTCAGCCTACAGGCAGCGACTTTACACCGGGTAACCTTGGTTTGAAAATCCAAAACAATACCGGCAGCACGTTGAATGAGGTTACGGTGACTTACACCGTTTATGTACGAAATGATCAATCACGCGGTAACTCATTTAATTTCTCATATTCCACCAATAATTCATCGTATACCGATGTAACAGCCGTTAACATTGTCACTCCTGCTGGTGCCGACTCTAGTCCGAGTTGGACAGCCACTCAGAAAACGACGACTTTAAGCAATATCAATTTGGCAGCTGGATCCCACCTCTATTTAAGATGGACCAGTAATGATGTGAACGGAAGTGGAAGTAGAGATGAAATCGCTATTGATGACATTTTAATTGAAACAAGTTCTTCAGCACCTCCTTGTAGTCAGCCATCTGCGCAACCATCTAACTTTATGTTTGGAACGATTACTTCGAATCTCATTCAAGGTGATTTCTCAGCGTCAAATGCAGATAAGTATCTCGTGGTGTATAGCACAGCCAATACGCTAACGGCCAATCCGATCGATGGGGTGAATTACCCAGCTGGAAGCGCCTTAGGAAATGGAACTGTAGTACAGTCGTCAAGCAATCTTGACTTTACAGCTTCTGGATTAAGCGCAAATACAAGTTATTTCTTCTATGTATTTGCCTATAATGATAATTGCTCGGGTGGGCCCGATTATATCAACTCAAATCCACTAGCGGCTTCGACTTCTACGCTAGAAGATGGCAATTCAGATTACTATGCTTTAGTGAGCGGACAAACTTGCTTCGATTTGAAAACCGTGCTTTACAATATTGTTAATGGCCATAACGAGCAAACTTATGGTGCGCTTTGGACGATTTACCAAACCACAGATGACCACTTAAATGATGCTGGCAATGCCACCATCGTTTGGGATATGTACTCCGACAACCCAACGGGATCTGAAAATGAATTCACTTTCGTAACGGAACAATGTGGAACGTATAGTGGCGAAGGGGTTTGCTACAATAGAGAACACTCCTTCCCGAAATCTTGGTGGGGCGGAAGTGAATCTGCTACACAGTATACCGATGTGCATATGGTTATTCCTGTAGATGGGTACATCAACGGAATTCGAAGCAATTATCCTTATGGCGAAGTACAATCAGGCACCGAAAGCCATATCATGAATAACGGAAGTCGACTTGGAAATTCTTCCATTACGATTCCTGGTTATACCAGTAAGGTATTCGAACCTATTGATGCGTACAAAGGAGATATCGCCCGAATTTACTTCTACATGGCTACACGCTATGAAAATGAAATCGGAAGTTGGGAAAATAATACCGTTTACTCGGATGCCATGCTAAATGGAACAAACGATCAAGTGTACGAAGATTGGGCATTAAACATGTTGATTCAATGGCATGAAGACGATCCGGTGTCTCCAAAGGAATTAGACCGAAACAACGACATATTCAACGTTCAGGGGAATAGAAACCCGTTCGTGGATCACCCAGAGTATGTGAGTTTGATTTGGGGAACAGGTTGTTCGGGTGGACCTAGCGATACGGAAGCTCCAACAACGCCTAGTAGCTTAGCAGCTTCTGGTGTCACGGCATCTTCTGTCGACTTGACTTGGAATGCATCTACCGACAATGTTGCTGTAACTGGTTACCGCGTGTATCGTGATGGCACCTTATATACAACTGTAAGTGCTACTTCAGCATCAGTAGTTGGCTTAAGCGCTTCCACCGGCTATAGTTTCTATGTAACAGCAATTGATGCAGCGGGTAACGAATCTGCTCCAAGCAATACTGTTGCTGTAACTACAGATGCTGCTGCAGACACAGAAGCACCAACTGCACCAACAAGTTTAACCGGAAATAACGTTACAACAAGTAGTGTTGACCTCACTTGGAGTGGCTCAACAGATAATGTTGCAGTAACTGGGTATAACATTTACCAGAATGGAAGTTTGACTCAAACGGTCACTGGAACTTCTGCAACGATGACAGGTCTTGCCGAAGGTATGGACTACAATTACGTAGTCACAGCCATTGATGCGGCAGGTAATCAGTCTGGTGCGAGCAATACCTTAACCATTACTACGGCGGTTACGGCCGATACTCAAGCGCCAACCACTCCAACAGGGTTGTTAGGCACGAATGTGACTCAAACTAGTGTAGACTTATCTTGGAATGCATCAACGGATAATTTAGGTGTAGGAGGTTACGACCTTTACCAAGATGGTGTTTACCAAGGGACGTATACCACGACCTCAACGACGTTGAATACGCTTACAGCCGGGACAACGTACTTATTCTATGTGGTAGCCTTTGATGCGGCTGGAAACACCTCTGGAAACAGCAGTCAGATCTCTATTACTACCGATAGTGCACCAAGTGGTCCGGTAACTGTTCATGAAGGCTACTTCGAAAGTGGCTGGGATGGTTGGTCTGATGGAGGAGGAGATTGTGCGCGTTATTCAGGAAGCAGATCTTTTGAAGGAAACTATTCGATTCGAATACGAGATAACTCGGGAACAGCCTCTGCAATGACTTCTCCAAGCTTTGATTTAAGCGGATTCAATTCTGTGACGATTGATTTCAATTTCTATAGCTGGAGTATGGAGAACGGAGAGGATTTCTGGTTACGTTATAATAATGGATCAGGTTGGCAAACTCTAGAGACTTATGCTCGTGGAACAGATTTCCAGAACAATAACTTCTACAATGCCAGCTTTACGATTCCTGCTAATCTTTTGACCAGTAATGCACAATTCCGATTCCAATGTGATGCAAGCGGAAATCGGGATCATATTTATATTGATCAAGTAATTATCACAGGTGAGACGAATTCCAACGCCCGACTAGTAGCTCCAAATTCTGGTGCGAAAACACGGTTTGTACGTGAAGGCCTAGAGTTAGAATTAGATCTGGAAGAAGACGAGGATCAAGAAGTGGAGGCAGATGAAGTTTTGATTTACCCGAATCCAGCGATAAACAACACCCAATTGACCTTTACTGCAGCTCGTCAGGCTTTTGCTACGATTCGTGTCGTGGGACTCGGCGGAGAGACGGTATTAGTGAATACCGTGCAAGCCGCTGAAGGGAATAACCGATTGAATTTAGACGTGACCAGTCTTCGAAAAGGCACTTACCTCGTGCATGTAGAAGTAGAAGGCAAGCGAATGGTGACGAAATTGGTGGTATCCAGGTAATGTATTGATTGAAAGAGAGAACCTCTTCGTCCCGTCTCGGCTAAGCCGAGACGGGACGAAGAGGTTTTTTAATACTATATCGAAAAGCTTTCGCCACAACTACATGTTCGTGTGGCATTGGGGTTTCGAAACTCGAAACCCTTACCATTCAGTCCGCCCGAAAAATCTAGAATTGTACCGAACAAGTAGAGCACACTGCGCTTGTCCACCACGAGCTTCATGCCATTGTCTTCAAACACATCGTCTTTTGAGGTGTCGAGTTCATTATCGAATTCCAGCTCATAAGCCAGACCCGAGCAACCGCCGCTTTTTACCGCCACACGCACAAAATAATCTGCGCCCTTACCCTCCGATGTTAAAATACTTTGAACACGTTCTTTCGCTGAATCTGAGATTTGAATCATAGTTATTACTTCCTTCTAAAAAACAATTTCCGTTGAAAATGGTTCCTAAAGATCGTTCAAACGCGCTTTAAAAACATCAAAGACTTGTAAAATATCTGCTTTTGTGGTGTTCCATCCTAGGCTAAATCGAATGCTGGCGTAGCTGTCGGCATCGCTTAAGCCCATCGCCTTAAGTACATGACTGGGCTCCATAACTTCACTGGTGCAGGCACTTCCAGTACTTACAGCAATAGACCCTTTAATCACTTCAATAATTCGAGATGCCGCTTTTCCTGAAAAGGAAATATTGCTCGTATTGGCTAACCTCAAGGCTTCTTTTCCATTGATGTGCACTTGGAAGTGCTCTGTAAACTGCTGTTCTAGGAAATCGCGAAGATCCAAGGTGTTGGATTGGAAGTTTTCTAAGTTGTTTTGGGCGAATTCAGCTGCTGCGCCTAAACCTACAATCCCGGCTACGTTCAGCGTGCCACTTCGTAGATTACGCTGATGGCCCCCGCCATGGATGAGGGCCTCTAGGGCTACTCTAGGGCTTCTTCTTCGGAAGAACAATGCCCCAACGCCCTTTGGCCCGTAGAATTTATGTCCACTTAGGCAAAGGAGATCAATGCCCAGTTCGTCTACATTTACGGGAATTTTTCCAATAGCCTGTGTGGCATCACTCATTAAAATACTGCCCGCATCATGCACGATGTTACTGATTGCTCGCATAGGTTGGATGACGCCCGTTTCGTTGTTGGCTAGCATAATAGAAACAAGAATGGTTTCATCGGTTAGGGCCGCTTTCAAGGCCTCTATATCAATACTTCCGTTGGCATCAACATCTAAGTACGTCACCCTTGCACCCGCTTTTTTCTCGAGGAATTCACAAACATCTAAAACGGCTTTGTGTTCGGTTTTGCAGGTGATGATGTGCTTGCCTTTTCGTGGGCTATAGAGCGCCCAAAGCCCTTTAATGGCGAGGTTAATGGCCTCGGTACTGCCTGAAGTGAATAGGAGTTGTTGCGCTTCACAGCCGATGAGCCCAGCAACTTGTTGCTGGGCGGTTTCTACCGCGCTCTTCGCCACCCAACCATACGAATGCGTACTGCTCGATGCATTGCCAAACTTTTCTGAAAAGTAAGGCAGCATCTTCTCCAATACTTCGGGAGCTACAGGTGTGGTGGAGTTATAATCTAAGTAGATCAAGTTAAGGATTCAATGAGTTAATAAGGAAGAAGCACAAAAGCGTTATTTCGTGGCAATCACCGAGATCTCCACATTTACCCCGCCTGGAAGTGCAGCAACCTGTACACATTCCCGAGCAGGCGCTAATTCAATATCAAAATATTGCGCGTACACCTCGTTAACGGTGGAGAAATTGCCCATGTCTGTTAAGAAGATAGAGGTTTTCACCACATCATTCCAAGTGAGGCCAGCAATTTCCAGAATTCCTTTAATATTCTTCATGATTTGGTGGGTTTCTTCCGGAATGGAATCGAGGATAATGCGCTCCTCTTCTGCACTATAGGCAATTTGTCCAGATACAAACAAGGTGTCACCTGCCCACGCACCTGTTGAATAAGGGCCTAAGCTTTTCGCAGAAGTTTTTAATATTTGTTTAGCCATAGCAAGTTGTTTTGATCAATTATTTGAAACGTAGCGAAATTAACACAACGAAATGGGATGCTTGCATAGATGCCCATCCTTTAGGCTTGCCTTATGCCTACTCGTGGTATTTAGATGCGGCCACGAACGGCCATTGGGATGCATTGGTTACTGAAGAATATTGCCAGGTTATGCCTTTACCTTGGAATAAAAAGTGGGGCATTAAGCAAGTGTATCAACCGCATGCATGTCAGCAATTGGGCGTATTTGGCTACGGCGAAACGCTCTGCAATGCCTTTAAAGCCGAGTTGGATCAACGCTTTAAGTCGTATCATGTGTCGTTCAACGCTGCAAGCAGCGTTGTTTCCTCTCAATGCTACACCAATTACACGCTAGACCTCAACCAACCGTACGAATCGCTGTTTGCGGCTTACCGCAAAGACCGCCGAAAAACCATCCGCAAAGCCAAAGAGCGCGGGCACGTTCAACCGATATCAACGGAGGATTTTTGGGCGTTTTACCACAAACACGACCCTGTGAAAGCGAATAAAGGGAAAGGCGATATCTCCTGCTTCGATGACGTGCTTCAAGCGGCATTAAGCCGCGACCAAGCCGAGGTTATTGGCTATTTCGCAGAAGGCGCTTTAGAAGCGGTGAATGCGTATACGAAAACCCAAAAGCGAATCGTGTCTCTATTAGGCGTAGTGAATCCCAAAGTGCGAAACAACGGCGGAGGCGCCTTGGTGTTCGACCATATGATCGAGCAGTACGCCGAGCAACCACTTACCTTTGATTTTGAAGGCTCTATGTTGCCTGCCGTAGCGTACTTCCTTGAGGGCTTCCACCCCAAAGAAGAAAACTACTATTACGTGGAAAAACGCCATCCCCTGTTACAAAACCTAAAACGCCTGGCTGGGAAAGGTTAGGGAATAAGGACGTCAGATGCCTCACGTTCTTTATTTTTACAACACATGATTTACAACCTCAGTGAGAACAGCTCTATTGTTCGCAACTTCATTACGGAAATGCGCGATAAGCGCGTACAGCAAGACCGCGCCCGCTTTCGATTTAATATGCGCCGACTTGGCCAAGTCATGGCCTATGAAATCAGTAAGCAAATGCCGTACTTAAGCAAGAAAGTAGAAACACCATTGGCTACCACGGATGGCTTTTATCTAAGCGAGCAACCGGTTTTAGCCACGATCTTACGTGCAGGGCTAGCCCTGCACGAAGGCCTCCAACTCATCTTCGATCAAGCCGACTGTGCCTATATTTCCGCCTATCGGAAGCATATTGAGGACGGAACCTTTGATATTGAACTGAATTATGTGAGTTCACCAGAAATTGCGGGCCGACAACTCATTATTTCCGACCCGATGTTGGCCACAGGCAGCTCTCTAGTAAAAACCCTACGCAAACTCTACGAACAAGGGATGCCGGAGCAGACCTACATTGTAACGGCCATAGCCAGCGAACCGGGTATTAATTACGTGCTCAGTGAGATAGACGATGTCGTTATTTACACTGGCGCCATCGATCCGGCATTGAACGATAAAGCCTATATTCTGCCCGGACTGGGCGATGCAGGCGATTTAGCTTACGGACCAAAAATTCAAGAATGAAGTATTGGTGGATAGTACTTGGCATGTTGAGCACAGCCTGTTTGCCCACTTCTGAAAACCAATTAATGGACGCGATTGCCGAACGGCAATCGCCTATCCTAGAGCAAATCCTCAGTGATCCCATTCAATATGATTGTCAGATTATTTACGAGCAAATCGACCGCGACTCCTTGAACCGCCCGTCGTTTACACGGTACAAGATGTACCTCAACGATGGCGATTACTTTTATCCGGCCAGTACAGTAAAAATGCCGTTGGCATTTTTAGCCCTAGAAAAGGCCCGCGCGCTGGATCTTGACCCAAATTGGACCGTCGAAATTGATAGCGCGCGTTACCCACAATCGCCCTTCAAATACGACAGTACCAGCCTTACCGGCCAACCCAACCTCAACCAATGGGTCAAAAATGTTTTCCTCTATTCCGACAACAATTCCAGCAACCGCCTCTATGAATTTTTAGGGCAAGGATACCTGCACGATCAATTAAAATCGAAAGGCCTAACAAAAACACAAATCAACCACCGTTTAGGTGATCCACGATTTGGTCACGAAGAAAATCGCTACACCAATCCCTATCGGGTATTGCATCCAGATGGGCAAGTGGCCTTCGAACAAGAAGAGCAAGTTGCTGAGCTATTGCCCCCACTCGAAATGAAGAATTTAGTGCGTGGTTCGGGGTATATGAACGCCGAAGAGCGTATAGTCTACGAAGCCTTTGACTTTTCGACCAAGAACTATTTCCCACTGTCTGAACAACTCGACGTGTTGAAACGTGTTTATTTCCCGGAAGTATACTCGGAATCAGAGCGTTTTTCACTACAGCCAGAAGATTACACGTCGATCTACAAAGCCATGGGCATGCGCCCGCGCGAGAGCAAAGCGCCCAAACTCGATTCTACGGAGTATTACGACAGTTATGTAAAGTTGCTAATTGCTGGAGATAACCAAGAGCACCTTCCAGACCACTTGCGGATTTTCAATAAAATCGGTTGGGCTTATGGCTTTTTAACCGATGTAGCTTATGTTGTTGATACGGAGAACAATGTAGAATTTTTACTCGCTGCCACCGTGCATGTCAATGAAAACGGCATTTACAACGATGGCCAATACGAATACGACGAAGAAGGCGTCCCATTCTTAGCCGAACTCGGACGAGCAGTCTATGAGTTTGAACTCAAAAACCGGATGAAAGCCGAACTTGATTTAGACAAGTATTTGGTCGACTTTAAAGATTAACGTTACATCGCTTCAATAATCAATTGCATTAAGTGCTTAGTCGCAATTGGGTCCTTGCCTTCACTTTTGGCTAAGTCAACGGCTATTTTAGCCCAGTTGAGGGCCTCATCTAAGCTCCCGGTTTTATAAAGGAGTGCAGCATAGGTATCTGTATTAAACGAATTTTTATTTAACTCTATCGAGCGTTTAGCCATTTTTAACGCCACTAATAAGTCTCTTATATCGTTTTCATTTAAAAAGGCTTGCCAAGCCAGCGAATTTAAGTCTTGCCAGTTGTTCCAGTTTTCATCGACGTTGCTTTGGCTATACAAAGCATTAACTGAAGCTAAATCAGGATAGGTAACACCAATATCACTGGATGAAGGAGAAGAAGAAGCAGCCGCTCTTTGCGGCATGTTTTCTACCAGAATAGAACGCATCTCTTCTTTCTCCCTTGACCCAGAAAAGCTGTCAATCACATCGTTGTCTCGGTAAAGTACATATGTTGGCATCGCAGACACACCTACTTCAGCAGGAAATGTATTCGCATCTACATCCATTTTGTAAACGATGAGTTGATCTTCATATTCTAAAGCAAACTCTTCTAATATGGGGTCCATGACTTTACAGGGACCACACCAAGTGGCATAAAAATCGATGAGAATCAATTTATCGGTTTCAACGGCCATTCGGTCTTCAATCGTAGAATCGTAAATTTCAATGGGTTTTTGGCCTAAGACAAGACTGCCTATAAACAGCAAGCATAAGAGTAGTGCGAACTTCATGGGTTAATTTTTGGTCACAATTTACTCTAACATACTACTTTTCAGCTCAATTTATTTGGGAAGTGCCGTCCCCAAAATGGGGTATTTCGCTTAATATTTTTGTGGGCTTGTCCATTTACTGCCTTTCACCCGAAAGCGCCAGGGCTTGCTTTTCCAAGGTTCTGGACAGGTGCCTAAACCCACGCGCTGGCTCGCTATAATATTCTGTTCTGGTATACGACTTCCCTTTTCCAACCATATCGTGTCACCCAACAAATCGGTTTCATTGTGGTGTTTCCTGATACCCATGGCGATACTAAGTATTCCTGGTCCAGCTGTTAAGTTGCGTTTTACCATGTCCATGCCTCTTCGCTTTAGCATTACATCGATGCCTTCAATGGGTTCCACCCCTCGAATAAGGATGGCATGTGGGACTTCTATCGCATTGGTAATAATGTTGAAGAGCTGGAAGACGCCATAGCAGGTATAAACATAGGCGGTGCCACCTTCCTTATAAAAGGTCATTGAGCGTGGCGTTTTCTTCATGTTCTTGGCATGACTGGCTTGATCTTCCGGAGCAATGTAGGCTTCGGTTTCTACGATTTTACTTACGCAATGATGGCCGTCGATTTGGGTGTGTAAATAAGTACCCAACAAGTCTTTAGAGATCTCAAGCGGATCTTCTCGCAGATAAAAAGAACGAGGAAGCTTCATGTTTAATAATAAATGAAAGAGCGATGGTAGTCTACCATAGTTTTCGTATTGGTATCCAAGGTTTCGATACGAATGTCTTGGGGATTGCCTTTCGAGTCAATATTGGAATTTTTCATAGTGGTTTTCGAGCGTTCACCGGTTATTTTTTGCAGTCGGTCCATACCAATTCGCAGGCCTGCTTTATCATAAAGAAAAACCACTTCATCGTCTACTTCTGCCCGTTCTGTTCCATCGGGTTGGATGCGGATGAATTGCTCATTGATTTGCTCCACTTGATTTCGCTTGTTGAAAAGCGTTTCTACTACAGTCTTGGTGCTATCGAATGGGTGCCCCATAGACACATAAGATTTACCACTCCAAGTGTGGGTAGTGATGCGTGTTTCTAGTCCGTCGGAAATACTTTCTTCCACCCACTCATTCGCACTATTGTATGAGTACAGAGTAGTGTAACGGGAAACTTCCCCTTCGATCTCGTTTTCTGTGATTAAGGAATCAATATTCCCTTGCTTGTTAAAATAATAGTGGTAGTGATACGTGAATTCATATAAAGTATCGTTGGTGCCCTGAATTAACGTAAAGCGGCGTTCACTCTTCATTTCTTTGACCTTGCCTTTTAGGTTAAATTCTTCTTTCAGTGTGGGCTGCTTTTTGGCAAAGCCAAAAAGCACAACCCATCCAACAACAACTAGGGCTTTATACATAGTACGAAGCTAACGAAACGAATTATCTTTACGCTATGACTGGAACGCTCTATGTTTTACCCAATGTGCTCTCCCCTGAAAACCAGGCCACGATTAGTGAAGAAGCACGTACTATTATTGCTGAACTTCGTCACTTTGCGGTGGAGAACGTGAAAGTGACGCGCCGATATATTCGAGCATTGGGCATTAAGACCGATTTTGATGCTTGTTCGTTCTACGAGATTTGGCATAAGCGCAGTGATGAAGAGTTGTTGGAGGCTTATGGAGGGGCGTTGCGCGCCTTAGAATCGGGCGAAGATGTGGGCATCTTAAGCGATGCCGGCGCAGCCGGCATCGCAGACCCAGGAAGTGCCCTCGTTGCGCTCGCACACCGACACCAGTTTCCAGTCAGACCGATTTCAGGACCCTCGTCGATTTTCCTCGCTTTAATGGCGAGTGGCTTTAACGGACAGAAATTTCAATTCCATGGCTACCTACCTGTGGAGGCTCGATCGAAACAAGCGGCCATAAAAGCATTGGAAACCGAAACCCGGGTGCACAACACGACCAGTATCTTTATGGAAACACCGTACCGCAACCAACAAATGCTGGAAGCGCTGGTGAATCACCTTCAACCGAATACATTGCTCTGCGTAGCAGCCGATTTAACTGGACCGGCTGAGTTTGTCAAAACTCAGCCCATCAAAAGTTGGAAAAACGCCAAAATCAACCTTCATAAAAAACCCTGTATCTTCTTAATCGGGGTGATTTAAACTTTTTTGAAAAAAAAGTTACAAGCTCTAATCATGAGTAATAACAAGTGTTATAGACTGTTGTTGCGACTCAATACACTACTTTGTATTGCAAGCTACCTTCTTTTTTTTATATCTTTGTGTAACCAAAGTAGTATAC
>JAHQVX010000082.1 GCA_019634125.1 Saprospiraceae bacterium
CACTATGAGATTTTTTTATCTCTTTATGATACTATCACTATTTCAATTTCTGTGCCAAAACGATTTTTGAAGGAATTAACTCGGATCGAAATAGCCAAAAAAAGAAAAGCGTCCCTTACGGAACGCTTTAAACCCAAAACAAAACACTATGAGATTTTTTATCTCTTTATGATACTATCACTATTTCAATTTCTGTGCCAAAACGATTTTTGAAGGAATTAACTCGGACCGAAATAGCCTAAAAAAAGAAAAGCGTTCCTTACGGAACGCTTTAAACCCAAAACAAAACACTATGAGATTTTTTTATCTCTTTATGATATTATCAGTATCTCAATTTCTATGCCAAAAAAAAAAATGAAGGAATTAACTCAGACCGAAATAGCCTAAAAAAAGAAAAGCGTCCCTTGCGGAACGCTTTAAACCCAAAACAAAACACTATGAGATTTTTTATCTCTTTATGATGCTACTAGCAATACAAAAGCCGTGCCAAAACAAAAAAAACAACAATATATAGCCCGCTTACGTATCTTTATGATGTGGCTACACTTCAACCATATCAGACCAAAGACGGCTCTTTCACCCTGTTCAACGAACAACTCGACGAACATTACCATTCCATTCATGGAGCACATACAGAAAGCCAACATGTATTCATTGAAGCTGCCTTAAACTATTTTGTACAACACTACTCCACGACTCCTATATCCATATTAGAAATGGGCTTTGGAACAGGATTGAATGCCTGGCTGTCTCAAGAATTTGCTCATAACCATCAACGAAGCGTAGCATTCACCAGTTTAGAAGCCTACCCATTGAGTCTCGAACAGATCCAACCATTAGATTACCCTGAAGGGCTGTATCAACTCCATGAAGTTGAATGGGAACAAGCAACTCATCTAACCGAGTTCTTTTCGCTTACCAAAAAGAAAAGTTCACTCCACCAATGGTTGCTTTCGGAAGACTTACCCTACTATGACATCATTTACTACGATGCTTTTGCTCCAAGTGCTCAACCCGAATTATGGACCAAAGAAGTATTTGCTGGACTGTATGCACAACTCAATAAAAATGGTGTTTTAACCACCTATTGTGCGAAAGGACAAGTGAAACGCGACTTGAAAGCAGTAGGCTTTACAGTAGAAAACTTGCCTGGCCCTCCTGGAAAAAGAGAAATGACTCGAGCAATTAAATCATAATACAGTCGGGAACTTTTATCTTGGTTCTTCGTTTGACTTAAAAAACATTGATGGAAGAGATTCTACTTCATATTGGTGAAATCATATTGATCATTGGATTGGTCGTATTTGGGATTTTAGGTTCTATCCTACCCGTGTTGCCCGGTGTTTGGGTCGTGTATGCTGGTATGCTCGTACAGCACTTTTTTCGTGATGGCATTGAATACCACTGGGCAATTTTAGTGGGATTCGGTTTGGTTACGCTCGTAGTTCAGTTATTGGATTATTTTATCCCCATATGGGGCTCAAAAAAACTTGGAGCGGGCAAATATGGCCAATGGGGAAGTATGATTGGCGTTTTCGTTGGTGCATTTCTTTTCCCGCCGTTTGGGATTATTGTTGGACCGTTTTTGGGTGCCATCATTGGAGAACTTATCTCGGGCAAAAGTGGCGAAAAGGCCTTGAAAGCTGGTACTGGAGCCTTCTTAGGTTTTATCACAGGAGTATTTATGAAATCGTTTTTAGCCATAGTAATGGGCGGATGGCTCATCTTTAAGCTCTTTGTCTGATGCTGGCTAGGAGCGAATGGAAAGCTGCTATTAAAGCCGAAGCACACCGCTTAGGCTTCTCTTTTTTTGGTGTAAGTTCCGCTGGTTTTTTGGAAGAAGACGCACCGCGTTTAGAAAATTGGTTGAATGAAAACCGACATGGAAAAATGGCCTATATGGCCAATCATTTTGATAAGCGCTTAGACCCTAGATTACTTGTACCTGGCGCAAAAAGTGTGCTCTCTCTGATGTACAACTACTATACACCCAAAAAACAAGCAGATAGTAAAGCCCCGAAGCTGTCGCAATATGCTTATGGCAAAGATTATCATTTTGTAGTGAAAGATAAATTGAAGGCATTAGCCCATTTTATTGATCAAAATGTCGGTGCGTTTAATGGTCGTGTTTTTGTGGATAGCGCTCCAGTTCTGGAGCGCTCTTGGGCCAAAAAAGCTGGATTAGGGTGGATTGGGAAAAACACACAACTCATCAACAATAAAGCCGGGTCTTTTTTCTTCCTTGCCGAAATCATCTGCGACCTCGAATTGGAGGCCGATGGCCCCATAAAAGATTACTGCGGCACGTGTACCGCATGCATTGATGCTTGTCCGACCGACGCCATCGTTGAGCCCTACAAAGTAGATGGAAGTAAATGTATTTCCTATTATACTATTGAGCTGAAAGAAGCTGTTATCCCAGTAAACGATCAAGATAAATTTGAGAACTGGATGTTCGGCTGTGATATTTGCCAAGATGTGTGTCCGTGGAATCGGTTTAGTACGTCGCATCAAACACCCGAATTTGAACCCCATCCAGATTTACTGGCCATGTCGGCATCGGATTGGGAAGAGTTGACCGAAGAAGTATTTCAGGAGTTCTTTCGAAAATCTGCCGTAAAACGCACGGGGTTTAAGGGCTTGAAACGGAATATTAATTTTTTGAAGAAAAGGAGGTGAGAAGTCCTCCAATCACCCCGCCGAAGGCGGGGTGTAGCTACCTTAAATCTAAAGGGGACTTAAGTTCTGGGTAGCTAAAGGATGTGTTCCAGCTACAAAGATGTGAAAAAAACATTCATTTAATGCACTGTTTTTCCACTTAGTTCATAATTTCTTAACACATCTGCTTCATAAGTTAACCACTCTTCCCACCGTTCCTTTACCCGAGATGGATCGGAATATGTTTTGGCCAAGTCGATGAATAACTTATAATGATTGGCTTCTGCGACCATTAACTTATAATAGAATTCACTAAGGTCTTTATCGTCGATGTGCTTCCACAGCATCTTAAAGCGCTCACAACTTCTGGCTTCAATCAGAGCAGCCATCAGTAATTTATCCATTAGATGAGCCTCTGGACTACTACCCTTTGTAGCTTTCATAAAGTCCATCAAAGCATGTACATATTCATCTTTTCGTTGCTTTCCCAAGGTTAAGTTGCGCTTTTTGATTTCCTTCAACACCATTCGAAAATGCCCCCACTCTTCCGTCACAATTGGTGCCAACTCATCTACTAATCGCTCGTGAGTTGGGTAAGCTTGAATTAAGGAAATACAAGTACTTGCTGCCTTCTGCTCACAATACGCATGGTCGGTGAGCACAAATTCAATACTCTTATTCACCATATCGGCCCATCTTGGATCCGTGGGCAATTTCAAACCTAGCATTACATTAAAAATTTTGAAACCTTTTGTAAAATCTCTTCCGTATCAATATGCTCCAAACAAGCATGATCGCCGCGAAAGCATACTTTATTTCCAAATGCGCTACAGGGTCGACATTCAATCTCGTGCTGAACTGTATCGGTTCCTGATTGCCCATAGCCTAGAAAACCAACATATGGATGAGTAGCCCCCCAAACACTTACTACCGGCACGCCCATCATAGAAGCCAAATGCATATTCGCACTATCCATACTGACCATTACATCTAAGTGGCTAATCAAATTCAACTCTTGATGCATGGTTAACTTGCCGGCCACAGAATACACGTGTCGAAACTCTGATTCGATTTCTTCCAGCTTTAATTTCTCCACCTTGCCCCCACCAAACAGTAAAATACGCACATTGGGTAATGCACTCAGTCGCTGAATAACCTCTTCTGCCTTGTGAAATGGCATGCGCTTTGGCTTGTGCTTGGCAAACGGTGCAATTCCAATCCAATTTGATTTCTTCTGACCCAAGGCGGCAATTATCCGATCTTCTAAGGGTTGAGGGCGACGTTGAAGCTTATTTTCTAGTTCAAAAGAAAAGTCTAACTCGTTGAAGACATCGGCATAGCGTTGTACCATTAGCTTCAAGGGCTTGAGTTGTTTATTCTGCTTTCGCGTGAGTTTTCGTTTTGCTGTTCGGCCTTTACCAATTTTCGCTACGGGCACCTTACTCAATCGAAAAAACAAACGTAGAATTCGGGTCCGCAAAACGTTATGAAGGTCGGCCACCATATCAAACTCCACATCATTCTTCAACTGTTTATACAAGCGCCTCAGGCCCCAAAAGCCTTTATATTGGTCAAGATCTACTCCATAAAATTTAACCCCAGGAATGCCCTCAAAAAAAGCGGCGAATAGAGGTCTGGACACAAAGGTAATTTCGGTATCAGGATAATGAGAAAGTAATTCTTTGATGACGGGCACCGTCATAGCGACATCTCCCATAGCCGAAAAACGGAAGGCAAGAATTTTTTTTCCCATCAACGGCTACTTTTCTTTCGCGTACAACACTGGGTTTAAGCTCGGGTCATTGTACATCTTCATTTGCTTGTAGACTTTCATGTACTTCTTACCTGCGGCAATAGCTTCAATGAGTTGCTCAATTCCGGTGCTTAAATCGGTGCGTTGTTCGAGGAGAACATCAAGTTTTTGCTGGCATTTCGCTCTATGCTCTTCAGACGCGTCAGTCCGTTCCGCTTCTTCCCGCATATGATAAATTTTCAATGCCAAAATAGATAGTCGATCAATGGCCCAAGCCGGACTTTCAGTATTGATTTCTGCATCTGCATGAACTGCAACTGCTTTATACTTTTCTAAGAAATAACTGTCGATATACTCCACCATGTCTGTTCGATCTTGATTACTAGCATCGATTCTTCGCTTAATTTTTAAAGCGTTTTCTGGAGAGATGTTTGGATCACGGATAATATCCTCTAAATGCCATTGGACCGTATCAATCCAGTTCTTAGAATACATTAAAAATTCTAGAGATCCATCGGTATATGGATTTGAAATCGGCTCATCTACATGATCGGTAATGTGATATTGCTCTATGCATTTATCAAAAATGCTATTCCATTGTTGTGTAACCATAGTGCAAAGGTAACAGAAAAGGCTATTTCCCGCTTCCTTCTGTAATTACAATTATTGTTTCCAGAAGTACACGAAGGTCGTTCTTGAACGATAGATTTTTGAGATAGTCCAAATCGTACTTAGCCCGATCAATCATTTGATCGACCGTAGACGCATAGCCATATTTCACCATGCCTTTTGAGGTAATGCCTGGGCGCACATTGAGCAAGTATCGATACTCTGGTAGTTGCTGTTCAATTTGTTTCAAATAAAATTCGCGTTCAGGCCGTGGCCCTACAATGCTCATATCACCTAACAG
The DNA here is from genome assembly GCA_019634125.1 of Saprospiraceae bacterium. Classification (GTDB taxonomy): domain Bacteria; phylum Bacteroidota; class Bacteroidia; order Chitinophagales; family JAHQVX01; genus JAHQVX01. The sequence goes on from JAHQVX010000082.1 coordinate 5,322, forward strand.
CACATTAAAGAACTGGGGTAATTCATCTAAACGCCACTTTCTCAATTTTTTACCGAGCGGCGTAGCCCTTTCATCTTCATCGGAAGCCAATTGGGGGCCGTTTTGTTCGGCTTCTTTGGGCATGGTTCGGAACTTGATAATCTTAAAAACTGTACCATGCTTGCCCATACGTTCTTGCGAATAAAAGAAGGGCCAGCCTAGATCTACAAGGACTAATACGGAAATCACACCAAAAAGAGGAAGAAAAAGGAATAGGATAATTAAGGCAACAAGAATATCTAACATCCGCTTGATAATAGCGCTATTTCCAGTCCACTCTTGATCTTTAAAAGCTGTTTTCACTCGGGCTGAAAATAGGAAAAATCCGAATAACTGCGCTTGAGTTGCTCTTCTATTTGTGTTAAAATTTTTGCCGCTTCAATGGTGTTTTCGAACTGAGCATGTTTATGCACTTCTTTCGATAAATCGTTATTAATATAATCGAAGAGGTTGTTGGCTGGATGGGTATGGATTGGAATAATATGTTGCGGCTGGATATTTCGGATAAGTTCTTCGTCGGATTCTAAGCGCTGCACAGATCCGGTTTTGGAAAGTAAATCCAGTTGTAACCAGGCTTCATCGCTGATTGCTTCCACGGTAAGTCGATTATCTTCTTTGATATTGCTGACTTCGAGTTGTGCTACTGTATCGTTTTCAAACTCGATCCGGGCATGGATCATGTTTAAATATTTTGTGCCTAATCGGACGCCTTTTGCGTGAATATTTTTCACGGGCGATTTCATCTTCCACAATAACATTTCTAGGCAATAGAATAAAGATCTCCGTGTAATGGGTTGATTCGAGCGATTCGATTTAAGCTTCGTGAATTTAGCGTGTTGAAAGTAATAGATATAGGGGAACACGACTGGGTTGAAGAACAAAGCATCACCATTCACCAGATAACAGCGGGCTTCTAATGCCAATTCCAATAATTGATGGAGGACTTCTTTATCCAATAAATACGTTTCAAAGAGTAAGACGTTCTTCGAATTTTTCAAGGCCATCTCCACCAATGGAAGCTGGAAAGGCTGTGCACTACAGAAAACGGTGTTCGCTTGCTGGATGGGTTGTTGTAAAATAGAGAGCTCGCCATTTAGGGTTCGTGGGGTATCTAAATCCACTTTTGTATGAACCACTTCTACGTTGGGTTGCAAACCTACTTTACTTATTACCTGTGTGGCGAATTGTTTTCCGCCCATAATAAGCATTGGTTCTGAGTGCATGTTGCGAAGATAGAATGGCAATTTGGGCTTACCATTGGTATTTTCAACAAGTAGATCGTTAATAAGCGTGGAAAGTGTAACTAAGCCAGGATTCATAAGTCCAATTGACGAATATTAATTACATTGGTGGGAGAAAACACATTCATGAAACCTAGGACTCGAGCCATAATTGCCGTTGCTGGTGTAATACTACTTCTTCTTTTCGCTTGGAAGTTCAGCAACATTGTGAGCTATATTTTGATTGCTGGAGTTCTTTCCTTGATGGGTGCGCCAGCTATGCGTTTCCTGGGGCAATTCAAGGTAGCGGGGAAACGGTTGAACCGAACGGCGAGATCATTGATTGTCATCACCTTGTTTTTTGCCATTGCAGCGGGCTTTGTTTCTCTCTTTGCGCCGTTGTTGGTCAAACAAGCTCAAGTGTTGACCAACATCAACTATGTTCAATTGGCTGAACAGATTGAAGAGCCTTTGAACGAAGGCTTAGAAAAGTTGAAGGATTGGGGTGTTGTAGAAGATACAGATCAAGATGTAGAGGCTATTATTACAGACTTTTTAAAGAATACGTACCGGCTTTCGTCGGTGACCAACCTGTTCAACAATATTCTAGGCACGGCGGCCAGTTTACTCGGGACGATATTTGCGGTAACGTTTATACTGTTTTTCTTTTTGAAGGAAGAAGGTCTTTTCTATCGAATAATATTGGGGCTTACCCCAGATAACGTTGAGCAGAAGGTAGAGAACGTGCTCCACAAAGTGGAGCACTTATTATCCCGTTACTTCTTAGGCCTTGCCTTGCAAGTTATTCTTTTCACAGTGCTCGTATGGTTTGGGTTAAACGTATCGCAATGGCTTGGATTTAATCCTGTAGGCAGTAAAAATGCCTTGTTGATCGGCTTCTTAGCAGGCATCATGAACCTTATTCCGTACATCGGGCCCATCATTGGGGCTGTTTTCGCGATGCTCATCGCATTAAGCACGAGTTATGGCTTAGTAGACCAATCGGAAATCCCCGGACTTTTACTCGCTATTGCCATTGTATTTGCCATTGCACAAACCATCGACAATGTGCTTTTTCAGCCCATTATTTTCGGTACGAGTGTCAAGGCACATCCACTGGAAATTTTCATTGTCATTCTAATTGCTGGCTCCCTAGGGGGAATCATCTGGATGATCTTAGCTATCCCAGCCTATACCTTTATTCGCGTAGTGGCTAAAGAGTTCCTCGGAGAGTTTAAGGTGGTGCAAAAACTCACGCAAGACATATAGAATTAATGTTCACTAAAGTAATGGAACGCAGATGACGCGAATGCAACGAGTTTCGCAGATGTTCTGAGAATATGGCTAATCGTTTGCAGAAAGCCCATTATAAAACGTCTCAATAATTTTGTCTTCGTTGATAAAGCCCCAATTCCAATCGCTTAAATCGCCGACTAACTTTTCTTTCTTGATCTGGTCAAGGGATTTGCCTTCTTGAAGGGCTTGTCGCATACGTTCATCGATGACGCTTAGCATTTCTGAATAGGCTATCAAATCTGCTTTACTGGCCAATGGGCCATGACCAGGGATGATTTGGGTTTCTTCATTCACCAACATAAGTGCTGCCTTTACCGCTTCCTGATAGCCATCGATGCTACCTCCACTTTTCAAATCGATATATGGGAAACGTTTATTGAAGAATACATCGCCCATGTGCAATACATTCTCTTCGGGGAAGTAGATAAAGCTATCACTGTCGGTATGGGCATTGTGCACATGCATGATAATTACACTTTGGCCATTGATATGCAATTGAACGCCTTGTTCGTAGGTAATGGTGGGAAATGCGTCGGTTCTAGAGGCTGTTTTTTCGTTCTCAGATAGGCGTTTGCGCACGTTATCGTGCGCAACAATGGTAACACCAGTGGATCCAAAATGGGCATTTCCGCCGGTATGATCGCCATGAAAATGGGTATTTACAAGGTAATTGATGGGCGCATCCGACAGTTTTTGAACTTCTGCTTGAATCCGCTCACTCAAAGGCGCAAACTGACTATCAATGATGATAATTCCATCCTCTCCGGTGAAGATGCCAATGTTGCCTCCTCTACCTTCTAACATATGCATATGTTCGGTAAGTGGAGTGACGGTGAGTGCCACATCATTCATATTTTGTTGAGATTGGGCTGCGCAGCCGAAGGCGAGCAATGGCCAGAGAAGTAATTTTTTCATTTAACGGAGTTTTGTTGGGAGAAAAAGAACCCCCGCCGAAGGCGGGGGTTAAGCACTTAATAAGACGGAACTACTCCCATATTATACATCGTAAAACTGTATATATCCGCCTGCTCGTCTAATATCACTTCCGTAGACTTCCCTGCACCATGACCAGCATCGGTCTCAATCCGAATAAGTACAGGAGTAGACCCCTCATGTTTGTCTTGTAATTCACTGGCAAACTTGAAAGAATGTGCCGGCACTACCCGATCATCATGATCACCCGTAGTCACTAAAGTAGCTGGGTAAGAAGTACCCGCAGTCACATTATGGACTGGGGAGTAATTTTTCAAATACGCAAACATCTCAGGACTTTGTTCTGATGTCCCATAGTCATACGCCCATCCCGCTCCAGCAGTGAACGTATGGTATCGAAGCATATC
>JAHQVX010000083.1 GCA_019634125.1 Saprospiraceae bacterium
GGCACTTCCAAGCCTAAATCACCTTGCCAACGGTAATTCCTGCCATCCTCTAAAGAAGGTTGATAGTAACTTTCATGGCTGATGACCAACTTCTCATTCAACACTTTGTATTGGCCATTGATCCAAATCGTGCCTCGAAAAGTATCTAATGTAGCTTGGCCATCGTATTCGTTGCGGTTGAAGTCGGCTTGGGCAAATTCAGTTTGTTCATATTCACTGGTCAACGACACTTTTAACCAGTCCTTATCAGCATCTACTACTTTAAAGGTGGCGCCAGCACCGAGTAAATAACGCAAATCAATTTCTCGCCGGAAGTTGGTGCTGATAAAGCTTAAGACCAACGGATAAATCCGTTGGTCTGGATCGAAATAAACGAAATTGAGGCTTAAGATATCTTCATCGGCTTTCTCCTTCCCAAACTCCTGATACACATAAGAGTTCTGCGTTTTATACACCCACTTCTCCCAGGGGCGAATGCTCAAATCCGATTTCGCCCTGTAAATCAACGTCTCTACATTCCCAGATTGATAAACACCGGTCAAGGCCAAATTCGCCTTGAACTTTAACGTATCACTTTCATTGATTTGAGCCATCAAACCAATAGGTAGTACTGAAAGTAAGAGTAACATCAGCTTCATGTGCGTAACGTTGTTTGGTCACGCGAAAATAGAAGCGATGAAGGAATCTTTTCATACTTCTTATTGAAGATATTAACAATCGAGCCGACTAACGACTTACTCGACGGATCATCGCTTACAAGTTATCCTCCAAAAGGGCTGAACCAATGACTCGTCTTTATTTACCATCTCGCCTTTCCATTCATACCCAGCATCGCTGATATTGAAGAAAGTCAATTTAATAAATCCATGCTCTCCCGAGGGAAGTTGTTGCGCACTATATAATACGATTTCTCCTGCATCATTTAATCCACCCTCCCAAGCCTTCAACGTTGGTGTAGGTGCACCAGAAGCATAATAATGGACATACCATTTGTCTGCTCCTTCATTGTACTGCCGAATACTGCCGCCAGTATTCCCATCTGCTAATTGAAACTTATCTTGGATGCCTTTGCCATTCATAATCTCTTCCCATGTCCAAATCAAGTCTTGGTCAGGCTGCCAATCTCCCGCGGGATTTCTTCGTTCAGAACTACATAAACAAGTGCCTAATAGAGGATCAAAGGCTGATTCATTACCTGTTGACCGTTCAGAAAGGATGCGCTTATAGTTGATTTGCCAGTTCAGCTTCCAGGTTTTTCCACCATCTTGACTGCCTTCCCAATCCCATACAAAGGCATTCTGATCGATTTCTCGGAATACCATCCGTTGAACGAGTTCGCCTTGTTCTGTTTTATTTACAGCAGTAATGAAAGTAGGATTTCCCGAATCATCTACACCACCTGTAAAATCAAAGTACCCGCCGTTACTGTCTGCCCAAGCCTGCTTCCAGGACGAATTTTTCGGGTTAAATACAGAAATACTTGTTCCCTTAAACCCAGCCATCTGCCCTGCTGCTACTTGAAAGTGCTCTTGAAGGACTTTCCCATTCAGCGTCGCTTCTATTCGATTCGTGCCCTTCCCTATTTTACCGTCGCCTTCCGACCAACTCACTTCCCAATTCCCAATCCAGAAATCATACTTGTTGGACACCTCTGTTTGCCCTAAACTCGTTGCCCAAACAAAGGCCATTGCGATAAGTAGTGTTGTCTTCATAACTATTAGTTCTTTAAAATTTTTTCGTTATTCGCTTCAATCATTTTCCGGTAGGCCGTCGGTGTCATACTTGTGAATTTTTTAAATGCCTTATTGAACGACACCTTATTGTTAAACCCAGCTTCATAAGCCAGTTGAATTAAGGTATAATGCTGTTTCTTAGGAGTTTCTATCAGTTTCTGCACACGTTCTACCCGATATCGATTAAGAAAATCGAAGTAATTCCCACCAAAATGCTTGTTGATCACCAAGGATACATTATTACGCGTGGCACCAACGTGCTCCGCTAAATCACCTAACCTTAACCCACCATTGGTATATAGTTGTTTCATGACCATGGCTTCTTCCAGCTGCTCTTTTAATTCAATTTCTGCTTGAGCTGTAAGTCCAGTCTTCTGATACTTTGTAGGCTTTAAAATCTTAGCCACACTTTCTCCTGCCAATACTCTAGGCTGTAGATACCCCATAAATCCAACAACAAAAATGAATAGTGACAGCGCGAAAGAAATACTATAATCCCAGGCGGGATTGATCAAAGAAAATTGACCAAGCACGTAATAAAGCGCCATAGAAACAACATATCCTGAGAAAGCAATGAGTAAGTAACTCAACCAAGTTTGTACATGATCTTGGGCTTTTTTTGTTTGCCGCAATAATGCGATTGCAGCAAGTGTGTAGCCGACTAAGACTAGGATTTTTGTGATCCAATTAAACGTCAACACTCGGGTCCAATACGGAATAGAATTCAAGTTAACTTGAACAAAATTGGACAGGATGTACGGCGCCAGTAAAAACGAAAAGAAAAGCAGTGGAAGAAAATGGATCCAATCTCTGACTTGAACTTTAGTATTCTGGATCACATTCCGCACATATAAAAACAGGATAGGTCCCGCTAAATAAGGCAGTACATGGTAGATATTGTTGAGGTATGGAAATTCTAAATGATACCCAGACCAATACAACGTCCAACTAAATATCACTATTGAAAAAGCCAATAACAAACTACTTAGCAGGCGATTAGTATGTGGCGGAGTATTTTTCTGAAACAACAGGGAAAGACCAAGGAAAAGTGCTTGCAAAGCAACGAATAAAAACAATGATGACCACAGGCTATAGCTAGGGCGCATGGAATATTGGATGTCTCTAAACGAAGCGGAGTCTCGAATAGGATCAAACGCTTCTTGCTTGAAGTATTTTGATGTTTTCACCCCCCTTTTTTGCACTTTTTTCAAATAATTCATAGCCGCTTGCTCATTCCCTAAAGCGGAATGAGAAGCGGCTACACTCATCCATATACCAACCAATGGATTACCATTTAGGGATTCTGCTTTTTCGAAGCTTTGAATCGCCGCCTCATAGTTGCCCGTTCGATGCTCGCAAATTCCTTTGTAGTAGTAAAACTGTCCACTTTCAGTCATCTTTGATTCATGGCGTATGACCAAAGAATTTACTTCTGCACAATCTCCTTTTGCTACTTCTGATTGCAGGACTGCAATCAGTTTTGAGTCGCTGTTACAACTACAAAACAAGAGTATCGAAATGATTGGAAAGATGTATTTCATTGTTGAAGTGCTAAGGAAGTTAAAAACAACGATTCGAGCGGTAATGCGGACAAAAATTACCACATTTCCTAGATTCCTCTTTGCTTGTTGCCGGATACACTTGTTGTTTTACCTTAAAAATTCTAGATTAAGCGTCATAAAGTGAACAACCAAAAAATCAATAAACATGAAACTCGGTGCATTTTCAATCAGCTTAAGCGTAAAAGATTTAGCCACATCGAAAGCATTTTACGAAGCGCTTGGCTTTGAACACTTCGGTGGAGAACTGGAAAAAAATTACCTCATCCTAAAAAACGGTAACGCTCTTGTAGGCTTATTCCAAGGCATGTTTGAAGGCAATATCATGACCTTTAACCCAGGTTGGGATGAAAGTGCTCAGGAGACAGCTACTTTCGATGATGTGCGACAGATTCAAGCGCACTTAAAATCGAAGGAAATTGCTTTGTTGACCGAAGTAGATGCTTCCAGCACGGGTCCAGGCAACTTTATGGTGCAAGATCCAGACGGAAATATGATTTTAATTGATCAGCACCGCTAGTACTGTTCTTTTTCATTGGGGAAGTCGCCGCTTTTTACGTCTTTAATATATTGGGCGACGGCACCTTTCATCTCCGATGAAAGGTCGAGGTAGCGCCGAAGAAATCTCGGGCTGAAATCTTGGGTAATTCCAAACATATCGTGGCTAACCAATACTTGGCCATCTACCCCATTTCCAGCTCCAATGCCAATAATAGGAATATCCAACTCTTGCGCCACTCTTGTACCTAGGGCTGCCGGAATTTTCTCCAAAACAATCCCAAAACACCCTGTTTCTTGAAGTAAATGTGCGTCTTCGATCAATTTGGCCGCTTCCGCTTCTTCTTTAGCCCGTACCGTATACGTACCGAATTTGAAAATACTCTGTGGCGTTAAGCCCAAGTGGCCCATCACTGGAATACCTGCAGAAAGAATTCGTTTCGCAGATTCAAGAATCTCAGATCCACCTTCAATCTTTACGCCATGCGCGCCGGCTTCTTTCATAATTCGAATCGCAGAATCTAAGGCTGCTCGAGAATTCCCTTGATAACTACCAAAGGGCAAGTCGACCACTACAAAACAACGCTCTACAGCTTTTCGCACTGCCGCAGCATGGCTAATCATTTGATCTAAGGTAATCGGCAACGTACTTTCATGGCCGTGCATAACGTTTGAAGCGGAATCTCCCACTAAGATGATATCAATACCTGCCTGATCAATAATTTTTGCCATGGAGAAATCGTATGCGGTTAACATCGAAATCTTTACACCATCACGTTTCATAGCTTGAAGCGTATTCGTAGTAATTCGCTTCACTTCTGTATACTTGCTCATAATCGAATTTGCGAGTGGAAAGGTAAGAAGATTTAAGAATTTAAGAATTGTTTCTACTTTAGCAGCATGTCCAAGTTTAGAAAACAACTTACGAATTCTGCTCAATTCAGATTATTCACCTTATCCCAACTTCCATTGGCGTTCTTCGCGGGGCTCAAGGTGAAGGAACTTACGGACGCGAAAGGCGTAGTTACTGTGAAGCATAAACACCTTACCAAGAACCCCTTCAAAAGCATGTATTTTGCCGCGCAAGCCATGGCAGCAGAGTTAAGCACTGGGGTGTTAGTTATGGACAAAGTTCAACAAGCTAAACCCGATCGTGTAAGTATGCTGGTGTTTAACATGGAAGGTTCGTTTTCCAAAAAAGCCACAGGCTTAATCACCTTTACTTGTTCCGATGGTGAAAAATTGGATGCTGTTTTCGATAAAATTTTGAATTCTGACCAAGGCAAAGTCATTGACTTAGAAACAGTAGGCACCGATGAAAAAGGAGATGAAGTATCCCGCTTTAAATTCACCTGGACGTTGAAAAAAAAGCAACCAAAGTAGGTTACATTCCAGCTATATGTAACATTTACTAATAAATCAATACATATAGTGTACAATGGAGGTTAAAATGTAAATAACTATTTTCTCGTGCGATGACGTATTCACGTAACTTCAGCACAACAACATTCTTTTTCTTATTTAAACTTTAAACGATTCACTATGTTACTAAGCATATCGGATTGGTGGGAAGGCATGTCTAATCTTCAGCAGATTTATTGGGCAATTGCCATTCCTTCAACCCTAATTTTTCTTATTCAAGCTGTTCTGATTTTTATCGGAGGTGATTTGGATATGGAAACCGATGTAGACATGGAAATTGAAACGGATACCGGAACGGGATTTCAGTTTTTTTCCATTAAGAACTTCATTGGTTTTTTCACCTTATTCTCCTGGACAGGAATTGCTTGTTTGCAGTCGGGATTAGGCCTAGGGCTTACCCTACTCTTTTCCACACTGGCAGGACTATTAATGATGGCCCTCATGGCATCGATTTTCTTTTACTTCAGCAAGCTGGCGCATAGCGGCACCATGGACTTTAAAAATGCCATTGGTGGTGTAGGCGAAGTATATATGCTGGTTCAAGCAAAGCGAGGCAACATCGGCAAGGTACATGTGAAAGTACAAGGCTCCTTACGAGAGCTCGATGCCATAACGGATGACACTGCAGACCTGACCCAAGGTACAGTTGTCACTATTAAAAATGTCATTAACGACAGTATTTTACTAATCACTAAAAACGGGAAACAATGGGAGGAACTTTTGTAATCATTATAACGGCAGTTGTCGTATTTATTTTTATTCTATTACTGAGTCTTTTTAGACGCTATAAACGTTGTCCATCGGACCGCATCTTAGTGGTCTACGGTAAGGTAGGTAAAGGCCCGTCCGGTGGGCGCTCAGCCAAGTGTATTCATGGTGGTGCAGCCTTTATCTGGCCAATTATTCAAGATTATGAATTTTTGGATCTTACTCCCTCTTCTATCGAAGTGAACCTTACCAATGCCTTAAGTAGACAGAACATTCGGGTAGATGTACCTTCGAGGTTTACAGTCGGTATTTCAACAGAAGAAGGGATTATGAACAACGCTGCGGAGCGTTTACTAGGGCTAACTCAACAGAATATACACGACTTAGCCAAGGATATCATTTTCGGTCAGTTACGTTTAGTTGTTGCCACAATGGATATTGAGGAAATCAACAGTAACCGAGACAAATTTTTAGCGAATGTGGCTTCAAATGTAGAAGCGGAGCTAAAGAAAATCGGTTTAAAACTGATTAACGTGAACGTAACGGATATCAAGGATGAATCGGGATATATTGAAGCACTAGGTAAAGAAGCCGCTGCAAAAGCGATCAACGATGCGAAGAAAAGTGTGGCTGAAAAAGATCGGGATGGTTCGATTGGAGCGGCCAACGCCATGCAAGATCAACGTGTGCAAGTAGCAGATGCAAATGCCTTAGCTGTGGAAGGAGAAAACCTCGCTCAGATTAAAGTTGCACAGTCTGAAGCGTTACGTCGAGAAAAAGAAGCAGAAGCAGAGAAATTAGCCATTGCTTCGGAAAAAGTACAAGCAGCGAAAGCCTTGGAAGAAGCATATGCTGCTGAGCAAGAAGCAGAATTTGCCCGTGCCGAAAGAGAGCGTGCTACTCAAAAAGCAGATATAGTAGTACCTGCACAAATCGACAAAGAAAAAGTAGAAATCGCGGCAGAAGCAGAAGCTGAAATGATTCGTCGGAAAGCGAAAGGAGAAGCCGATGCCATCTTATTCAAAGCCCAGGCGGAAGCACAAGGGATTTATGAGATCTTAACGAAGCAAGCTCAAGGTTTAGATCAAATTGTTCAGGCAGCTGGCAATGATGCTCAAAGTGCGGTTCTATTATTGATTGCTGATAAATTGCCAGAGTTGGTGAAATTACAGACCGAAGCGATTAAGAACATCAAGATTGATAAGGTCACTGTATGGGATTCTGGAAATGGTGGTGAAGATGGTAAAACGTCTACAGCCAATTTCATTTCGGGATTGTATAAGTCTGTCCCACCTCTTCAGGAGATGTTTAACATGGCTGGAATGGAATTACCGAATTACTTACAAGTCCAGAAAGCAAAGGAGGAAGCAGTAGAAGAAAGTACTGAAGAAATTACCGACTTAGATATTGAATCGGAAGAAGGGCTTTCGAACTAGAGCGTTGATGATGAAAGTGCTTGCCCACCCGCCTTTGGCGGGTGGGCTTTTTCATCCAACACGTAGCGTTATTCCGTTAACGCAATTTCCAATACTTCCATCATGTCGTTCACATAGTGAAATGTCAAGCCCTTCAAATAACTATCGTCAATCTCTTCAATGTGTTTCTTATTCTGATCACATAAGATAATCTCAGAAATGCCTGCCCGCTTCGCGGCTAAGATTTTCTCCTTAATCCCGCCCACTGGCAATACCTTACCACGTAGCGTAATTTCTCCGGTCATGGCGACTGTGTTGCGGACTGGCCGACCACTAAATAAGGAAGCTAGCGTGCTTAACATGGTTATACCTGCCGATGGACCATCTTTAGGAATAGCCCCTTCAGGCACATGAATATGAACGTCCCATTGCTTCATGTCTTCCACGTTAATCCCTATCTCAGTAGCGTGAGATTTTAGAAAGCTCAACGCCGTTTTGGCAGATTCCTTCATCACATCACCTAAGTTGCCTGTAAGCTGCAACCCACCTTTGCCTGGACTTCGCACCGACTCGATATACAAAATATCACCTCCAACACTTGTCCATGCGAGACCTACAGCCACACCTGGAGGCACATTCTTTTGCAAGGCTTCTTTGTCAAACTTCGTAGGCCCTAGAATTTTCAATAAATCCGCTGGTTTCACCGATACCTTTTCCACTTCTTCACTGGCAATTAATCGAGCGGAATAACGCATCACAGAGGCTAACTCCCGATCTAAACCACGAACGCCAGACTCTCGCGTATAAGCCGTAATTAATTGCTCCAAGGCTTTATCTCTAATAGTGATTTGAGTCGCTTTTAAACCATGTCCTTCACGTTGCTTTTTCAACAAATGCTTCTTCGCAATTTGAACCTTCTCCTCTACCGAATACCCACTTACATGGATAATTTCCATTCGATCACGCAGTGCTGGTTGAATGGTATTTAAGGAATTGGCTGTAGCTACGAACAAGACCTTAGACAAATCATAGTCTACATCTAAATAATTATCATGAAAGGTTGTATTCTGCTCTGGATCAAGCACTTCCAGCAAAGCAGAGGAAGGATCTCCTCTAAAATCTTTGCCTACTTTGTCAATTTCATCCAATACAATTACGGGGTTCGACGTACCTACTTTCTTCATAGATTGAATAATTCGCCCCGGCATTGCACCAATGTAAGTACGACGATGCCCACGAATTTCGGACTCGTCGTGCAACCCACCCAACGACATTCGAATGTATTCCCTGCCTAGCGCTTCGGCAATCGATTTACCCAAAGAGGTTTTACCAACACCTGGAGGGCCTGCAAAACATAAAATAGGGCTTTTCATATCACCCTTAAGTTTCAACACAGCCAAATATTCTAAAATCCGATCTTTCACCTTGTCTAAACCATAATGGTCGCGATCTAGAATCTTAGCCGCCTTTTGAATATCTATGGATTCCTCTGAAAACTCATCCCAAGGAAGCTCTACCATTAGTTCCATGTAATTGAGCTGTACGCCATACTCGGGAGATTGGCTATTGAGTCGTTGAAGCCGTTTTAAGCCTTTTTCAAAGATTTCTCGAACATTATCGTTCCATTGTTTTTTGGCCGCTTTGGCGGAGAGTTCCTCAATATCTTGAACATTACCATTTTCACCCAACTCTTCTTGAATGGTCTTCAGTTGTTGGTTGAGGAAGTAGTTTCGCTGCTGCTCATCGATATCTGAACGGACCTTATCTTGAATCTGACTTTTAATTTCGAGCAGTTGTAATTCCTTATCTAGAATTCCCAGAATTTGAGAGGCGCTATCTAAATAGTTCTCCAATTCTAGAATTTTTTGTTTCTCGCTCGGAGCTTCGTTAAGGTTAGAAGCCACAAAGTTTAGCAAGAAATCATCCGTATCAATGTTTTTAATTGCGATGTTCGCTTCACTCGGCAAATTCGGTGAGAGCTGTACAATTTTCATGGATGTTTCGCGCACAGAATCTACTACTGCCTTAAACTCTGTAGAATTGGGCAAAACAGGATCAGGCAAAGGTGTAAACTTTGCGACTTGATACTTCTTTGTCTCCTCAATCGCATCCAAATGAAAACGACCTTTCCCTTGTACTATAACAGTAACGCCTCCATCTGGCATTTGTAAGCGCTTAATAATTTTAGCCACCGCACCAATTCGGTATACATCGTCTATTTCTGGATTAGAAGTTTCTTCATCTTTTTGAGTTACCACTGCCAGTAATTTGCCATTCTTATAGGCCTCTTCTACGGCTGCTAAAGACTGTTCCCTGCCCACTGAAATCGGAACCACTACACCTGGAAACAAGACAGTATTTCGCAAAGGCAGTAAAGGCAATTCTTTCACATCGCCAATGGGAACATCATTTTGTTCTTCATCTACTGAAATCATCGGAAAGCCTCCTGCATCTTCGCCAAAAACCGTCAATATCACATCTTCACTCATAATTTTCACTTGAAGCTTTACAACTCCAAAAGCTATACCATGCTCTAAAAGCTGCAAAAAAGGCAGATAAAAAATAATCTTCCGTTAATACGACAGCTTTTTACCTTTGCAAAAAAAATGGATCGTGGAGCATATTAACTGGGAACAAATACTCGGCGCTAGCCTAATTCTTTTCGCTGTGATTGACATCATTGGGAATATCCCCGTAATTGTTGAGCTAAGAAAACGAGCTGGAGATATTAGTTCAGGAAAAGCCACTTTAGTAGCCCTTGGACTTATGATTGCTTTTCTATTTGCCGGAGAACGCATGTTAAACCTTATTGGTATTAACGTTGGGGCTTTTGCAGTAGCAGGCTCCATCATCATTTTCATCATTGCCATGGAAATGATATTAGGTGTAAAGCTTCAAAAATCTATAGAGCCAAGAACGGTTTCAATTGTTCCCATTGCTTTTCCATTGATTGCTGGTGCAGGAACGCTGACTACCCTACTTTCTCTTCGAGCAGAGTATCATACTGTGAATATTATTATTGCCGTTCTCTTAAATATGCTTATTGTTTATGGCGTACTTAAAGCCACCAAACAAATTGAAGAATTCCTAGGAGAAGGCTTAATTGGTATTTTGGAAAAAGTATTCGGAGTGATCCTTTTGGCAATTGCCGTGAAATTATTCGGAGAGAATATTGGCGACTTGATAAAATAATCACCGAAGGTCGATGATCTCGACTTCAGGATGGCGGGCTGAATCGAATTCGAAGAACCAATCTTCTAAATTCTTAGGACGTAGCTCTGAAAAGTTAAAGGTGTACACAATACCGTCTTTAAAGAAGACTTGCATTTGTTGCAATTGATGTGCATCTGTATCTACAACCACTTTCACTTTAAAGTAATCGCGGTCGCGAGCGGCAGGCACTAATTCAATCAAGGCCACATTTACGCCCTGGTATTTGGCTTCGGTAATTAATTTATACCCGAAGCCTTTTAGATACATAGAAAAGATATCTGAGGGAGAGATGATTTCTTCATCGTTATCGAAGTAATTGACTTGAACTTCATTCACACTTTTCGTCCAATGCCATACATTGACATTATCAGAAATAATTTCCTCTTCATTCATAACAAGTCTATACTTGTCACCTTTCAAATAAAGAATGCCTTTACGGCTTTCGACACCTGATTCTGGGATATCCATTTTGAACTCAAAATCCGTAGCGAAAGTGCCCATGGAATCTATATTATCCCGGACCTTTTGTAGAATATCTACCGGATCTTTTGGTACTTGACTAAAACTAGAAAGTCCCCCTAGAAAGAAAATTATTAAAAAAAATATTCGCACCCCTCTTTAATTGGTTATTTTATATTTTGCAAAAAGTGTTCCAATTCCACTTCATCCATAAACAATACTTCGCGTGGCTTACTCCCCCGAGCTGGACCTACAATTCCGGCAGCTTCCAATTGATCCATAATTCGGCCTGCTCTGTTATAACCTAATTGCAGTTTACGTTGGATCATTGAAGTGGAACCCGATTGCATCGAAACAACTAATCGTGCAGCTTCTTCGAACATCGAATCTACATCATTTTTTGAAAACTCTTTCTTTCCCCCTTCATCATCTCCAGAATATTCAGGAAGTAAAAAGGCTTCAGGGTAAGAGGTTTGTGCAGAAATGTGTTGGATAATACTGTCTACTTCCGGGGTGTCAACGAAAGGGCATTGAAGTCGGACAGCATCACTTCCGATAGATAATATAAGGTCTCCCCGACCAATTAATTGGTCGGCACCACCCATATCTAGAATGGTACGAGAATCAATTTTCGACATTACGCGGAACGCAATTCGGGCGGGGAAATTTGCTTTAATAATACCGGTAATAATATTTACTGAAGGGCGTTGGGTAGCAATAATAAGATGGATGCCGATAGCTCTTGCCAATTGCGCGAGACGCGCAATTGGGCCTTCAACCTCTTTACCAGCAGTCATAATTAAATCGGCAAACTCATCAATCACTAACACGATATAAGGCAGAAATCGATGGCCCTTTTCAGGATTGAGCTTCCGCGCTTTGAATTTCTTATTATACTCTTTAATATTTCGGCATTGTGCTTCTTTCAAGAGGTTATATCGATCATCCATCTCAATGCAAAGGGCATTCAAGGTGTTGATTACCTTTTTGGTATCGGTGATAATCGCTTCATCTTCTCCCGGGAGCTTGGCAAGGTAATGCTTCTCAATATTCCTGTAGATACTTAGCTCCACCTTTTTTGGATCAATAAGTACAAACTTCAACTCTGCAGGGTGCATTTTATACAATAGCGAAACGATAATGGAATTAATCCCGACCGACTTACCTTGACCAGTAGCCCCTGCAATAAGTAAGTGGGGCATTTTGGCTAGGTCCGCGATGTAATTCTCATTAGAGATAGTCTTACCTACTGCAATGGGTAATGCCGCTTTGGTATTCACGAATTTCTCAGAACCGATCATACTTTTCATCGAAACGATGTTTTTATGCTGGTTAGGAACTTCAATACCAATAGTACCTCTACCCGGAATCGGGGCAATAATTCGGATTCCTAGTGCGGCTAAGCTCAGGGCAATATCATCTTCTAAGTTTTTGATCTTAGAAATCCGCACACCTGGGGCAGGAACAATTTCATAAAGCGTTACCGTAGGGCCGACCGTTGCCTTAATCTTCGAAATCTCTATTTTGTAGTTCCGAAGGGTTTCAACAATTTGATTCTTGTTGTTTTCTAATTCTTCTCGATCAATTTGAACATTGGTGGAACCGTGATCATCTAATAATTCGAGGGTTGGGAATTGGAAATTCGACAAGTCTAATTTCGGATCATATTCACTATCTACAGTGTAGTGTTTGACTTGCTTTTCTTCAACTACTTTCTCTACGTCGAGATTAACCTGCTCTTCTGGGACTGTTGTTTGACTGGGAACTTCTGGAACAACGGTTTCTAATTCGAGTTCTGTATCGGAAAGATCTTCTTTAGGAGTTTCAGCACGACTTGGCTTGGTAATTAACTCGAAATCGGTAGGCCCTTCTTCATCAATTTCCTCTTCCTCATCCAATTCAACGGATTGATTCACAGGCACATCTACCAACTCATTGGTATTCGTGGCCTGCTCCATTTTAATATGCTCTTGCTCTTCCACAGCAAGTTTAGCTTCACGTTCTTTTTGAGTGATTACCCAGTTAAATGGGTCTACATTGAAAATAAAAATGAGTCCTGCAATCAAGGCAAAAAACAATAGGATAGCTGTACCGAGCTTCCCAATAATGGCATTGAGCCAATCGTTGGTGATGGCGCCAAATGCTCCTGCCCATGAAAAATCGGAGTTCGACAAGAAAAAGCCAAGCACTAGGGCCAAAAATAAGGTGAGGAATGCCGTGTATAGGGCAAATTTCTTAAGCGGAAATATATTGCGCTTAAAAAACAGGTTAATACCTGATAACAGCATAAATACGGGGATGAAGAAGGATGCGATTCCAAATAGGTTGTAGAAGAATTGGTGCGAGAGCATAGCGCCTAGGTTTCCTAACATATTCTCCGCATCACCTTTCAGATTGAAGAGGTATTTCCAAGAGGCTTGGAATACTTTATCCTGATCTGCTTTCCAGGTAAATATGTAGGAAATAAAAGCAACGATTAAGAAAATCCCTGTAAGCATCAAAAACAGCCCTAGGGCTGTTTTTAGCTGATTCATTCGTTCCAATCGAGCGGCGTCATCTTTTTTCTTAGTAGGCGTCCGCTTCTTACTGGTCTTCTTCGTCGCTTTTTCTTCTTTGCTCTTTCTTTTGAATGTATTTCTAATTCCGGCCATTCCCTCGTTCACTAATTTTAACGCTCAGAAGCATAAAACTAGTACTCTGTTTCAACATCTTTCGTGAAATCATCCACATCTTCATTTGAGGCGCTGCTTGGCTTTAGTTTCAAAAGTTCAGCACGGGTTTCGTTCAGTTCAGAAGTCAATTTATGTACTTCTTTTTTCAAGCGCCCTATTTGCTTACGACTGCGGTACCAACTAGGAAAGGAAGCTAGGAAGGTGATTATCCCGCCTAAACCCAATAAAGCGAATAATAAAACAGGTAAGGAAAAGTTTTTCTGACCAAACAAGTAATTAATGGTTACGATGTTGTTGTTTTTCAACACAAACAGGGTCACCAAAATAGCTAAAATTAATGCCGCAACGAGGGTTCCTCTCATGGTAATGCTTTCGTATGAAATTAAGAAAATTTACTGAGCCTTCTTTAACTTTTCTTTGCCAAGCAATTTGTTTTTGAACTTCATACGTTTTTCTGCCTCTGGGGTGGCGTACTTACTTAAATGCGCTAGTGCCTCATCCATGTCGTCGGTTAGTAAAAAGAGCTCTGTATCTTTTGGAGAGATGGTTCCAGCGGGCTTCATAGACTCAATAAAATCGACTAATGGTTGAAAAAATTCCGTACCAACTAAGACAATGGGAAAATTGCGCACTTTTCCGGTTTGAATGAGCGTAAGCGTTTCGAATAATTCGTCCATAGTACCAAATCCACCAGGCATAATGATGAATCCGTAAGAATACTTGAGAAGCAGTACTTTCCGTACGAAGAAGTATTTGAAGTTCACCCATTTATCGAGAAAAGGGTTGCCTGTTTGCTCAAATGGAAGGAGGATATTACACCCTACTGACTTACCGCCAGCTTCTTTGGCGCCCCGATTGGCAGCTTCCATAATACCTGGTCCACCACCGGTCATAATGGTGAAGCCTGTTTTAGCTACTTTTCCGGAGAGATCTCGCGCTAATTCGTACCACTTATTTCCTTCCTTAAATCGGGCAGATCCGAATACGGTTATACATGGTCCGACGAAGTGAAGGGTTTGGAAACCTTTAATAAATTCCCTGGCCACTCGAATGGTGAATAAAAATTCATCGATTCGAGAACGCGGCCCTTTTAAGAATTTCGTTTCGTCTTCTGAGGTTTTGAGTTTCAGGTACTTATTCTCGAGTTGTACTTCTCCAATAGTTGGTTCTACAGCCATAATGATTAGTTATTCGCTACAAAGAACGGAAAAAACTTTGAGAGGCATGATGAAATTTAAAAGAAGCATGTATATTTGCAACCCCATTTAAGAATGGGAATTACACCGCGGGGTGGAGCAGTTGGTAGCTCGTCGGGCTCATAACCCGAAGGCCACAGGTTCGAGTCCTGTCCCCGCTACTAGATAAAAACCCTCTCGGCTTTGCCGAGAGGGTTTTTCCATTTCATGCCAGTCGTTAATTTGAGCTGAAAGTCAGTCCTCCTGGAGGATTTTTATGGAATACTAAAAAAAGTGCATCTCTTAAGAAACAATTCAGATGCACTACTCTATCCCAAAACCCTGTCATGAAGACTGGACAAACATGACTCCAGAAGAAAAAGGACGCTTTTGCTCAGCTTGCAGCAAAACCGTGATCGACTTCACTAAACTTTCAGATAGCCAATCCAAGAAAATCCTTGTTGAAAGTACGCAATCGGTTTGTGGAAGATTTTCCCAAAGTCAATTAGGTAGAATTAATCGATTAGAGCAGATAAAGCCTGTAGCATTATGGAAAAAAACAGCTGCAGTAGCTGCAAGCTTTATTCTATTCCAACAACTACCGCAAGCCCAAGAGGTTCAGCCACCAAAGCAAGAGCAATTTTCGCAGCAACAGCATGTGCTCGGACGTATAGCCGTAAAGCCCATTGACTCAATAACAATAGCAGGAATAGTATATGATGATATTGGTGAACCACTTATAGGGGCAACGGTAAGAATTGGAGATTCAGATAACGTCGCAATCACTCATCTCGATGGAGGTTTTAGCTTGAATGTATCTCGTGAGCTAATAAAAACGAATCACCTTATTGTTAGCTATGTTGGCTATGAAACGCAAACAAAGGCGCTTTCAGAGATCACAGGTCTGGAATCGATACAAATGAAAATAGATGAGGCTATTATGGGCGACATTGTTGTTGGTTATATAGCAGAACGCCCCTCCATATTCAAAAGAACTTGGAGAGGCATTAAATCAGTTTTTAGGAAAAAAGGCTAAACAATACCTTGCTCCCCCAAATAACGCTCTGCATCTAACGCTGCCATACAACCCGTTCCGGCAGCCGTTACTGCCTGACGGTAGATTTTATCCTGTAAATCACCCGCAGCAAATACCCCTTCTATATTGGTCTTTGAAGTGCCTGGAATGGTTTTTACATAGCCCACTTCATCCATATCTAACCAGCCTTTGAAAATGTCACTATTTGGCTTATGTCCAATAGCCACGAAGAAGCCTTCGATGGCAATGGTTGACTCCTCATTGGTTTGATTATTTTTTACTCGAACACCGTCTACCAACTTGTCGCCAAGTACTTCAACAGTCTCTGTATTCCAATGAACTTTAATGTTCTCAGCCTTCATTACCCGGTCTTGCATAATTTTGGAGGCACGCATTTCATCTCGGCGAACCAACATATGCACAGTTGGGCAAAGCTTAGATAAATAAAGTGCTTCCTCTGCCGCTGTATCTCCACCACCAACAACAGCAACATCTTTTCCTTTATAGAAAAAACCATCACACACCGCACAAGCACTCACTCCTGAACCATTCAAGCGTTGCTCACTTTCAATATTCAACCACTTAGCACTCGCTCCAGTAGATAGAATCACCGTATGTGCTTCAATTTCTTGATCTGCATCAATAATGGCCTTGTGTACAGGACCGCTAAAATCTACCTTGGTAATTGTACCATAACGAACATCTGTACCTACTTTCTCCGCTTGCTTCTGAAAATCTTGCATCATTTGTGGCCCCATGACGCCTTCCGGATAACCCGGGTAATTTTCTACATCTGTGGTAATCATTAACTGTCCACCTGGTTCAGCTCCTGTATATAGGACTGGGTTAAGTCCCGCACGTGCTGCATAAATAGCAGCTGTAAAGCCAGCAGGGCCACTACCAATGATTAAAGTATTTACGCGTTCTATTGTTCCGTTTTGCTCACTCATTTATAATTTCTTTTGGTCGTTTAAACCGATTTTCGTTTTGTTTAGTTCCTTTTTAGACGTTGAATAAGAAATGCATAACATCTCCGTCGTCTACAACATACTCTTTTCCTTCAACGCGAAGCTTCCCAGCGGACTTAACCGCAGATTCTGAACCCAGTTCAACATACGTAGAAAAGTCAATAACTTCGGCACGAATAAAGCCTTTCTCAAAGTCAGTGTGAATTACGCCGGCCGCCTGAGGGGCTTTCCAACCTCTTTGAATCGTCCATGCCCGCACTTCCTTTTCTCCTGCAGTGAAATACGTAATCAAGTTCAGTAGTTTATACGTTCCAGCAATCAATACATTGACTCCTGGTTCTTCTAAGCCCATTTCCTCCAAGAACATCAACTGATCTTCTAAAGTATCCAACTGTGCGATCTCACTTTCAATCTCCGCAGAAATTTTGACAACTTCAGCATCTTCATTGGCCACTGCCTCTGTTAAAGCAGCAGTATACGCATTGCCGGATTTCACGCTATTCTCATCTACATTACAAACATAGAGAATCGGTTTTGTGGTCAGCAAGGTCAGCTCTTTTACAAATTCCAACTCGTCCTCAGCAAACTCAATTTCTCTTGCGTTTTTGCCTTGTTCTAATGAAGCAGCAATCTTTTTGAGGACATCTAACTTCTTGACTTCTTCTTTATCGTTTCCTTTCGCTGCTCGTTTCTGTTTCTCCATGCGTTTCTCAACGGTCTCCAAGTCTTTTAACTGCAACTCCGTATCGATCACCTCTTTATCTCTTACAGGATTAACATCACCGTCGACATGCACCACATTCCCATTATCAAAACAACGAACAACATGGACTATTGCATCTACTTCGCGAATATTGGCTAAGAATTGATTTCCAAGACCTTCGCCTTTGCTGGCACCTTTAATTAAACCAGCAATGTCTACAATCTCCACGCTAGTTGGTATCGTCTTCTGTGGATTCACCAACTCGGTGAGCTTATCTAATCGTTCATCGGGCACATTGATCACGCCCACATTCGGATCTTTTGTCGCAAACGGATAATTTGCTGCCAACGCACCTGCTTTTGTTAACGCATTGAACAACGTTGATTTACCGACGTTGGGCAAGCCAACAATTCCTGCTTTTAAAGCCATTAAAAATTAAATTTTCGCAAAAATAGGGAATGGGCGAACTGGAAAAAAATAAAGTTATACATGCTTTATCTCATTTTTTTAAACAAAGCTCACGAAAATATCACAACTCATTGAAAATGTAAAGGTTTTGTTATGAATCTGTGATTTTACGGCTTTGCCTTAATGGTAATATTGAATACCCAAAAATTCTTTTTCTAATCAAAACAAACACAATGGAAAAAATTTACCTCGATCCATTCTATTCATGGCGTAAAGTTGGAATGAAATGGACTGTATTGTTGCTATTCCTTTTTTTAGGAATTAGCCTCATGAATGCCCAAGAATGTTCTGTGGCTAGTGGAACTATTTCTACAGATGATCCTACAACGATTTGTGCTTTAGACGGCACACCAGACCCCATTAATGTATCTGTAAACGGCTCAGACGGCCCTTCATCCGCTTGGATTATCACCGATTTAGAAGGTGTAATTCTCGGCCTCCCTCCTGCTCCACCTTTCGACTTAGAAGGTGCCGGTGCAGGCACTTGCTTAATTTGGTATTTAGTTCATGATGGAGAACTTGAAGGCGTAGAGCCGAATGCCCCAATTGGATTAATTACGGGTTGCTATGACTTATCGAATCCAATTGCTGTATTCCGAGATGTTGCAGAAGGTGGGGAATTGACAACTGCGGGAGGCATGACAGAACTCACTATCTGCGCTGGAGATGGAGAAAGTGATGCTTTTGATGTGATTTTAGAAGGGGCCGAAGGAGCCAATTCTGCTTGGATCATTACCGACGATCAATTAAATATTCTCGGTACGCCGCCTAGCCCACCATTCGACCTAGAAGGTGCAGGCGCAGGAACTTGCTTGATCTGGCATTTAAGCTATGCAAACGGTGTCAGCTTAGACGTAGCAAATGCAGCCGACCTTGAAGGGTGTTATGACTTATCAAATCCAATTACTGTTTACAGAAACGTTGCGGAAGGAGGAAGTCTAACTACTGCTGATGGACAAACTGAGTTAATGATTTGTGCTGGCGACGGCATCTCCGATGCCTTCGATGTAACCCTAGAAGGCGCGGATGGTCCTAATTCTGCTTGGATCATTACCGACGATCAATTAAATATTCTCGGTACACCTCCTAGCCCACCATTCGACC
>JAHQVX010000084.1 GCA_019634125.1 Saprospiraceae bacterium
GGATTGGTGGATCTGGTTTGGGTTTAGCCATTGTAAAACACATTGTTGAAGCGCACAATCAAACCATTAGCGTGCGAAGCACAGTTGGGGTAGGATCTACATTCGGGTTCACGATTAAGAAAGCTTAGTTAAGATAACGTAAACGAAAACCGCCCCGGCAAAGCCGGGGCGGTTTCTATTCAATTTCTCAATAATTGATTAATACGTCTTCGAGCCACTCTCTAAGTTCACTCGTAACGCATAATCCTTAGATGGATTCGCTTTCTGCGCTTCTGATAAAACTTGCTTTACTAAACCAGTCTTCGCGTCTTTATCCGCTTTAATCGTTAGTAAGAAGTCTGAACGCTTATCGTAGGGAATCTTTTGGATAGCCAACGGAATAAACTCACGAACTTTCGATACTTCATCAAAGCCCACTAATTTATTATCTAATTGGATCACAGGTTCCGTACCATAAATCTCGCGATAAGCCGGAGTAGGTACACCTAAGTGAATAGTGGCGATCTTCTCTTTCTTAGTTAGCTTCTTCGCGTTAATGGCTTGTGGCATCGTATGTGATACTTTTAAGGCACTATCCTTCACTTTTGCACTTACCATGAAAAAGAACAATAACGTGAATATAATGTCTGGTAACGACGCTGTTGATACAGCTGGTACCGCCTTTTTTCTTTTTTTCTTAATAACTGCCATCTTACTCTTCTTTAGGTTCTGCTTCAAAAATCTTTAATGGATATTTCTTCCGTACAGCTTTCGCATCCGCACGATCTTGTTCGGTATCACTAAATTCATCCATTGTTTTCCCGAAATTCTTCTCAGCATACTGATCTCGAAGTTTTGTAAACGCTGATTTTACGTTACTATACACTTCAATATAATCTTCATAAGGCGCATCTGGGTGCGTTCGAATTAAGATTTTAGATACTTCATAGCTATCTGAATACAATGGATCTTTTCCATTGTTTAAAAGGAACTTAATGACTTCATCTGGTAAATCTTGCGGCTGATAATCTAGGCCTTCTACGGATAAGCTACCATCTTCTCGGATGTCTACTGCCAATACATTCCGTTCATTTGTAGGAATAGACTCTGGCGGCACATCAGGAATCGGAGGCAAGGATAAACGAATCCCTTTATCCGTGGCTAATGTCGTAGATACAAGGAAGAAGATCAACATGATGAAGGCAATATCTGCCATCGATCCTGCATTTACTTCTGGTAAATCTCTTTTTGGCATAATCGTTAACTTTTAAGTGAGCCTTTAATAAGGTCGAAAACCATTAAGACCAACCCGATTGCGAATAAAATAATAGTCATCGTTAATCCCGCACCAACCAGTTTAAATGTACCTGGTGAAGTTACTCCTTCCAGTACATCGTAGACTTTGTCTGACGAGATGAGATACGAAATTCCAAAAATTCCTAGTAAAATTCCACCTCCAATTAAGGCACCTTTCGCATTGCCAATCATTCTAATGAAGCCCCAAACAATTGCCAGGAGTCCCATTACAAGAAGGATTCTAAACAGCGTAAGACCAGCGCCAACCAGTTTGAAGGTACTTCCTTTAGTTCCAAGAGGTACTAATTCAGGATAGACTTTGTCGGAAGACAGCAACCAAGAGATTAAAAACAACACCCCAATAACACCGATTCCGATCAAAGAATTTTTGAGTGCTTGGGCATTTTTAAATACCCCATAAAGTGAGGCAATGACTGCAATGAACATGAGAATTCCAGTGCCCAGTAGACCACCGCCTACCCATTTAAACCCACCGGCAGAAATCATATTTTGAACTTCTTCAAATGCTTCTCCTTTAGATGGGGATAAAGCCCATGCTAATAAAATCACTCCGCCTAAAGCTAGGAGCCCAAGTAGGAACTTTTTAAATCCATCTGGGTTCTTCAGCATATTGCCGAATGACATGACGATGGTGACCAAAGTAACTAGCGCCAAGAAAACGAGTGTTGGAACTAACAAGTGTGCTGTCCAGCCCCATTCTGCTTGATCTTGCATGTACTTCATGGTCTCTTTGTCCCATGATTGAAATAATAATATCAAATTGTACATGTTGGCTTACTTTTCTAGTCTATACTTAACAAGCATGTCTACTAAAGAAACGGAAGCATCTTCCATATCGTTTACTAAACCATCGATTTTTGATAAGATGTAGTTGTAGAAAATTTGAAGGATAATCGCAGTGATTAAACCGAATACTGTAGTTAATAAGGCTACTTTAATATCGGCAGAAATTACTTTAATATCTACATCACCTGCTTTAGCGATATTATCGAAGGCTCCAATCATACCAATTACTGTACCCATGAAACCAAGCATCGGTGCAATTGCGATGAATAAAGAGAGCCAAGAAAGTCCTTTTTCGAGTCGACCTGCCAATACGGAGCCATAGGAGGAGATGGATTTCTCCACCACGTCGAGTCCTTCGCTCACTCGGTCGAGGCCTTGGAAGAGTATACCAGCAACGGGGCCTTTGGTACTCTTGGCAATTTCGACGGCTTCTTCCACATTGCCGGCTTGTAGCGCGGCATCTACATCTTGTAGAAGTTTCGTTTTATTGGAAGTAGCTAGATTTAAAGAGATAATACGCTCAATAGCAATAGCAAGTCCTAAGATTAAACAAAGCAATACTGGGAACATCCATTTCGGATCCCCTTCAATAAACTTTTGCTTCAACACTTTCGTTAATCCTGCAGGTTTTGCATCAGTTTGTTCGGTTGCGGGAGCTTCGTCCTGCGCGTAAGTAGTCTGATTACCTACTAATAATAGAAGACCAAACAATGATAGTAGAGCAATGATTTTTTTCATGGTTTTTGTTTTTTCTTAATGTTGAGTTTGAATTTTGAGCAAAATAGAAAAAATTGCATGTAACGCAAAGAAATAAAGCTTCAAATACATGCATAGGGCTTCAATTTAACGTTTAGTCAAACTCTAATTATGAATCGTTTTGTTTTATTAAAGATTACTAAAGGTAAATAAAGAATCGAATGCGCAAAAATGGAGTGGATGAAATTGTGGAAAAGAAGATTTGGAGGAAATAGTTGTATATAAGTGATAGAATGGTGACCTTTGAAGCGGAGAAGTGGCCGAGTGGTTTAAGGCGCACGCCTGGAACGCGTGTTGGGTGCAAGCCCTCGCAGGTTCGAATCCTGTCTTCTCCGCTAAATCGAAGATCACCACTAAGTGGTGATCTTTTTTCATTTTAGCGAATACTGGGCTTGCTCATGTTAAGCGCCAAGATGAAAAAAGATCTCTACAGTACATCCACCCGCCAAAGGCGGGTGGATGTTATCTTTCTAAGCCAAATAGGTTCATCGCGTTTTCAGTTGTTACTCGGGCAACTTCCGCAACATCCAACTCTTTTACTTCTGCCAATTTCTGAACCACCAGTGTAATCCAACTGCTTTCATTGCGTTGCCCGCGGTTCGGATGAGGCGCCAAATACGGCGAGTCAGTTTCTAATACCAACGACTCTAAAGGAACTTCCTTTAGCACATCGCGCAATTGCTGCCCAGAGTTTTTAAAGGTCACCACACCACCAATACCCATTAAAAATCCGAGGTCCATCACTTTTTTTGCTTCTTCTAAACTGCCTCCAAAACAGTGGAAAATGCCTTTTAGTCGGCCATCTTGCGCATTGCGCATGATGGCGTAATTATCGTCGAACGAATCGCGGGTATGCAGGATAATCGGAAGGTCTAGCGTTTTTGCCCACGCTGCATGCTGGGCTAAACTTTCTTTTTGTTCGGCCACGAAAGTCGTATCCCAATAATAGTCTAGTCCAGTTTCGCCTACGCCATAGTAGTTGGCACCTTCGGCAAAAAGCGCACGCTCCGCGTGTGCTAACTCCTCCTTGTAATTCGACTTGATCGAACTGGGATGAATACCCATCATCGGATAACAGTGTTCGGGAAATGCCTCCGCTAATGCATCCATGGCGGCCGAAGTCGTCGAGTCAATATTCGGTAAGAATAGCTTCTCTACGCCTTGACCAATCGCCGCGCGAACTACCTCCGCCCTATCTTCATCAAACTGCTCCGCAAACAAATGCGTATGTGTATCTATTAATGTCATTGTTGGTTATACTCCCGATTCCTAATTAATCGCCTTATAGGGTAATGCCGCAAATTCATAGCCTTCGTTTCCAAGGCGCTTCAAGCAATCTTTCAGCGCAGGAATACAACGATCTGCTGCTTTTTCACTATCGTGAAAGACCACAATCGATCCAGGACGAACATTCTTGACGACATTTTGCATGCAATGTTCCCAACTCAACCAAGGGTCAAAGTCCCAACTCAATACACTCCACATAATAATATGATAGTGGTCTTTTAAGAGGTTGTACTGACGAGGCGAAATGCGTCCATAAGGCGGTCGGAACAAATTACTATTGACCACTTTAGCACATTCTTCAGTGTTTTGTACATACTTCTTCGCCGTAGTTTCCCAGCCACTTAAGTGATTGTACGTATGATTCCCAATGCTGTGACCGCGTTTTAAAATATCTTCGTAAATCTCTGGATGATCCACTACATTTTTGCCTATACAAAAGAATGTGCCTTTAGCATTGTATGTATCCAAGATATTCAATACCGTAGTGGTTACCATAGGTGTAGGCCCGTCATCGAATGTCAGGTAAACTTTCTTTTCGGTGTCAGGCATCTCCCATGAAGCCTGCTTGAGGGTTTTCTTTAGTAAAGAAGGTGTGCGTGCAAAATACATAGCACCCAAATTTAAGACAAGAAAAGCATCTGCACATCTACTGATATTAACATCTAAAGCTTTCTTACATTTGTGCTTCAAAATTGAAGAATGTCAACTGTTCGAGTACGATTTGCACCTAGTCCAACCGGTCCGCTTCATATTGGTGGCGTGCGCACTGCATTATATAATTACTTATTTGCTAAAAAGCACAATGGTACTTTTATCTTACGAGTAGAAGATACCGATCAAACACGTTATGTACCCGGTGCTGAAGACTATATTAAGCAATCACTGAATTGGGCAGGGCTTGAACTCGATGAAGGCCCCGATCAAGGGGGGGAATTCGGGCCCTACCGCCAAAGTGAACGCAAAGCATTGTATGCCGAATACACTAATACCCTCATCGATAATGGGTGGGCATATCGTGCATTTGATACACCTGAAGAACTGGATGCAAAACGCGAAGCTGCTAAAGCAGCAGGCAACCATTCCTGGCAGTACGATAGCACCACCAGATTGGAGATGAAGAACTCCTTAACCCTGTCAAAGGAAGAAGAAGCCACCTTCTTAGCAGCAGGAACGCCGTTTGCCGTGCGCTTTAAAATTCCGAAAGACGAAACAGTAGAATTTGTAGATGAAATTCGTGGGAAAGTGAGCTTTCAAACCAACGTGCTCGACGATAAAGTCCTGTATAAAGCAGATGGAATGCCAACGTATCATATGGCCAACGTTATTGACGATCATCATATGGCCATTAGTCACGTTATTCGGGGCGAAGAATGGTTGCCCAGTACTCCTTTGCACGTGCTTTTATATAAAGCTTTTGGCTGGGAACATCCTGCATTTGCCCATTTACCTTTAATTCTTAAGCCGCAAGGACAAGGCAAACTCAGCAAACGCGATGGCGCAAAGTTTGGATTTCCTGTCTTTCCTTTAGTCTGGCAAGATGGCGAAGAAAGCTGGGCAGGTTACAGAGAAACAGGTTTTTATCCCGATGGCTTCAATAATATGTTGGCCTTCCTAGGATGGAATCCAGGAACCGATCAAGAGATTTTTAGTCTAGAAGAACTCATCGAAGCCTTCGATCTAGAAAAGGTAAGTAAGTCTGGTGCTCGTTTTGATTACGATAAAGCCAAATGGTTCAATCAACAACACCTCATCCAGAAAGATGACGAAGCCATTGCCATCGACGCGCATCCATATTTTGCCGAAGCAGGAATGGAACTCAGTGCAGAAACGATTTTCAAGGTGGTTCAGCTCTATAAAGAACGCGTGGA
>JAHQVX010000006.1 GCA_019634125.1 Saprospiraceae bacterium
CATCTGTGGGCCTACGAGCACTTGTAGGAAATCTAGGCCCATAAAATTAAAGGTGAATTTCGGGTCGACGAAGGTTTCTTTAAGCCATCCTGTAAGGATGGCTCCAATGCTTTCAAAAAACATTAATACACCAAAGAAGATGCGAAATGCAATTAATGGACTATTGTCGATGGGACGGTTGAGTTTCTCTAGAAGCACAACCAAAAATAGGAAGCTTCATGTATTTCTACCACACAAAATCGTTTAAGGTTTTTAAAACCTGTTGTTTGTAGTAATTTCCAATGGGCAATTGCTTGCCATTTACAGAGAGGAAACTGTGATTGAATTGTTCTACGCGATTCACTGCCACGATATAACTTCGGTGGATCTGGAGAAACTGCCTTTCAGGCAGTTTCGACACCAAATCAACCAAGGTCATCGTCGTAAATACTTCTTCATTAGTCAACACCAATTTCAGTTGATTTCGAATACTCTCCACGTACAACAATGCATCTAAATTGATCTTTTTAAACTGTCGATCACTTTGCACATAGAAAAACAATGGTGGATCCTCAGAACTAGGCAGTTCAGCTACATAATCCCTGGGCAATTCTTTCTGCTTCGGCATTTTATTGATCGCTGTGATAAGGCGTTCTAAAGAAATAGGCTTGACCAAATAATCCAATACCGCGAAATCATAGCTTTCCAATGCATAGTCGCGATAAGCCGTAGTAATTATTACCGAAGGCGGCCGCTTTAACGTCTTTAAAAATTCAAAGCCGTTCAAATTTGGCATTTCTATATCCAAGAATAAGAGATCTACTTCCTCATTTTGCAGCGTATTAAAGGCTTCAATAACGTCGGTGTGGCTGGCTACAATATCAACATGAGCCAACTTAGAAATATGGCTTTCCAATACCTTTAACGCAAAGGCCTCATCATCGATCAACATACATTTCATGCCAATACAATTTGATCTTGTTCAATGTAAAGCTTCACTGTAAATTCGCCATTCTCCGCAATGTCCAACGCATGTTTGTTTGGATAAATCAGCGCTAATCTCCGACGCATATTCTCCAACCCAATTCCACTATGCGCCTGCATTGTAGAAGATTTCTTAGATGGAAAAACAGCATTCTTAACCATTAATTTAAACGCGTCTTGAACATCAATTTCAATAAATACATCTGAGGTTTGACTATTGTTACTCACCCCATGTTTAAACGCATTTTCGACAAATGGGAAAATGAGTAATGGCGCCATCCTTTTCCCCGAAGGATTACCCAACACATTAAAATGGATATTCACTCTGTCGCCATGACGGATTTTCTCTAATTCAATGTAATTGTTCAACATTTCCAGCTCTTTCTCCAATGAAATAGAAGGCTGATCACATTCATAGAGCATATAGCTGAGCAATTGAGAAAGTTGAAGGACCACTTGCGGCGAACGCTCATCTTTGGTTAAGACCATGCCGTATAAATTGTTCAAGGTATTGAACAAAAAATGCGGATGCAATTGGTTTTTAAGCAACTGTAGTTCCGATGACAACTTCTCCTCGGCCAAAACTTGAGCCTTTTTCTCGGTAGCCATTTGCCTTTGAAAGAGTTTAAAGACCAACGGAATAGAAGCTACATAAAAGAGGTCTAACACCCGATAAATGATCTTTATGCTAATCAGTGGCCAATCTGTTTCGCCCCAAAACCATGGATTGAGCATATATTTATACTGCAAGGAAAGAATGACACCAGCTATAAAGCCAAAGACCAATAAACCGACCAAAAACAAAGTATACTTGCGTTTCAGCAAAAACTTTGGTGCTAAAAAGTAGAGGACAACATAGGTAAACGGCAACTTGACCGACATTACAATAAGTTCTACTTGAATCCACATCCAAAATGAACCCGAATTGTAATTGCTGTTAATCGTAGCAAATAGCAATAACCACAGCGCCCAGTAAAGGATATGCCTGGTCAACCGCTTAAGGTTCCATTCGGTATAAATATCATCGAGCCGAAACACACGGCAAATTAGGATTTTACCTTTAGATACTCAGCCAATTGATGCGAATAAAGCATCAAACAGGACGAAAATCCCGATAATAGTGACGAATATCAGTAGGCCTTTTCAGTGGCCTTTGCGTATAGGCAGTTCTTCTATATATATAAAATAGTGGCACACCCTATTTAAAAAGTGAATACTTGTGGCAAGAACCAACAACCATGAGATACACACTATTATTCATTTTAGTCGGATGGCTTCCGAGCTGCTTGTCGGCACAGAAAGTCATTGAAGGCCAAATTTCCTCCGAAGAAGAAGCATTGGCTT
The DNA here is from genome assembly GCA_019634125.1 of Saprospiraceae bacterium. GTDB lineage: Bacteria > Bacteroidota > Bacteroidia > Chitinophagales > JAHQVX01 > JAHQVX01. The sequence continues at coordinate 2,308 of JAHQVX010000006.1, forward strand.
TTGCGGTGATTAAGTTGGAAGATGCTTCCAATGTAGAAATTCAAGCTTTGCTTTCTGATGATACTGGACAATTCACCTTCTTCCCCACCGAAAATGGGACGTATTCCATTATCAGCTCCATGGTAGGCTACCAATCGGATACCACCACCTTAGAAGTCACCGATATATCTATGCGATACGAGGTGGCTATTCAATTAGAGGCCACGGCCGAAGCCATTGAACAGGTAGAAGTATCTACCAAAAAACCATTATTCGAACAACAAATTGATCGAACAGTAGTCAATGTTGAAAATAGTATCGTTTCTAAAGGGTCGAATGTATTATCGATTCTAGAACGCTCCCCTGGAGTTCGCGTAGATCGCGTCAACCAACAACTCCAACTCCAAGGCAATCAAGGAGTAGTAGTTATGCTCAATGGACGACAAATGCGCATGGATGATCGTGGATTGATGCAATTGTTAGAAGGGATGAATTCAGACAATATTGAGAAAATTGAATTGATTACATCGCCCCCAGCTTCATTCGATGCGGAAGGAGGTGCAGGTGTCATCAATATCGTCACGAAAACCAACTTAGAACAAGGCTTGCTGCATAACTTTAGTGTGAACGCCGGATATGGAAAACGGGAGAAAATCGGCGGAAGCTACTCTTTAAATTACCAGAAAGGCAAGATGCATTTGTTTACGGCTTTGTCAGCCAACTACGACAACGCCATCGAAAACATGTCGCTAACCCGGCAAAATACCTTTAACGATGTAGTTACACGAACGTTTATAGATAGCTACAGACCTGCACAAAAAGGCGCGTATAACTACCGTGCAGGCATCGATTATGATATCACAGATCGTACGACTATTGGCGCATTAGCCTCTGGCTTTGTTACCACTTGGGATTTAGATGGTTTGACCACGGGTCAGGTGAGTGATAATTTAGGGAATGCCCTTAACACTGAGCTTCGGGCTTTAGAGCAAAATGATTGGGTACATTGGATGTTTAACATCAATGCGCGCCACCGATTAAAAGACAGTAGTATGTTGACCCTCGACCTGGACTACCTCGATTACTTCGACGACAATCCGACCACCTATACCGAAACAAATGCTCCAATAAATAGTCCAGTAGAAACCAATACTTTTTTCTCGGCCAAGCAAACCCCGATTGATTTTCAGGTAGTTAAACTGGATTATCAAAAAAAGTTAAACGATATATTCTCTTTCGAAACGGGTGTTAAGGGTACTTTAACCTATTTTGAGAATGATGTTGAGTTGGCCGATATTGAAAATGGAGAACGGATTTACAACGATCAGTTCACCGATAATTTCGTGTTAGATGAAAACTTGGGGGCTGCATACGCCAGCTTTGATTACAAGAAAGGGAATTTTTCAGCAAAAGCAGGAGGAAGGTATGAGTATTACTCTAGTGATTTAACGAGTCGGGAGCTCGGAGCGATCCTGTTACAAGATTACGGTCGGTTCTTTCCTTCTGCCTTTTTGGGTTACAACCTCACAGAAGACAAAGTGCTTCAACTGTCTTATGGGGAGCGCATACAGCGCCCTCAGATCAACTGGATTGCTCCAGCGTTCTTTTATTGGGGTTACAATTCTTTCGTTGGAGGCAATCCGGATGTACAGCCCGCACTAAGCCGAAGGCTTAGTGCGTCGTACCGCATCAAAGAGCTCTTCTTTCAAGTTCAATACACCCATGAAGATCAAGCATTAACTTGGCAGCCAGTGGTCTTCTCCGAAACGAATGAAACATTGATTCGAACGGAGAACCTCGACTATCAGCGGCAAGCATCACTAAATGTAAGCACTCCCCTAAAAATCACGCCTTGGTGGGAAAGTAACTTCAATGTCTCCGGCTACCTCCGCGAGCAAAAAGCACAATTTGCCGGGCAAAACCAAGCCAATGTAACCAGCACCTACTTAGATGGGAATTTATCCCAGAACTTCTTCTTGCCCAAAGACTTCACCCTTGAACTGAACACGCGATATAATTCGAACGTAGATATCGGATTAGGCGTATTTCAAGAAAGACACCAATGGGATCTAGGTCTGAAAAAAGAACTTTCCGCTCAAAGTCAACTGAGCTTCTCGGCTACTGATCTTTTTGATACCGGGTCGTTTTTCCAAGTGGTGTATGATCAGCCTGAACTGAATTTAATTTACAATCAGACTTATGATATTGAAGCGCCGGTTTTTCGGGTAACGTTTAGTCATAATTTCGGTAATACTTCTTTAAAGAAGCGTGGCGATCGGCAGACTGGCTCAGAGGAAGAACGTAGTAGAATGAATTAAACGAACGTCTATTCAAATTTGGTGGTACAGAGATGAATGACTGAGAAAACACCCGGCTTTGCCGGGTGTTTTTGCGCTAGACATCGCCAGCAAACCATTCTTTAAATTGACCTACCCGCTCACGACTTACAATCATCTCTTTATCAATCGATACCACAGGTGAAATCTTTAATCGACTATTCGAATACACCAACACATCCTTAATAGCATTAATATTCACAATAAAGCTGCGATTCGCCCTGAAGAATTGACCCATATCCAACAAACTAGTCAGTTCTTCCAATTTGTAATCAATAATGTACTTCTTTCCGGTCTGTGTAATGAGAAAAACGGTCCGACCTTCGGCATAAAACAACGCGACTTCGTTGGTTTTCACCGAATGGATATGATGGCCTAATCGGACCAAGAAACGCTCCTTGGAGCGTTTCGTTGCCACTTGATGCACTGCCGCTTCTAATGCCCCAGCCTTCGAAAATTGCTGCTCTAATGCCTTCATCTTTTTTAAAGCCTGCGATAAATCACTAAAGGTTATTGGCTTTAAAATATAATCGATACTGTTCACCTTAAAGGCATCAATCGCATACTCATCGTGCGCCGTCGTGAAAATCACGGGCTTTTCAATCTTGACTGCACTAAAAATCTCGAAACTCAAGCCGTCTGTCAACTGAACATCCATAAAAATGATATCTACTTCAGCTTGGTGCACCTTCAACCACTCCACCGAATCAGCAATAGATGGTAGTTGCGCTAATACCTGAATCGCTGCATCGTACTTCGTTAAGTACCGCTCCAACTTCTCAGCAGCTAAAGATTCATCTTCAATTATTACAACCTTCATAATGCATTTACTTTGTAGTCAATCACTGGAATTTGAATGTGTTTCTCGGAAGCATCCACCAGCTCCCAAGCCCGATCTGAAAAAAGGGCATAACTAGACTGAGCAGACTGAAAATCCGCTAAACGTAACGTATCATCCACTTTTTCATTCGAAGCATATTTAAAAACATAGTGAGCAGCTTCTTGAACAACCTGTATGTCTAAAGCGGACGAATTGGGGATAGTCGTCCGAATAATGCGTTGAAGCACACTTAAAAATGTACCAGGCACGACCCATCCGCTTTCTACCTCAGTAATGAAATTTGCTTTCTTGTACGGCAAGGCATTCAACAAAGCCACCAACTCATTGGCCACTTTTATTTCTTCTTCAATAGGTACCAATTCATGCTCGCGTTTCGCTAAGATATAGCGGTACACCGCGGCCATATGGTCAATAAATGCTTCCGCTTCACCTACATCCTGTTGAGCAGTTGAAATCAACGTATTCAAACTTTCAAAGAGTAACTGAGGATTAATGCCTTGCTGAAATTGGTCAAAATCGGCCTTTAGCATCGATTTGTATTCCAACTCTTGATTCAACTGAACAGAATTAGTAAGGTGTAAAAACTGATGACTGATATACAATGAAATATAAATCAACATCACTACGCCATACACGCCGTTGAATGTGATTAATTCGCTCCAACTGGGCGCAAAACCAATTATTTTTTGGTAGTACAAGAACACACTACCCGTAACAATCGCACATATAACCAACAATGCAAGTGCTGCTTTCCCAAAAGTGGCCTTCCACTGAAACCTATCGGAACGACCGAAAAAAGTTAAGGTCCAACGGGCAAATTCTTGTGTGAGGTAACTCAAGGCAATACAGAAGTACAATTCTTGCCCTAAAAAGCTGTCCTGTAATTGCTCTACATTATTATTCACCAACAACAAGAGTAAATACACTACAACTCCACTAAATAAAGGAGCTAATAATCGAAACACCGGATTATGAACAAACAGCTTCTTCATAAAATAACTGGAAGTTTAACCCTGAAAAAATCATCTTGTTCAATTTGAATGCTTTCCCCAGCTAATAACTCATAACGTTCCCGAATGTTCTTTAAGCCCAGCTTGGTAGAATTCACTTGCTTAGGCGAAGCTGTTCGCTTATTCTCCACTTCAATCCACTTCCCATAGGCTTTAACCTGAACGTTTAAAGGTTGGTCTACACTGATGGTATTATGTTTCGCCGCATTCTCCACAAGCATTTGCAAAGTCAATGGCGGGATTTTACTATCCAACAAATGATCAGGCACTTGAATAGTTAAATCGAGCTGTTCATCGAACCGAGTACTAAGCAGAAAGTGATAGGCTTTCACCAAGTTGATTTCCTCTTCCAAACTCACCAATTGTTGGTTGTAATTTTTCAAGGTGTAGTCATAAGTTGTAGCCAACCGGCGAATAAAGACTTCGGCCACTTTCGGATCTTTGTACAATAACGATGACACCGTGTTTAGACTGTTGAACAAAAAATGAGGCGTAAGTTTCTTTTTTAACGCTTGTAACTGAAGATCGATTTGCTTGCGCTCTTGCCGAACCTCTTCAATTTGAATTTTTGTAAAGTATTCATAAGAGTGATAAGCGAAGTAAATTACAGAGGCCACAAAGGTGATGATAAACAACAGGACAGCCAACTTGATCCAGAGACTGGTAGCGCCTTCTAAAAGCACATTCCTTCCAAAAAGCGCGTAGGTCAAGACTGCCAAGTAGGTGATCGCAAAGACAGATAAGAAAGTGACTAAAACACCTATTCCAAATCTAAGGCCGGTGTTCTTTTGCCAAGGCAGCCATTGATCGAATCGCTTTGAAAGCATCCAAAACCAATAGGTTACGACAACGCCCCAAATTGCAGCTAAAACAGTCTCCAATAA
>JAHQVX010000007.1 GCA_019634125.1 Saprospiraceae bacterium
ACTGATGTAGTCAGTAGAGGGATCGATATTGCTAATATCAACTTAGTGATTAATTATGATGTGCCCACCAATGCAGAAGACTACGTCCATCGAGTGGGACGAACTGCTCGAGCGAGTACTACAGGAGTAGCACTTACTTTGATCAATCCATACGATATGTATCGATTTAAGCAAATTGAAGAGTTGATCGAAATGGAAGTTATGAAAATTCCATTACCACCCGAATTAGGCGATGGACCCACTTGGGACCCTACGAAGAAATCGTTTCGAGGCAATGGAAAAGGCCACTCCAAATCGAAAGGCGGTAAAAAACACTTCAATCGAAAAGGTGGAAAACCACGAAAGAAATAACCTAGGATCGTCTTTCATTATCTACTTTTCGTATTCATTAGCCTTACTTCTTATCTGGCCAGAGTTGTGTCGCCCAGCGCCAACATATCTCCACAATTCGTGATTAAAACGGGGCGTCAACCAGAGTCTGTCGAAGGGTGAATTCCGAAGACCTAGCCGTAGAACCCAGCTTCGACAAGCTCAGCCTGGCGTTTACGTTAGTCTCTAGTTTCAGTCAATAGTATGAAAGCTAAGTCTAGAGTTTGTTATAACTTCACATTGTGAAAATATTTTATGTGTATGTTCTTCTTTGTAGTGATGCTTCTTATTACACTGGTATGACTAATAATTTATTTAGACGACTTCATGAGCATAATTCGGGAAGGAACCTAAAGGCATATACATTTACTAGACGACCTGTGAAAATGGTATTCTTTGAATCATTTAATGATTTCGGAATCGCCCTCAGATTCGAGAAGCAAATAAAAGGATGGTCAAGAGGTAAAAAAGAAGCCTTAATTAAAGGCGACTATCATGAACTAGTCCGTTTAAGCAAAAATTACAAACAGTTCGGAAAACCACGAAAGAAATAACCGCTTATAAAAACAATACCGCCAACAAAGCTAAAATGGCAGGTACTGCTTGTACGGTAAAGATTTTCTTACTAGCTGTTAAGGCTCCATAAATTCCGGCTACAATCACACAAGCCAAGAAAAAAGTAGCTACATGCTGCTTCCACCAAGGGTCCGTAATTAGTAACGACCAAATTAGGCCTGCTGCCAAGAAGCCATTATACAAGCCTTGATTCGCCGCCATACTCTTAGTAGGCTCGAATAAATCTTTTGGGAAACTCCGAAAAATCTTCGGACCTCGAGTCGTCCAAGCGAACATTTCAAACCAGAGGATATACAAATGCTCTAAAGCCACAAAGCCGATCAATAGTTTAGCCAATAAAGACATATTGGGCGGTGATGCAATATTGAGTATAAGTTCCATCATGAGTCTCTATCCCAGATTTGCTCGTAAAAGAAACGAGAACCTAATAATAAAACAAGTGCTACGGCAGCTGTCCAGTACTCTCCATCATTGGCCGCGAAATGGGCGCCGAGTGCTAACATGAAATTGAAGAAGAAGCCCGCATAGGCCCATTCTACAATGTCTTCATTGAAGCGAGTCAATAATGTGATTACACCAAGAATTTTTGCAATAGCTAACGGAATAACTATCCAGGTTGGGAAACCGAGATCAGTGAAGATTTGTTTGACCTCTTCGGTTTTCATTAAATAAAAACCGATCGAAGAGGCGAGCATCATTACACTCAACAGGCCTGTAAACACCCAGAATAAAATCTTCTTAGTCTTCATAAACTATGATTTAGTAGACCTCTAATCTAAAAAAATCGTGATTAGGGTTGTCCACAATTCGTAAGGCAAGTCCATAAAGTAGGTCTAATGGAGCAAATTAAAATTATGAAACCTTTAAAAACACTATTGATGGTCGCTTCTTTACTGTTTGTGACGACCTTAGCACTCGGGCAAACGAACACCCAAGGGGCATTTCAAAAATTGAATTATTCAGTGAAAGGATCTTGGTCGCTGGTGGAAGAAGATGGGCAAACTTATCTAGAGTTGAACGAAACATTTTCTACGCAATCGGGGCCAGACTTGAAGTTGTTTGTCACAAAGACGAATTTAGATCGCTTGAATGGTAGCAATGCCATTCAAGATGCTGCTTTGATCAGCAGATTAAAAAGAAGTAATGGCATTCAGCGCTACTTAATTCCCGAAGGAGTGGACTTAAGCGATTACGCGACATTATTGATTCATTGCGAGCGGTTTTCAAAGCCTTGGGCAGGTGCCAAACTTAACTAGTTGATGCCTGCATGTTGAAACCCCAGCCAAAGGCTGGGGTTTTTTGTTCCCGTTATCCAATTCTTCCCTTCATTCGTTCAAAGAATCCCTCTTCGATTTCCTACCTTTACCACCTTAAATCTGTACATCCATGAAGATCTCTTTAAACTGGTTAAAGGACTACATACATACCGATCTCTCTACCGATAAGATTTGTGAACTCTTAACGGCTATTGGCCTTGAAGTGGAAGGCGTTGAAGCCTTTGAAAGTATCAAAGGAGGCCTCAAAGACCTAGTCGTTGGTGAAGTGAAAACCTGCGAGAAACATGAAAACGCCGATAAATTATCTGTGTGTTCAGTAGATGTTGGCGGAGAAGCACCTCTGCAAATTGTTTGTGGCGCACCCAATGTCGCAGCAGGGCAAAAAGTAATTGTCGCCCCAGTGGGAAGTACGATTTTCCCAAGTGAAGGCGAACCATTCAATATAGGGAAAGCTAAAATTCGAGGCGTTCAAAGTTTTGGAATGATTTGCGCCGAAGATGAAATTGGATTAGGTGCTAGCCATGATGGCATTCTTGTTTTGCCAGAAGCAACTCCAGTAGGCCAGCCAGTTAAGGAACTTTACGATATATATTCCGACACGATCATCGAAATTGGGCTTACACCAAATCGTTCCGATGCCCAAAGCCACATTGGAGTAGCACGTGATTTAGCAGCAGCTATTAAAATTCAGGAAAAGCAGGCTATCCAAGTACAGTGGCCATCGGTAGATGCCTTCGAAGTAGCTAATACCAATCACCATATCGAAGTGTCTGTTGAGAATTTAAAGGCTTGTCCTAGATATGCAGGTGTGGTCATTTCTGGCCTAGAAATCAAACCTTCTCCAACCTGGTTGCAGAACAAGCTCAAAGCCATTGGTGTACGACCAATCAGCAACGTAGTTGATATTACCAACTTCATCAATCATGAGTTGGGGCAACCCCTACATGCTTTTGATTTGGAGAAAATTACCGGCAAGCAAATCATGGTTCAAAATCTACCACAAGGAACAAAATTCACGACCCTAGATGAGGTAGAACGTAGTCTTTCAGACGAAGACTTGATGATTTGTAATGCAGAAGAAGGTATGTGTATTGGCGGAGTGTTTGGTGGATTGAAGTCGGGCGTGACCGATTCGACCACGGCCATCTTTCTGGAGAGTGCTTATTTCGATCCAAGAACGATTCGTAGAACCGAACTCCGACATGATTTACGTACCGATGCAGCGGTGAAATTCGAAAAGGGCATTGATCCCGAATTGCAAGTTTACGCATTAAAGCGAGCAGCACTAATGATGCAAGAATTGGCTGGAGGTGAAATCACTTCTGAAGTGGTAGATATTTATCCTACGCCAATTGAACGGGCAATAGTAACGCTTTCTTACAAGCGCTTGAATACATTAACAGGAATCGACATGGCTCCTGAGTTAACCAAGGAAATCCTTAGCTTGCTCGATTTCGATATCAAAAGCGAAACAGAAACAGGGTTGGAACTATTTGTCCCACAATACCGGAACGATGTGACTCGAGAAGCGGATGTGATCGAAGAAGTACTTCGCATTTATGGTCTAGACAATGTGCCGATTTCAGGGAAAGTGAATTTCGAAATTGGATATGGCTTGAATACTTCAGATGAGTTGCGGAACTTACTTTCTGACCAATTAAGTGCGCAAGGATTTTATGAAATTATCACCAATAGCATTACCCGTTCGAAGTATTACAACAATTTAGAAGATAGTTCTGTGGTTAAGCCTTTGAACTCTTTAAATGCCCATTTAGACATTTTAAGACCAGCTATGCTCATGACTGGATTAGAGTCCATAGCACACAACCAGAATCGGAATATGATCGATTGTAAATTTTACGATTTTGGTAAAACATACAGTGTGAAAGCAGATGGAGCATTTCAAGAAAATATGCATGTGGCCTTATACACTTCTGGAAATCAGCAAGCCGAAAGCTGGACCAATTTTAGTCAGCCTGCAGATTTCTATGAACTCAAAGCTTTTGTAGAGCAATTATTTGCTAAATCGGGGCTTGGGAAAACCAAAGTAAAGACTGAAGTTGGCGATCAATTTGAGTATGGCATTGCCTATCAAGTCAAAGGGCAGACGATTGCCGAAGTGGGGAAAGTAGCCAAAACGTTCTTACAACAAGCAGGCATTAAGAAATCAGTCTACTATGCAGATATTGATTTTCAAGTACTTCTCAATGCTTATGAAGCAAACCAACAGAAATTCAAAGCTATTCCGAAGTATCCGAGCATGCGACGAGATTTAGCCCTCGTGGTAAATAAAGAAGTTGAATATGCTTCGATCAAAAAGATAGCGTCAGTAAAAACTGGACCGCAACTACGAAGTATGAACTTGTTTGATGTCTTTGAGAGTGAAGAAAAGTTAGGAGCGGGGAAAAAATCGTACGCTGTAAGTTTCACTTTCCGCGACGATAAAGCTACATTGACCGATGAGGTCGTAGATGCAGAAATGAAGAAACTCATTAAAGGATTTCAAGAGGAATTAAGCGCCGAAGTGCGTTCATAATATGGAGTTAGAAAAACGACTAATAACGATAAAAGAGAAGTTGCAGCAAGTTTTGCAGCAATATGAACTTATTCGTGAACGTCATGAAATGCTTCATCAAGAAAATATTCAGTTGAAGGAAGAACTGAATGGGTTAAAAAAAACTAACTTTGAGATTAGTAAAAAAATTGAAATAGCTGAGATGGCTAATCAACTTTTGAGCGAAGATGAGAACAGTGATGTGCTTAAAACCAAGGTGGATAAGTACATTCGAGAAATAGATGCCGTAATCAAGGCATTAAAACAGATGTAATGAGTAATCTATTAAACATTTCAGTCACCATTGCGGATCGGCCCTACCGATTGAAGGTAAAGCCGGAAGAAGAGGCGAATGTAAGAGAGGCGGCTAAAATGATTAATGATAAGATTACCGAATATTCCAACGCCTACCACGCCAACGATAAGCAAGATTACTTGGCCATGGTGGCATTGTTGTATACTTCAGAAAATATTAAGAAAGGCGCCCAACAGATCTCGGTATCTGATACGGTTGAAGCCACTCTTGATGAAGTAGATGCACTGTTAGAAAACCTTTCTCATTCACCAGCTTAAATCGGTTAGCCATATCATAAAACACATATTGATATGGATATTGGAATCATTATTGGCGCTGCAATTGGCGCATTAATCGCGGGCTTAGGGCTTGGGAAAGTTGTATTCGGTAGTGCTGCTACAAAAGCTAAAGAAGACGCTGAACGCCAAGCGAAACTTATACTAGATGAGGCAAACAAGAATGCCGAAATTGTGAAAAAAGAAAAGCTGCTTGAGGTAAAGAATAATTACCATGAAAAGAAAGCAGAATTGGCAGAAATGGAGAAGCAGCGAGATCGGAAGCTGAATGAACGTGAGAAAAAAATCTCCAGCAAAGAGCAATCCTTAAATCAACGCCTGAAAGACGCGCAACGTAAGGCAGATGAAGCTGATAAGATCAAAGGAAACTTGCAACAACAACTCGACATATTAAGTGTGAAACAAGAAGAAGTAGAGAAAATTCGAGGCGAGCACTTGACGAAGTTGGAGCAATTAAGTGGCCTTACTCAAGAGGAAGCACGGAATCAGTTGGTGGAAAACCTGAAAGATGAGGCAAAGACCAAAGCCATGAGTCATGTGAAGGAAATCATGGACGAAGCCAATGCGAATGCAAAGAAGGAGGCTAAAAAAATCATTTTACAGACCATTCAGCGAACGGCAGCCGAACAAACGATTGAAAATACAGTTAGTGTATTCAACTTGAATAGCGACGACCAGAAAGGACAGATTATTGGCCGGGAAGGTCGAAATATTCGCGCGTTAGAAGCTTCCACTGGAGTAGAGATCATTGTTGATGATACGCCAGAAGCTATTATTATTTCAGGTTATGACCCTGTTCGAAGAGAAATTGCTCGATTGAGTTTACAACGATTGGTCAAAGATGGGCGAATTCACCCAGCTCGAATTGAAGAAGTAGTGGCGAAGACCCGGAAGGAGTTGGAGGAAAAAATCATGGAAATTGGAGAGCGTACTGTGATTGAATTGGGCATTCACGGCTTACATCGTCAGCTCGTTAAATATGTTGGTCGGATGCGTTTCCGTTCTTCCTATGGTCAGAACTTATTGCAGCACTCGAAGGAAGTTGCCCGAATGTGTGCTACGATGGCTGCAGAATTGGGTATTCCACCTAAGCTGGCGAAGCGAGCGGGCTTGTTACATGACATTGGTAAGGTGCCAGAAGATGATACAGATTTATCGCACGCATTGTTGGGTATGAAGTTATGTGAGAAATATGGCGAGCACAAAGCAGTTTGTAATGCCGTTGGTGCGCACCACGATGAGGTGGAGATGACCTATATTATTTCTCCAATTGTACAGGCTTGTGATGCAATCAGTGGAGCTCGTCCTGGTGCCCGACGTGAGATCATGGAAATGTACTTACAACGTATCAAAGATTTAGAGAATCTTGCGTTGTCGCACGACGGTGTCCAGAAAGCGTATGCGATTCAAGCTGGTCGTGAGTTACGCGTAATTGTGGAAGCGGAGAAAGTTCCGGATACCAAAGCTGAGGAACTCAGCTTTGCGATCTCCCAGAAAATCCAAGATGAGATGACTTACCCTGGTCAGATTAAGGTGACTGTAATTCGTGAAAAGCGCGCAGTAAGTATTGCCCGTTAATTTAGCGTAAAGCCCGTTTTACTATGCGGTCGTAGTAGGGCTGGCATTCTGCCAGCAAGGCTTCTAAACGCGTTGGAAAAACAGCTTCTTTGGCTTTGTAAGGTACAAAGCCTGTAGAAGCATGTACGCTTTTATACCAGTATTTCGCCCAGACCCCATCTTCAGGGCGGGGACCGGCCTTCCACTGGAGCATATTGGGATCAAAGGGTATAGCAGCTTTGGAACAAAGCTGCTTGAATACGCCTTCCGGATTCTTTAAGAAAAGCGTCCCATCTAAAACAATGGGATCAATATTTCTGCTTTCTAATCGATCCAATAAGTCCGCTTGTAAATCGTATCCTACATCCTTCATCGTAGGCTGTTCAATCACTGCATCAAATGACGGCAACATTTCCATCGGGTTTCGAGTAAGTAATACATTTATGCATTCCTTTAAAAACGAGGTGTCCAGCCCCAATAAATGATGCGTCATGTTTTTGAAAAACACGACTGGACTGTCGTCAAAAGCCATCATGTCTTTAATGACTTGCTCGCCATTTTGTTCCATGCTATGGAGCACTTCTTCAGCACCTGGATGATACTCTTGGGCATCCGTATTTGCCAGGTAATAGCCATAAAGTGGCTCGTCAAATACCGTTGTGTCTTTGCGCTGTGCAAATGAATACATCAACGCTGTAGAAATATTTCGCGGCCCCGACCACAAACAAATCCGTGTCGTTTTACTGGCCATGCTGTACAGCTTCTTCAATGAGGAATTGATAGTGCTTTCTCAGCTGATTCGTCAATTGGTGTGCATCTCTTGTCACCGGTCTTCCATCAATTTCTACGACGGGAGTTAAGCCACCAAACGACCCGGTTACGAAGGCTTCATCGGCACTGTACACGTCATACAAAGAGAAATTCTTCTCTTTGCAGATGATATCAAATCGAGCACATGCTTCTAGCACTTTGGCTCTTGTTATGCCATTCATGCAATACTGGCCGGTCGAAGTCCATACTTCGCCGTTTTTCACCATAAAAAAGTTAGTGGCATTGCAAGTCGCCACAAATCCATGAGTATCGAGCATAAGCGCTTCGTCGGCCCCTGCTTCTAAGGCTTGTATCAAAGCTTGTACTTCGTGGAGTTTGCTGTGGCAATTCAATCTCGGATCCAGATAATCTGGTGCGCCTCGGCGAATCGTAGAGGTATGCAATCGAATGCCTTTCTTAGTGCTCTCAGGAGCAGCTTGTTTATGTTCGGCAATTATGACAACGTTCGGTCCTGTTAAGGTTAAACGGGGGTCTTGAGATGGCGTTTTCTTAATGCCACGAGTCACCATTACTCGCACGTGCACGTGATCGAACATTTGGTTGGCATCTAGCGTGCGTCTAATTTCAGCCGTTAGTTCCTCCTTCGTAAAGGGCAAGTCCATCTTGATGGCTGCAGCCCCTTCCCAAAGCCGATTTAAGTGTTCGTTTAAAAAGACCAAAACGCCTTTATGGAGTCGAAGGGCCTCCCAAACCCCATCACCAACGAGATAACCACTATCGAATACAGAGATTTTCGCTTCATTTCGCGGATACAGAACGCCATTAACAAGGATTTGTACGTCCTTGTTTCTATCGTCTGCCAGCGCATTATGGGTGCCATGAATCATAAAAGGAAGGTATTGCTTTCTTGTGGCTCTTCCAACAATAATCAATAAAGTCTTTTCGTATAAACTACCGTAAGGTGGCACTAGATTTGCAGTCTTAATTGGAAATAGAAATTATGAAACAGCTTTTCTTCATTTTGGCATTCATGACCTTTGTAATTTACGGTCAGGCGCAAGACGAACGATTTGATCATCCCGTCATACAATGGGATGGGACTGAAGCCAGTTTTTCAGAAATTGCAAGTAATGGCAAAAATAAAGTAGTCCTATTCTGGGCCAGCTACTGCGGTGCGTGTAAATATGAGTTGAAAGCCCTAGAAGAAACCGTAGGCGACTGGGAAGAAAAGTATGGAGCGGAGTTGGTTATGGTGTCCGTTGACCGACCAAATGTGCGGAAAGACGCGGCAATGTTGGTAAAGGATAAAGGCTGGGACAGCTATACCAACGTCTTCGATAAAACAAATTTGCTTTTCAGTGGTTTTAAAGCCTATGGCTTGCCGTTGACCTTAACTGTAGATGGGAATGGAGAAGTTACAGGCTATTGGAAAGGGTACTTGCCGAATCTCATGCAGCAGATTGATATGAAGTTGAAGAAAATGGACAAAAAGAAACGAAAGAATTCATGAAGTACTATTTCATTCTAGGCTGTCTTTTCCTCTTTTCTAACCTCACTTTTGCCCAAGAAGCAGCGTTTGATGTTGCTGTAAAAAATGCTGCAGGCGAAGTCGTGAATTTTCAAGATATGGTCCAAGATGGCCGACCGAAAGTTGTGGTGTTTTGGGCCACCTTCTGTGCAGGCTGTAAGCTAGAAATGAAAGCCATTAATTTCTTCGATCAAAAATGGAACGACGAATTTGGTGCCGATGTCTTAGCGATTTCCATTGATGCCCCCGGCAATTTCGAAAAAGCCAACCAATTACTAGCCGACAAAGG
>JAHQVX010000085.1 GCA_019634125.1 Saprospiraceae bacterium
TCAATTCGAGTTGGTCACCGAGATATTATTCCTCCAAGCGATGAAGACGTAAACGATTTTTATTACATAGATATATGGCCAACTGATGAACCTCCAAGCACAGTTAAAGACAATGGTGTCTTAGAACAATAACCAAACGCCAGATCCGAGAATTAAATTATTTTTTATGCACTGCAAGTGCTCGTCTCCTTCAACGCGCACTGAAAGTGCGCGTGATTAAGAGGAGCATATGAAGTTACTTTTAGTTATCCAATTATTGGTGACGGGATAGGTTATTCAGAGGAAATAAAAAGCATATGCAACTTCTTAATTGATTATAAGTTTTTGGTGGGAAAAGAATAATTTATTGCACGCACTTTCAGTGCGCTGCTTAATGAGTTATGCACTTGTAGTGCATTGAATTCATCGAACAATTAGTACTATAAATTACAAAATCACCTCCACATCCAACAAGCCCTTTCCCCCTGCATAGTCTATTGCTGAAGAATACAAATAATGTTCTGGCTCAGACACAAATCCAGCCTTGACAGGATTAGCATGGATGTAGGTAAGCTTTTGATCGATCCAGTTATTATCATGGTAAGCTAATTCAATAGGGTGAAGGCCATCTTGCCAGACTTTGTACTTTTTACCTCGCTGAGTTCGTTGTGCTTCAAACGAAAATTTGTCTAACAACCAATCCCGTCGACTTTCCTTTACCGATTTAACGGCATTTACTAGCTCTTTGGAAGTATGGGCTTTCAAATGTTGTAGTGTTTTATTCAACGGCTCGACTTCATTAGATAAAATAGCATGAAAATGATTGGTCATAATAACCCACGCATATACGTTCAATCCTTTTTTTTGTTGGGCATATCTAAAACTGTCGACTAAAATTTCTCGGTAAACTGTACGTGTAAATAAATCAATCCATCCCACTATAGTAGAAGTAACGAAATACATGTGTGCTTTGCTTCGAATTTTGTATTTTTCAGACACATGCCAAATGTAATTAATTTTTTATGCACTGCAAGTGCTTATCTCGTTCCACGCGCACTGAAAGTGCGCGCGATTAAGTGCAAAAGTTGCATCGATGCTAGTTCAAAATGCTGTTACAAAAACATACGTAAATCCTGATACCAAACGGAGGTGGAAGGTTTCTATTTCATTAAACTACGGAAGAAAACTCAAATGAAAAACTGGATATTAATAATAGCTCTAATCAATTTCCCAAGTTTCTTTTATGGACAAGATAAACTTGGATTTGAAGACAATTACGCAATTGAGTTTAAGACTGAAGCTATCGTCTATAAAGGGGATTGTGATTGTTCTTTCCCTAAAAAGAGTAAGTGCATTATGCTCAAAATAGATATTGAAGAAGTGCTTTTCGCTGTTGATGATGATTCTTATTACACTACCGAGGAAATCATGGAAAATATTAAGTTCCTAATTATTGACGAAGAATACTTATTTGATGTAATCGGAAAAGACACATACACAGCATATGTAAATAATAGCTCCATAGAGTACCTCCTCAAGTATAATCGCAAAGCTCCAAATGAAGTTGAGAATGATACTCGAATAGCCTTTGGTTACGCTGATTGCAAGCGCAATAGAAAACAAAAAAAGCTGAAAAAAAAGCTTACAGACCTTATTGATCTCAATCGTCTTATTGATTAAATTGAACCTGAAGATTAATGATCCTGTGCGTTTTTAGCTGAGTAGTTTGGCGGCTTCTTTGGCAAAATATGTTGCGATAAGGTCGGCGCCGGCTCGTTTGAAGCCGAGTAGCATTTCCAACATGGCTTGTTCCTCGTTGATCCAGCCTTTAGCTGCGGCTGCTTTTACCATGGCATACTCCCCGCTTATATTATAGCAACTCACCGGAATATCTACTGCATCTTTCACTTCTCGGATAATATCCATATAAGCCAACGCGGGTTTTACCATAACAATATCAGCACCTTCTTCTACGTCGAGTAATGTTTCCTTTATGGCTTCAATTCGGTTGGCCGGATCCATTTGATAGGTTTTTTTGTCGCCAAAACCCGGTGTGGAATCCAAGGCATCTCGGAATGGCCCATAAAAACAAGAAGCATACTTTGCAGAGTAGCTCATTATTCCAGTGTTAACGAATCCTTCCATTTCTAATGCTTCTCGTATGGCTGCAATGCGTCCGTCCATCATATCGCTGGGTGCAACCATGTCTGCACCCGCTTCAGCATGGCTTACACTCATTTGCGCAAGTACTTCTACGGTGACATCGTTTACGATTTGACCATCTTTAACAATGCCATCATGGCCATAACTAGAGAAAGGATCTAGGGCCACATCGGTCATAACGTACATTTCAGGCACAGCCTCTTTTACCGCCTGAATGCCGCGTTGCATTAAGCCATTTGGATTGATGGCCTCTGTTCCTTTATTGTCCTTTAATTCATCGGGTACTTTCCCAAAAAGCAACACGCTTTTAATCCCAAGTTCCCAGATTTCTCGGACTTCAGCTTTCAATTGATCCAACGAAAATCTATAGTAATCCGGCATAGAAGGGATTTCTTGTTTAATTTCCTTCCCCTCCTGAAAAAACAAAGGCACAATAAAATCGTTGGGCGAGAGGGAAGTCTCCCGGACTAGGTCGCGGATGGCGGAGGATTTTCGGAGGCGGCGTGGGCGGTTGTGAAGCATGGTTTTTTAGTTTACAGTTTTAAGTAGACAGTCTACAGTTCTAAGTATACAGTTAGAAATTTGACGAGGATTTTATTTTTCTAATGAGAGCCGCCAGCATTTTTTTAATCTCTTCAGCTAGTTGTAGGCACTCTTGAATGGCATCTTGGTTAGCGTATCCTAATTCCTTTGATAAGAACAATAAGTAATGGGACTCATGAGCTGAGCCGGAAGCAATATATAGGAATCGAACAAATTCTTTATTCGTTTCTCTACCTGCTCCTTCAGAAATATTTGTTGGAATAGATGTAGCTGCACGTCTTAATTGAGCGATTAGATTAAATTTTTCCGAGTCAGGAAAAGACTTAGTTAGTTGATATACTTGTAAGGCAAAATCATGCGATTTCTCCCAAACTTTATATTTTCTGTAATCAACCATACTGTATACTTACAACTGTGTACTGTTAACTCTTGAATTCTTTCTCAACTATCCATTCTTTCGGAGCAACTAATACGTTCATTAGCTTCTCTTCTTCGGGCCCGAAGGCTTTCAAATTGTAATCCCATCTTACTTGAGGGGGCAGGCTCATTAAAATACTTTCAATACGTCCATTGGTTTTTAGACCGAATAAGGTGCCTCTATCGTGAATGAGGTTAAATTCAACATATCGTCCTCGTCGAATTTCTTGCCAATACCGGTTTTGAGCGTTGAAGGGTAAATCTTTTCGCTTTTCTAAGATGGGCAAATAAGCTGGCAGAAAGGAATCTCCGACTTCGGTTACGAAATCGTACCATTGATCGTGTGAAAGGCCGTCATTTCCATCTTTAAGGTAATCGAAAAAGAGTCCGCCAATTCCTCGAGCTTCGTTTCTATGGCTATTATGGAAGTAGTCGTCGCACCACTTTTTGTAGTTGGTATAGAAGTCTGAATGGTGTTTGTCGCACGCATTTTTACAGACTTGGTGCCAATGTTGGGCGTCTTCTTCGAAGAGGTAGTACGGGGTTAAGTCTAATCCGCCACCAAACCAAGCGTCGATTTTTTTGCCTTCGGCATTATACATCTCAAAGTAGCGCCAATTGGCATGACTGGTTGGGGCGAAAGGGTTTTTGGGATGGAGGACGAGTGAAATGCCACATGCAAAGAAGTTGGCTTCTTCTACGCCAAATTTTTGCTTCATGAGCTCGGGCAGTTGGCCGTGAACGATGGAGGTATTTACGCCGCCTTTCTCTAATACATTCCCGTTAGTAATGACGCGTGTTTTACCTCCGCCTCCACCTGGTCGTTCCCAGGCGTCTTCTACAAATTTGGCTTTGCCGTCGATGCGTTCCAGTTCCGCACAAATCGTATTTTGCAGCTCATGGATGTATGAGACAAAGCGCTCTTTCATAATTAGGCTTTATAGTTTTTTACGGCATCTACAAAGGCTTTCGCGTGCGGTACAGGTATATTCGGGATGATTCCGTGGCCGAGATTGGCAATAAATCGGTCTTTACCGAAGCCATCGATCATTTCTTTGGTCAGTCGTTCAATTTCTGGGATAGGCGAAAGGAGGCGGATCGGATCAAAATTCCCCTGAAGGGTAATTTTGTCCCCGGCTAATTCCCGCGCTGTTTTTGGCGCAATTGTCCAATCTACACCAATAGCCTGCGCACCCGAGTTCGTATACGAATCGTAGGCAAACCAACACCCTTTGCCAAAAACAATAACCGGAGCGCCTTCCACCTCATCAATAATCTGCTGAATATAATTCATGGAATAGGCTTGGTAATCTACTGGACCAAGTAGTCCACCCCAGCTATCAAAAATTTGCACTGCAGCCACACCTGCTTTAATTTGCTCGTTTAGGTAGCCAATAGTGACATTGGTAATGGCTTGCAGGAGTTGGTGCGCCGCTTTAGGGTGTTCAAAGCAAAAGCCTTTGGCTTTTGCGAAGTTCTTCGAGCCCTGGCCTTCCACCATATAACATAAGATCGTCCATGGACTGCCGGCGAAGCCAAGCAGCGGCACGCGGTTGTCCAAGGCCTTCACCGTAGCTTTAATAGCATCGTATACATACTGCATATCGGCTACTGCGCCAGATTCTGTTAGGCGAGCTAAGTCGGCCGGCGATTGAATATGATCGGGAATCCACGGCCCTTTTCCTGGCACCATTTGCACATCTAAGCCCAGTGCCTTAGGCACTGTGAGGATGTCGGAGAAAAGGATAGCTGCATCTACACCCACAATATCGATGGGTTGAATGGTGATTTCCGCGGCGAGATCGGGCGTTTGGATCCGTGTGAAGAAATCGTATTTCTTACGCAGTACCATGTACTCTGGAAGGTAGCGGCCTGCTTGGCGCATCATCCATACCGGCGGTCGTTCTACGGTTTCTCCGTTCAGTGCTCGGAGGATTAAGTCGTTTTTATAAGTAGTTTGGGCCATTACTAGGCTTTATAGTAGTAATAAATAGTTTTTAATAAGTCGTCGATACTTGGCTCTGCCGCTACGATTGGCTTAACATCTAGTAGCCGCTCCGCGGCTGCTTTGGTCGTGTTGCCAATCACGAATACTTCTTGATCGGTTATTCGATTGAGCTGGGCAAATCCTTGCACGGCACTTGGGCTGGCAAATGCAATGCCTTCGAAGGCATTCATATTTACCACCTTATGTAATATTTTGGTTTGGTAGACTTGGTGCTCGGCGACTTTTATGCCACCAGCAGTTAGGATGTCGGTAAATGTGTCTTGGGTTAAATTGCCTTTGAAAAAGGCAATGCGTTCCATATCGGTGGTTAAGATATGTTCGGCCAAGCTTTTGGCGTCGGTTCCAGCATACTGAAATTGAAGGTTGAGTTGCTGAATAATTTCTGTAGAGCGTGGGCTAATGGCAAAGACTTTTTCGGGAATGAGTCGCTTGTCGATATCGTCGAAGTGGGTGCTGATGTAATTGGCTGCGTTCGCGCTTGTAAATGCCCAAGCGTCGCATTCGTGGAGCTCTACGAGGTCGTATTCGTAGGTGATTTTGATGAAGGGCTCCACGGCGATGTCTAAGCCCATAGCACCAGGCGAAGCCTGGTGCTTTTTACTCAACGGTCGAGTGAATAATATTTTAGCCTTCTGCTCCACGATCGATCTTTTCAATAATTGCTTTCGCCCCTTTTGCCACAGCCATTTCATAGGCGCGTTCACCAATATCTCCAGCTTCCGAAACTACTTCCGAAAGGGTGAAGCTCACTTCTTCTTTCCCGTCTGGACTGTGAACAGCTACCTCAAAGTGCATAATATCATCTTCAATTCTGCCGTAAGCACCAATTGGCGATATACATCCACCTTCCATAAGCCTCAAGAAAATGCGTTCTTGCTCTGCTGCTAAAGCAGAAAGCGAATGGTTGATGCTCAATAAGAGTTCTTTTATTGCGGCATCTGATTTCCGGGCTGCCACGGCCACAACACCTTGAGCAGGCGAAGGCACAAAGAAACTTGGATAAGCGATGTGTTCGGGCTCAATGCCTAATCGCTTTAATCCAGCGGAGGCAAATACAGCGCCATCCCAATCGCTTTTCTTCAGCTTGTCTAGCCGAGTAGGCACATTCCCGCGTAATCCAACAACATGTAAATCAGGGAAGTGGTTGAGTAATTGGGCTTTCCGACGAACACTGCCTGTAGCCACCGTGCCTTTATATTGTTTATTGGTGAGGAAGTCTACCTTGTGTAAGCCCACTAGGGCATCCCTTGGATCTTCACGTTCTAGGTAAGCGACCAATTCCAACTCCTCATGAAGTTGAGAGGGCAAGTCTTTACACGAATGAACTGCAACATCTATCTCGTCGTTCAACAACGCATCGTCTAATGCTTTGGTAAATAATCCAGTGATACCAATGCTATGCAAGGGCTGACTTTGATTGAGATCGCCATGGCTTTTAATGAAAACGATTTCGCTTCGAACTTTTTGCTTCGCGAGTTGACGCTGAACTTCTTCGGCTTGCCAAGTAGCTAGGGCACTGTCTCTACTACCAATTCGTAATTTTTCTGCCATAGAATTAGTTGTTGTCTAATTCGAAAATCTCTTGCATTGCAGTAATTGCAGTTCCGTTGTTCTTTTTGGCGTGTTTGATGAACTGTGTAGTGATTTTTTGAATCAGTTTTTCAGAAACTTCTTCAATCTCTTCTTTCGCCAAATCTGGATTCTTCTTCTGTAAGCGTTGAATTTCAATGGCTTTGAAGCTGTGTAGCTTTTCTTTTAATGCGTTGATGGTTGGCGACATATCTCTTTCTGCAATCCAGTTGTAGAAGGTGGCTAATTCTTCGTCGATAATCGCTTGAGCGGCTGGAATACTTGCTTTTCGCGCTTTGAAGGTAGCCGACTGTTGGTCTTTCAATACATCGAGGTTGACCAAGCGCAATCCGTTGTACGCTTCTAAATCTCGGGCAATGCTTCGAGGCATAGAAAGGTCTACAAAAACTTTTGTGCTCAACGCCATATCGCCCAAAAATGCTTGGGTGAAAATCGGTTGATCTACAGCAGCTGTTGAAATCAGGAAATCGCAGTCTTGAATGAGCGTTTTTAAATCGGCTTCGTCTGCAAATTCAACAGCATATTTTTCGGCCAATTGTTGGGCTCTCGAAGCGGTTCGGTTCGCCACAAATACCATATTGCCATCCATGAGTTTAGACAGCTTCCGAACAACGGCACTGCCCATTTTCCCTGCGCCATAGACTACGGCTTTTTTCCCTTCAAGGCCACCGAATTCATTGTCTACGTATTGAATCCCGGCGTAGGCCATAGAGGCTACCCCAGAACTGAGTTTCGTTTCATTTTTAACGCGTTTACTCACTTTCAATAAGGTGTCAATCAACCGCGTGATTTTTCCATTGGATAAACCATCATCCACGGCTTTTTGATAAGCCGATTTCAACTGACCAATAATTTGGAAGTCGCCCAAGATTTGGGAGTCTAAACCGTTTCCAACCTTGAATAGATAGTCGACCGCTTCAGTACCCGCGTAAGAAAAGGCATACTTGTCGAACATGGTTGTTGTGGCTTGGCTATTGGCTTTCCAAGTATTAACTACTTCTACAGGCTGGGAAGTGATACAGTAAATTTCTGTTCGGTTGCAAGTGCTCAATACAAAACCGCCTTTCACGAAAGGCTTCATCGCTTTATGAAGTTGCGTTGTAGACGTTTCGTTGAGGGTGAACGCCTCACGTACTTCTACAGGAGCCTTGTGGTGACTTATTCCAAATACAAAAAAGTGGTTGATGTTCTGATTGGTTGCCATAAAATCGAGGCCAAAAATAGTTGAGGGCGTAGCGACTAGAAAACGCTATGTTAGATTCTTTCTAAATAAGGCTGTTGAGCTGGGCTTCATGAGCCAATCGTGCAGAAAATGAGGGGGTTGCGTGCCCTATTCCACTTCGGAATGACATTTTTATGACAATTACCAAAACCAGGTTCTGTAAGGGTAACGAACTTGGTACAAGTCTTTGACTCGTGAGATGACAGAATTTCGGAAGACATCGAAGTTTTCTTTATGGATGGCCGAGATGAAAATGCTGTCGCAATCCCCCGTTGGGTGATTGGCTTTAGACCGTTCAGTCCATTGTTGTTCAAATTCCTTGAGCAATCCCACTTTTACATCATCTGGAACAAGTTCGTCGAAATAATACGATCTGTACGCATCCATTTTATTGAAGACCATGAGTGTAGGTTTATCGAAAACGCCTAAGTCTCTCAGGGTTTCGTTCACCACATGGATTTGATCCTCGAAATTGGGATGACTGGCATCTACAACATGAATAAGTAAATCGCTTTCGATGCTTTCCGCTAATGTACTCTTGAAACTTTCGATTAAGTGAGTAGGGAGTTTTCGGATGAATCCAACGGTATCGCTGAGTAGGAAGGGTACGCGGTCGATCACCATCTTCCGAACGGTGGTGTCGAGCGTAGCGAAGAGCTTGTTCTCTGCCAGGACTTCCGACTTGGAAAGGGCGTTCATAATCGTGCTTTTCCCCACGTTTGTATAGCCCACTAAGGCAGCACGAATCATTTCCCCACGATTTTTTCGGCGTTGAAAATTCTGTTGATCGATTTTCGCCAGTTCGGCTTTGAGTCTGGAGATTTTCTTTTGAGCAATTCGCCGATCCGTTTCAATTTCTTTCTCCCCCGCACCGCGCATTCCGATACCTCCTTTTACCCGGTCTAAGTGCGTCCACATTCCACGTAGGCGAGGCAAGAGGTACTGCGTTTGGGCAAGTTCTACCTGTGTTTTCGCTTGATTGGTTTGAGCGCGTGTAGCGAATATGTCGAGGATGAGCATGGAGCGATCCAGGACTTTTACGCGAAATTCTTCCTCGAGATTTCGTTGTTGGGAAGGGGAGATTTCGTCGTCAAAAATGACCATGTCAATTTCTTTGACTTCGACATAATCTCTGATTTCTTCCATTTTCCCTTTTCCGACGAAGTAGCGGGTGTCGGGGTGTTTCAGCTTTTGTGTGAAACGCTTATGGGTTTCGGCACCTGCGGTTTCGGCGAGAAATTCGAGTTCATCGAGGTATTCTTCAATTTGCTCTTCGGATTGTTGACCATGGATGAGCCCTACGAGCACTACTTTTTCTTTTTCAGAAGACGTGGTGTCGATTTCAAATTGGTGACTATCGTATCGGAGAATGGCCATAGTGCAAAGGTGGTGAAAATTTACAATTCGAGCAGCTGTTTTTCCGCCTTCTTCGAAGGCGGAAGGGCAGCCAGCCAGGAAATGCCCACGATGGTGGTAATAGTAAGCAGTACATCTTGCCATTTTAGGGTGGTGGGATAGGCATCAACTACGAACGAACCTTGCATTTTTATTAGGCCGAATTGTTGTTGTAAGAAAATGAGGCCGATGGCCAGGATGGCGCCGATTCCGGCGCCGACTAGGCCAATTAGGAAACCCTGCCAACGGAAAACACTGCCAACGGCAGTGTTTTCAAGTCCCATCGACTTCAAAATGCTGATGTCCTTCTTCTTGTCCAGCACCATCATCGTTAAACTACTTATCAAGTTAAACGAAGCAATTAACATGACCAACGCAATGATCCCAAACGTAGCCCACTTCTCAAACTGCATCACTTTATACCAAGACTTATTTTGTTGGAACCGATCTAGTACTTCCACCTCCTCACCCAATAAGCCACGAATCGATTTCTGCACTTTCCGCTTTTTATTTTCATCACTCAATTTCACTTCTAAATGGGAAGCATGATTGGGGTAACTTAACAACGGTCGAAGCATAGAAATCGGCACAAAAACATATTGATCATCAAACTCCTTTTGAATGGCAAACTCTCCGCCAGGGCGAATGCCTGTTGTGCTGAACTGACTGTCCATACCACCAAAGCTGACTCGAGCCTTACGCGTTGGGATGTACATCGTGAGCACTTCTAATGGATTTCTCAGATTAACAGCCAATTCGTTGGCAATGCCTAAGCCAATTACAGCATAATTGCCTTCTTCACGCTGAAGCTCAAAGCTGCCGCGTATTAAATTTTCTTCCATGTTCGATACCCGTAAAAAATTGCTGTCTACACCGCGTACTTTTCCCACTTTTTGTTTGTCGAAATACTCAAACAACGCCACTTCTTCTAAGACTTCTGCCACTTCTGCCACACCATCAATTGCTCGAATTTGGCCTAAGGTGGTACTGTCTAATTCGATCACCTTGCTTTTTAGCGGCGAGACTTTAATGTCGGGGTTAAATTGGGTGTTTAAGTCCCCTACCAAAGTCATCATGCCGTTCAAAACACTGAGAATCACGATGGCAGCTAAAGATACCGCTGCAGCCATGGCAATAGAAATGGCTGTGAGTAGTTGAATGGAATTCCATTTCTTGAAGAAAGTGAGCTTCCCTGCAAAATACTTTAACGCTATTTTAAACGGTAAATTCATTTACTCTTCACTATCCGAATCCACTGGTTCGGAGTCGTTTAATAAGGCTTCGATTTTATAGACCTCATCGAGTGAGGCGTCTTTTAGGAACGAAAGTTCTGGGATTCTTCGCACTTTATTGCGCATTTTGTTTCCAACAATTCGACGTATACTTCCAATATTGGCATTTAAATTATTGACCACAACTTCTGTTTTTTCCGGCTGTAGGACGCTAACAAATACACGTGCTGTCAATAAATCCGGAGTGACTTTTACTCCAGAAACCGTCACGAAAGCCCCTTCCAATAACATCCTCGCGTCTTGCTGAAGTATTTCCCCAACAATACGTTGAATCTGACTCGCCACTTGCAATTGTCGTTTACTTTCCATAGCGTGCAAAGGTACACCGATCTTTTCGCATGCTTTAAAAAAATGGAAATGGTATTTTTGCTGCCGCAAATACGTGCATGAAGAATATACTCAAGGCGTTTACTTATCTAAGAAATCATAAAGGCTTACTGTCCATTAATGTGTTGTTGAGCTTTATCACTTCATTTTTGGAAGTGGTGTCATTAATGGCCATCATTCCGTTGCTTCAAATTTTGTTTAGCGATGCGTATAGCTCAAAACCGGTAGCACCTGCTGAAGAAGTGGAAGGCAAATTGAACAAGCTGAACCAACTCAAAGAACAAGCAGAGGCATGGTACGGAAACTTGGTGGCGAATAACGACCGAGCTGATGTCCTTTTTTGGATTTGTTTGGCGGTTTTTGCTTCCTTTTTGCTCAAAAACCTACTGATATACATCATCCGCTTAATCGATGCGAAAATTCGGTATTCTGTTTCTCGAGATTTGAGAAAGAACTTATTCCAAAAGATTATTCATCTACCGATTACGCAGCTTCGCGAAAAGAATAAAGGAGATTTGTTAACCCGTTTTTCAGCAGATATTAACGAGGTAGAGAACATGGTGGGCACCACAATGGATATGGCATTTCGGCAACCTATAATGATTTTATTCTACATCCTGAGCATGCTTTTTATCAGCGTAAAACTGACCTTGTTCGTATTCATCTTAATTCCTGTACTAGGGATTGTGATTGGGCGGATTTCAAAGAGTTTAAGAAAAGCGAACTATTCTGGATTAAATCAACTGAGTAAGCTGACCTCCTTTTTAGACGAAGTGATTTTTGGGTCGAAAATCGTGAAAGCATTTAATGCTGAAGATCAGCAGACGCAACGATTCGATAAAGAAAATCAAAAGCTGTATCGCCTAAATCGAAAGATTTATGCTCGATATGATTCGGCATCGCCAGTCAGTGAATTTTTAGGGATTTGTGTTGTGCTCATTGTAATATGGGTAGGCGGAAATATGATTTTCAATGGCAACCAAGCACTAGGTGCTTCATCTTTTATTGCCTTTATCATCTTGTTTGCTCGAATGAATACACCTCTGAAGGCTTTTTCAAAGAATTATACCAATTTGATGAAAGCCCTTGCAGCTGGTCAACGTATTGAAGAAGTCCAGCAAATCCATAATCCGATACAAGATGCGGTCGATGCAGTTCCACTAACTTCTTTTGAGCAAGGAATTGCCATAAACAATGTAACGTTTGGGTACACAGAAGACCGAGATGTACTTAAAAACATGAGTATTTCTGTTCCGAAAGGCCATATGGTCGCCTTGGTCGGTCAGTCTGGTGCTGGAAAAACGACCATTGCCGATTTGATTCCACGATTTTATGATGTACAGACAGGTAGTATTACCCTAGATGGCATCGATATTCGGAAGATTCAATTACAGTCGCTTAGAGAACAATTGGGTATTGTGACTCAGGATGCTATCTTGTTTAATGATTCCATCTTGAATAATATATTATTGGGTCGACCTTCTGCAACTAAAGAAGAAGTCATTGAAGCGGCCAAGGTGGCAAATGCACATGATTTTATTGAGCAGTCGGAACAAGGCTACGACACTATAATTGGAGAAGGTGGGAGTAAATTAAGTGGTGGTCAGCGTCAACGCCTGACCATTGCACGAGCTATCCTTAAAAATCCACCTATACTCATTCTAGATGAAGCTACTTCTGCGCTAGATACAGAATCGGAGCGTTTAGTGCAGGAAGCCTTGGAGAATTTAATGAAGGATCGAACCAGTGTCGTGATTGCACATCGATTAAGTACCATTCAGAATGCCGATCATATCTATGTACTTCAAGATGGTGAAGTCCTGGAAGAAGGTAGTCATGAAGCATTGCTGGCTAAATCAGGAGGTTATAGTAATTTGGTGAAACTACAAACCATTGCAAAGTAAAAACCCTGCTTCGATAAATCGAAACAGGGTTTTATCCACTCTACATCACTGCGTCTTAAACCAACGCGATTATCGCTATTGCCATACCTGCAAAAACTGTAATTAATGGCAGTTTGCTGGCCAGGCTATTGAATCTTTTTTGCTCTGCGAATAAGTGTTCGTTCTTTTCGGTCCAGCTTTCATCTGGATTCGTGTTTTCTGAAAATGTAGTCGGATGTTCTCCGTTGTACAATTGCTCAAAAATTGGTTTGAATGCTTTTCTGGGTGTTCCTAAACCCCTTGGGTCTGAAATACCAAATCCTAAATAACTCATGCTAAAAGTGTTTGTTTGT
The DNA here is from genome assembly GCA_019634125.1 of Saprospiraceae bacterium. Taxonomy (GTDB): domain Bacteria; phylum Bacteroidota; class Bacteroidia; order Chitinophagales; family JAHQVX01; genus JAHQVX01. Next base: position 13,173 of record JAHQVX010000085.1, read on the forward strand.
TACACTTAATTATACGCATGAAACAAAAAAATGTTACACTTAAGTTCCAAAATATTTGGATTTTTGAAAAAATTTGTTATTTAGGACGACCTAAAGGATTTTTTAGGATTGGATTACTCTAGAAGGCTGGACATGTTTACATTCTTGTAGTTGCGTTGTACAAAGTTCAAACCAGCCCGAATCAGCTTACCCATCCGATCACTACGTTTAAAGGCTATGTCTTGGGTTAACCCAAAGATTTCCAATTTCAGTCGTTCAATGTTTTCAGGTGTAGAGATTTCATGGCTCATCATACAATCTACTAGGCGTTCAATTCTTTTACCACTATTGATAATTCTTTTGGCTACAATGGAACGTTCTTCAATTTTGTACTGATTGATAGATGTTTTTTGAAGTTTTTCTCGAACTAAGTCCATCATGGGGAAATTTTCCTTGAAGAAAAGTGGGCGATAGACTTTTAAATTGCCCTCATAGCATTGTTGATCGAAGTCGATCGCTCTAATCTTGTATACAACGTGATCGAAGTCATGGGTGGGTACAATAACGTAGTTGTAAGCCCGCATATCGCCGAGTAGGCGAATCATGCAGCGTTCGTTAAACTTGACAAACTCTTTAGCAATTTGGGCTTTCTCGGACGACGAGCAGTGGGGCAAGTGCTCCTTGATGAAGACATCGCCCGGAATGCCTGTGATGTGTTCCTCGATCAATGTGTTTTGATAGACCAGGAAGTTGAGGTTGTAAGGCGATAGGAAGTGTTCGAGTTCCAGGCCATAGATCCGTGAGGCATCGGTTTTCTTGACATAGAAGTAGGTGTAGTTGTCGTTTAAGATATTCCGAACTTTAACCCGAAAGGGTTTAGAATTCCCGAACGTACAGTAATCGATGGCGTCGATATTGAGGAATGGGAATGTGGACTCGTTTCCATCGGAGTGCAGTATGGTGTATACTTTTTTGAGGCTGTAGTCTATTTCTTCGCGCTCATATTCCGAGAAATAGACCCGAACCCATAGACTGTCTTCTTCGTTTTTGTCGTAGACAGTGGTTGAGCTTTGGAAGCGAAGTAAATGCTCATAGAAGATCGGAATTTTTATATTTCGATTGTATTCGGTGAGGTATTTATTGAGTTCCTCACTTACGGGAAAGGGCGGTTTTTTCTTGGATATCAGTTTCTCTTCGCTCATGTGGTCTATCTTATTTCAAGATAGTCATTCTAATGGACTTAGTGGATGCCAACCATCCAAATGTCTGCCCCACCTTTGTTGGTAGCCAGGTCTTTGTCGTCGCTTTCGCTACTTCCTACTACAACGAGGTTGTTGGGAGTGGTTTCTAGGATATCGTATGCAAAATCGAGTCCGGAACCACCAAGGGTAAGTTGGTGTTCTAGGGAGCCATTTTCGGAGAGTTTGTAGACTAAGAAATCGTTTTCACCTTGGTTGGTAGTAAGGTGTCCGTCGGCACTTCTGGAGTTTCCTGCGATCCAGTAACCCCCGCCTTCGGCGGGGGTAATGCCGTGGGCAACATCAAACTGACTGCCCCCAAAAGAAGCTTCCCAAAGCAGCGTGCCGGAATCGTCAATTTTAATGACCCATGCATCCGTTACACCGGCATTGCTGCTCACATCTTTGTCCGTACTCTGGGTAGATCCAGCGATTACATAGGTATTGTTCGGGCCATTGGCCGCCGCATACGAAATATCGATAGCCGAACCCCCAAAGGTTTTTTGCCAAAGCATATTACCAGCTCCATCTACCTTAATGACCCAGAATTCGTACTCCCCATTAGTAGAGGTAATATCAAAATCATCACTTTCGGTAAAGCCGATGAGTACTAATCCACCATCGTTGGCTTTTAGAATACTATGGATACGGTCATTGTTCGTGCCGCCAAAGAACTTTCGCCACATCAGCGAGCCATCCGCAGCGAGTCGATGCACCCAATATTCCCCAACGCCATGCAGACCACCATTGTGCTGGATGTCGGGCGTATTGCCATTGATCAACGGAGTAGCGCCTTCTCCACCCGATGCGGTCACATCTAAAAAGCCGCCCATAGCGTAGCCGCCATCGTCCATTTGAACCAGTCCGTAGGCATGATCGTGGCCGGAAAAGCCGAAACTTCTTTCCCACTCGATAGCGCCTGTGCTCGTTAGTTTCAATATCCAATTATCGTGAAAGCCCTCATTATTCGAGCCGTCTCCATCTGCGCTCATGCTGTAGCCTACAATAGCAAAGCCGCCATCTTCGGTTTGGATAATGTCCCGACCTCGATCATCGCCACTTCCACCGTAGGTTTTGGTCCATTCCACATTCCCGAGCGCGTCGGTTTTAATTAATAGGTAATCTCTTTCTTGCAATGTTTTGCCCACAATATCTCCATCAATACTGCTGGTAAATCCGAAAATGGCCAGGCCACCATCATTGGTAGCAATGACCTTTCGGGCCACATCTTCATTGCTGCCCCCAAAAACAGTCGACCACTCAATCGCTCCATCAAAAGCTGTATCTAATTCAATAAAGTCGTCATCGGAACAGCTGCCTACAACAAAAAGGAGTAGGAAGAAAAGGGGTAGAACAAAAATCGATTTCATTAAGTGCCTTGTTTCCGTACAATAAATAAGCCACGCTCTATATCACTGATTACAATATTTCCACTTTGGAAAAACGGATAGATGTTCCACGCCCCGTTAAACGAATTGTTGTTGTGGGCAGGGAAGGTGTCAAAAGAACCAATCTCTTGCATTGTATTAATGTTCGAGACGTCAATTACGCGTAAACCAGCGGCATAATTGGCTAAGTAAAAGTCGTTTCCTTTTACATATCCATTATGGTCAATCGCCGGAGTAGGGCCAGTATACGTAGTATGAAGTACTGGGTTATCTAAGTCATTAAAGTCGAACACAAGCGTTCGAGTATTTATGCCGATTTGGAATTCATCAAATTCATCTCCTAAGAGGAAATAACGCTGATCTTCCGTAAACCAACCTTGGTGGGTATAGCCTATATTGGAATAGGAAACAGTGGAAATGCCTTGAGGATTGTCTTTGTCGGTAATATCAACAATAACGATTTCATCGGCATTACTTCCAATCATAATCTCTCTTCCTTGATAGTCGGGATCTGGGCCGTTATAGGTCACCACTTGCGCATCGTGGCTGTAATTGCCCATGGCATAGCCGCCTGCTGGCGTAGGGTTGAGCGGGTTCGAAATATCTATAAAGTGCGGCCCGCCGTTAAAAGTCGTCGTCCCAACTGCATATGCATAGCTACTCGATTCATTAATGACGATGTTATGCGCATTTCCAAACTCGAGATAACGTGCATCTTCATCGAAGGTAATACCAGTGCCAACAGTATTTAGCAATCGATTTAAATCGAATACTTGCATACCATGCCCAGAGGCTTCGCTAACGATAAATGCATAATGGTCGTAGACCTTCATGTCGCGCCAGTCACTATTCCCAGTGGCCGAAGGTAAAAATCCAATGACCACTGGGTTGGTCGGATCGGTAATTTCGACGAAGGTCGTATTGGAGAATGTTCCGAAAAGAACGAACTCACGTCCTGTAGCCGGATCGGTCCATCCCCAGCAATCGTTGCCGATGATGGAGCCAGACACATTCATATCGTTAATATCTACATAGCCCATTAAGTCGTAGTCGTTACAGGCGTATTCCCCAGCCATTCCATTTTCGCAGCGTTCTAAAGGAATCCAGATTTGAGGATCACAAAGGTCGCCAATGCCGTCAAAGTCTAAATCAACTTGATCTTCATTTGGAATGTCTGGACAGTTATCGCAGGCATCACCAATGCCATCACCGTCTGTATCTTCTTGATTTGGGTTGCTGGTAGCTGGACAATTATCTAGGTCATCAATGACATTATCACTATCGCCATCGAATTCACAGGCATCTCCAATGCCGTCGTTATCTAAGTCAATTTGATCGGGGTTTGGAACGATGAGGCAGTTGTCAATATCATCGATAATTCCATCGCCATCTCCATCGGCTTCACAGGCGTCTCCGATACCATCTTCATCAGTATCTAGTTGATCTGGATTGGGAAGTGTACGACAGTTATCTGTATCATCGGCTACACCATCTCCGTCTCCATCGGCTTCACAGGCATCTCCAATGCCATCTCCGTCTGAGTCGAGTTGGTTGGGATTGGATAATAATGCACAATTATCGATGTTGTCTGGAATACCATCACCATCGCCGTCGGCAATTGCCGTTCCTTCATCATCATTACACGATTGAATGAAACAGGTGGATGTTCCAAGAACTAGGAACAAGGTGGTGATAGACAGAAATCGTTTCAGAAGGTTGGCCATAATTCATTGACTTGGGGTGTCCAAAAGTATTAAAAGAAGAACTAGAATTGGCTGGGATTATTGTGTTTTTTTGACATTTAGGGTGGAATGCAAAAGCCCCCCGCCAAAGGCGGGGGGCTAATCACACGATGAAGACATTGCTTAAATTAACGCTGTAATCGTTGTAGATAGTGCCGCTAATACTGTGATTAAAGGCATTTTAGAGAATAAGTCTGCGAACAATTTCTCTTCGCTGTAAAGGTGCGCTCTTTGCTCGAACCAGCTCTTTCCATCTTGACGTTCTGTAGATGAAGACACCGGACTTTTGCGATCGAATAGTTGCTCAAATACTGGCTTAAATGCTTGTCTTGGCTTTCCTAATCCCCTTGGGCCTTGAATACCGAATCCTAAATAACTCATTTGTTTAAATTTTTTTGTTAATGATTGATTTGATAGGTATTAGGCAACGCCTGTGCCAGCTGGCACAGGCTTGATTGTAAGGCGATTACATGTGTTGTAGTTTTGTTATTTTGTCCGAAAGCGAACAATTGTGTACGTTTTTATGCAGAGGAAGAACCTTGAAACAAGGCATTGAGTACATCTTCTTTTACAAGATGGGGCAGGGTGACTCTTAATTGGTCTTCTGCTTCCATTGCTCGCTGAATAGCCGTCATGGCTGGCGCGTTCCGCGCCCAGCTTCTTCTGGCAATTCCATTATTGACATCCCAGAACAGCATACTTTTCAACTTCTCGGCAGCTGAAGCACTGCCATCGAGGAGCAGGCCAAATCCCCCGTTAATGACTTCGCCCCAGCCCACACCTCCGCCATTGTGGAGGCTGACCCAAGTCGCACCGCGGAAGCTATCACCCACGAAGTTGTGCACGGCCATGTCAGCCGTAAAGGCAGAGCCGTCGTAAATATTACTGGTTTCACGGTATGGAGAATCTGTTCCACTCACATCGTGGTGGTCACGGCCTAATACCACTGGGCCAATGTCGCCTGCAGCAATAGCCTTATTAAAAGCTTCTGCGATTTCCATTCTGCCTAATGCATCGGCATAGAGAATGCGCGCTTGCGAACCTACCACGAGTTGGTTTTCCTGGGCACCCTTAATCCATTGAATATTATCGGCCATCTGCTGGCGAATATCTGCAGGCGAGGTAGCCATTAAAGTTTCTAATACCTTCGTGGCGATCTCATCGGTCTTTACCAAGTCTTCTGCTTTACCCGAGGCACAAACCCATCGAAACGGCCCGAAACCATAATCGAAGCACATTGGGCCCATGATATCTTGAACATAACTGGGGTATTTAAAGACCTTACCGTTCATAATATCGGCATCGGCACGACTACTTTCCAATAGAAAAGCATTGCCGTAATCAAAGAAATACATGCCGTTTTTAGTCAGCGAACTGATGGCATTGACTTGTCTCCGGAGGGAGTCTTTTACTGCAGTTTTGAATGCTTCTGGATCTTCGGCCATGAGCTGATTGGCGGTTTCAAATGACATGCCTGCTGGGTAATAGCCCCCTGCCCATGGGTTGTGTAGGCTGGTTTGGTCGCTGCCTAATTCTACTTCAATATGCTCGGCGGCCAGTTTCTCCCAGAGGTCGACCACATTGCCGAGGTAGGCGATAGAATAGGCTTGTTTGGCGGCTTTTTTCTCGAGTGCCCGTTGAATAACTTGGTCTAAGTCGTCGATAACTTCATCGACCCAACCTTGTTCGTGGCGCTTATAGGCTGCGGCGGGATTGATTTCTGCGGTAATACTAACGACGCCTGCAATATTCCCAGCTTTGGGTTGGGCACCGCTCATGCCGCCCAGTCCTGAAGTGACAAATAACATACCTTGTGCTGAAGCCGCCCGCTTGCGGGCGGCGTTTAAGATCGTAATCGTTGTGCCATGTACAATGCCTTGCGGACCAATATACATATAACTTCCAGCCGTCATTTGCCCGTATTGCGTTACCCCTAATGCATTAAAGCGTTCCCAATCGTCGGGTTGGGAGTAGTTCGGAATCATCATGCCATTCGTCACCACCACCCGGGGAGCGTTAGGCGAACTAGGGAATAAGCCCATTGGATGACCGCTATACATGACCAAGGTTTGTTCATCTGTCATCGTAGCCAAATACTGCATGGTGAGTACGTACTGAGCCCAGTTTTGAAAAACACCGCCATTCCCTCCGTAAGTAATCAACTCTTCCGGATGTTGGGCCACCGCTGGGTCTAAGTTGTTTTGAATCATGAGCATTATCGCTCGAGCTTGTAGACTTTTTCCAGGATATTCCTCAATGGGGCGAGCGTACATATCGTACGTTGGACGAAATCGGTACATGTAGATTCTCCCATGTTCGTGCAACTCTTCCAAGAATTCTTTGGCTAATGTTTCATGCCATTCCTCAGGGAAATAACGCAACGCATTCTCCAGGGCTAAGCGTTGTTCGTCCCGATTTAAGATCGACTTTCGTTTTGGCGCATGCGACCAGGTAGCATGTCGTAATTTTGAAGGAGGTAGCCGGGAAGGTAGCCCAGCAAGAATTTCGTTTTGGAAAGCAGATAACGCCATGACGTAAAGGTAAAATAGATTTGCTTTTTGAAGTGGGAAGAACTGGCCGGGTTTTTGCTAATTAAAAGTGTCATGAGTATGAAATCGATACTTAGTATATTATTCTTAAGTGCTTTGGTGCTTGCCAGCTGTTCGAAAAAAGAGTCAACAGGCAAGAAGGGATTATTAGAACTTGGCAGCACCCGCTTAGATAATTCGGATATTAAGCATTATGTCTGTCCAAACGCTTGTGAGGGAAGCGGTGCTTCCGCTTCTGGGCAATGTCCAACTTGTGGCAGTGCCTACAATCACAATCCAGCCTTTCATGGAGATGCAGAAGGCATGTCGACGTTGAATTCATTAACCTTAGATGCAGTAGGAAAAGCAGATCCGGTGAAACAACCAGTTACTCCTAGTCTTCAACCGAGTACAAGCAGTGCAACAACTCAACGCGCTTCTTCAGTATACCATTATAAATGTGCAAACAGTGCATGTACTGGTGGGTCTGATGATAAAAACTCTGTTTGCGATAAGTGTGCCGGAAAGCTCACACATAATCAAGCTTATCACAACACACCAAGCGATGTGCAAGCCCCTGTAGGTTCATTAGGTAGTCCGTTTCCACAGCCAAGTAATTTGTCGAAACCAGCTTCGCCAATTTCAACAACGAATTCGAGTACTACAACTACTACTACCAATTCTGGTGGAATTCCACATTACATCTGCACGCAAGCAGGTTGTGGCAAAGGTACTGGTGTGAATAGAACCGATAGTTGTTCGGCATGTGGCGAACCATTAAGCCATAACGAAGCCTACCACGGCTAATCCACCTTCGTCCAATCCCGATTAATTTGATAAAAGGCATCGTCTGCTATACCTGATGCTCGAGCAATTTGTACGAACTCTACAGCCTCTGCTTTCGTTAGCCAACCTTCCAAAGTGACCGCATACTTCCTACTTACCGCTGTTTTATAAATGTTGGCTGAAATATTTTTTTCACGAAGTACAGCATTTTGGCCGACCCGATTTTGTAGGGCTTTGGCTGCGGAGAGCTGATTTAATTCAAATGTGCCAATTACACAATACCATTGATTGGTTTGATCAATCCCTGCCGATGATTCTTGGAGAATTAGCCGCTGATTTCCAGAAATGGTTTCTTGCAGGGTAGAGTCGGATTGGATGGCGCGGTTTAAGATTTCTGCCAGATCAGGGAAGTTGTATTCCTCAGAGAGTTTCGCCGCAGAACTATTAATAATAGCGCGTGCAATTTCGCCTTGTTGGTCGGGACTGGAGTAAAAACTTAAGTTGTCGTTGACAATGTTTAGGATTTGAAATTTCCGCTGTTCAATTTGATTGCTGGTGCTTGCAACTTGTTGATTTTTCTGGATGGTGCGTTGGGTAATGCCTAAGAAAAGGGTGATGAGGAGTCCGACGATGCCTAAGCCGATTTTTGATAGGACATCGTACTTTTTGAGTTGATGTTCGGTCATGTTTTGGGAATTAGATCCCAAAAATAATGGATTGATGTTTTAGCTAATGCTTTAAGAGAGAAATCTTTTTTTGATCACTATGACATTAGGCTGGGTTCAGCGTATTGATGGAATGCTATCGAATTGTGCCTTAATCCTCGAATATATTATGCTCTTGCAGTTGGAAGGGTTGGCTAAAGAAGAGCTGAGAGGTGTGCTGGAAGGTGTCGGTCATTTTTGACACGTAGAAGTGATGTTCGGGCTGGGGAGTAGTAGATAATAATCCTTTTGCCCCCAATTTATCTTTGATGTATTCGGCGATTACCGTTGGTGTGTCCAGCACATCTACTTGGTAGTTGTAGTATGCTTCGATATCTCCTTTAATAAGCGGGTAGTGCGTACAGGCCAGGATAAGGGCGTCTAGGTGTTGGAGTTGGGGGTGATTCAGGTACTTTTTGGTTACGATGCGGCTGACTTCGTCAGCCACAAAGCCTTCTTCAATCATCGGGGCGAGAAGTGGAGTCGCCATGGCTTTAATTTGTAATTCAGGATTTGCGGCCTTTAGGCCTAGCTCGTACGCCTTGCTTTCAATTGTTCGGCGTGTTCCAATGACCCCAACGGTTTTTAAGTCGTGTAAGTGTTTTTCGATGTAGTAGACCGTAGGGGTAATCACATCTACAACGAGGGCGCGGTTGCCCACATGTGCTTTTACGGCTTCAAACGCACTGGCCGATGCCGAGTTGCACGCAATCACAATGGATTTGCAACCCGCCGATAGTAGAAAATCTGAGATTTGAATGGAATAAGCGCGAATACTTTCCTCGGTTTTCTCTCCATAAGGAAAGTGTAGGGAATCTCCGAAATAGATCAGATTTTCCTGAGGCAGGTGTTGCAAAATAGCATTGGCGGCCGTTAGGCCGCCAATGCCGCTGTCAAATATTCCAATAGGTTGATCTGCCTTCAAAGCCGATTAGTTTACCCCTAATTTCGTTTTAATCAAAGGAAGTAAATGCGCTGTGTCATCTGCATAAAGCAACGACCCTACAGAAGAGTCAATCACTACTGTATAGCCATTTTCCTTCGCTACCGCATTAATGGTTTCCCCTGCTTTCTTGTAAACCGGTGCCATTAATTCATTCTCCTTAGCAGTAATTTTTTGATTCAATTGGTTCGCCACATAAAACTGATTGATTTCTTGTTGTAATCGAACAATTTCTTGTTGAGCTACTTCTTTACGCGCTTCTCCCATCGTCTTTTCCTCTGCTTGATACGCTTTTAATTTTGTATCTAGTTGAGACGACTTATTCTTAATATCTGGCGTTAAAAGCGATTGCGCATATGTTTCCAATTGGTTCGCTATACTTTTCGTTTCAGGCATAATGCTAATGACCTCTGCAGAGCTCACATAACCTACCTTCTGGGCAAATACGCCAAAGGCAAAACATAGTGTAAAGAGCAAAGTTGCGCTGATTCGTTTCATCGATGTATTCATTGTTTAATTGATTTTTATTTCATGTTTTTTACAATCCTAAGCACTTCATCACTCATATCGTACTTAGATTTTGCATATAGAATTGAAACCCCCTTTGATTTGTCTAACACGAAATCGTAGTCTCGTTGTTCGGCCATTTTCTTAATGGCACTATACACTTTGTCTTGCAAAGGTTGAATCAAATCCTGTTGCTTCTTATATAGATCACCTTTTATGCCAAAACGTTTGTCTTTAAGCATAAACAGTTCTTTTTCTTTGCTTTTAATTTCAGAAGCCTTCTTTACCTTCTGAGCTTCAGTCAATAAGAGCTCATTTTGTTTGAACTCAGATTTCAACTCCTCAACTTGTGCGCGCAGGTTGGCAATTTCATCTTTCCATTGCAGCGTCATACCGTCTAAAGCGCTATTGGCTTCGGCATATTCTGGCATATTGTCTAAAATATATTTGGTGTCTACATACACGGTACGTTGAGCTTGTGTATAGACCTGTGCACCTAGAATCAATGCTAGTAAAAAAAGTAACTTCCTCATAGTTAAAAGTTGAATACGTTATTACTGTGGTGGAACCCCAAGAATTAAATTAAATTGGCTTCGGTCTCCTAAACCAGCACCACTTGGTAAATTCTTATCAAATCCTACGCCATAATCAAATCCGATGAGTCCGAAGAATGGAAGTTGTAAGCGCAAACCTATACCAGCACTACGATTCAGGTTAAATGGATCGTATTCGTCGAAGTTGGTGTATGCATTCCCCCCTTCTAAAAATGACAGCGCATAAATAGGTGTTGAGCCTTCTCCTGAAAGATTGTACCTCAATTCTAAACCGAATTTATTGTAGATCGGATAACCCCCTTGTCGGTTCTGCGGATAATCGGTGTCATCATCATAACCTCGTTGAGAAATAATAGTGGTTCCAAATGTTGTAATTCCCTGGGCTAATCCATCGCCACCAAATCGAAAACGCTCAAAAGGAGATATTCCATCATTTGCGGGTCCTTCTGGTTCGTCCGGATCAATAAACGCACTGGTATTATAAGCGCCTAAGTAACCGAGTTTCGCATATGGTCTCAATACAAAGTTGGTTCTTCCTAACTGTTGGTACCACTCTGCATCAAAATTCCATTTATGGTATTCAATCAATTCATAGCGGTTTCTATTCTCCACATCTCGAATGAAATCGCCTTCGTAAGCAATTAATAATCGAGCCGGGTAATCAGCAGGGATGGCCTCACCATCTTGGATAAGTGGGAAGTTTCCATCACCAATCATTTCATTGGCTCTTCTGTCGTTCTCTTCAGCAATCGCTGTAGCAATTTCAGCATCAGTTAGCTTAAAATTAGAATCTCTCCAAAGACTCCACGGCGGTGTAATTTTCGCTGTAAGGGATATGTTAGATCCCGATTTCGGGAAGAAGGCAGCACTTACATTATTTCGACCAAATCCTTGGGTAATCGCAAAGTTTGTGGAGTTACCATTACGAATTAAGAACGCATTTGAGTTCACTAACTGATAGCGCTGGTAACTTAGCCCTGCTCTATAAAAGAAGAATGGATCTGGTGCATTCAACGATCGACCCCAAAGTACATCCACACCTGTGGTATTTTGCTCTCCAATTTCCTCTTCAGGAACTGGATTAAACTGATTTTCAAAGAAGTTGAAATCTTGCTTGAAGAAAGAAGTTTGTAAAGAGTTTCTTCGTTTTCCTCCCAACCAAGGCTCAGTAAAACTGAAGGAATAGGTTTGGTTGGTGGTACTATTTAAAGAGGCATTAATGGCTAATCGTTGACCATCTCCAGTAGGCAATGGACGCCAAGCCCCTTTCTTGAACATTTTATTGGCAGAGAAGTTGGTCAATGTCATTCCGAGCTGACCAATTACACCTACACGTTCACCTCCATAACCAAACTGCATTTGAACTTGGTCGTTACTTTTTTCTACTACAGTATACTCTAAATCTACAGTTCCAGTCGCCTGGTCAACGTTAATCGGACGAATACCAATTTGAGTTTCATCGAAGAAGCCCATGGTCGCAATACGTTGTTGGGAGTTAATAATGTCGGTTCGGTTAAAAGTATCTCCGGGTTTGGTAAATAGCTCACGTCGAATAACGTGTTCGTGGGTTTTATCATTCCCAAGAATCATGACTTCTCCAATCGTGGCTTGCTTTCCTTCATTGATAAAAATCTCAATGTCCACAGAATCGCCTACTATTGATTTTTCAACCGGAATAGCTCTAAAGAAGAGGTAACCATTGTCCATGTATAATGAGCTAATGTCTCGTCCTGAAGGGTCTCTAGTTGTTCGCGCTTCTAAAAGGGATTCATCATAAATATCGCCTTTCTCAATACCCATGATTTGGTCTAGGTAGTCGTCGCTGTATTTCGTGTTTCCTTTGAAGGTGATATTTCGGAAGTAGTATTTTTCCCCTTCATCAATGCGAATTTTCACAATGGCATTCCGGGCATCAGCTTGGTAAAGCGTATCGAAAGTGACTTCAGCATCACGGAAACCATCTGCATTGTACAATCTAATAAGTTCTCGTTTGTCATCATCGAAAGCCTCATCGATGTATTTTGAGCCATTGAAGAGTTGAAAACTTAATCGGTTATCGGCAAATGCTTGAAGGTCATCGATCGTGATGTAAGGCAGTTTTTGAATGACCTTGCCCACACGAGTTTTTGCCAAACTTGGTGGATCAGAGGGTAGGATCGGACGAAACTGTGTTTTCTCTTTGGTGCCTTTGAGTACTTTTTTCAGTTTATAGGAAGGAATACTTTTGTTGCCTTCGAAAATGATATTACTGATCTTTACTTTCTGGCCCTTATCAACGTTGATTTCCAGGTAGGAACTGTTTAAGTTCACCGTATCGGGGCGTTCGAGGAAACTAGATGAAGCATTTAAAAATCCTTTATCAGCATAATAGTCTTGAACAACTTTATTGATGTTCAGCTTCAACGAGCTGGTAATTGGCTTTCCTTTGATGAGCTTCAGGGACTCGGTCAAGTCTTCGGCTTCTAAATTCGTTGTCCCAGTAAACTTTACTCCTGCTACACGCGGTCGTTCTAGTAAATTGATGTTTAACCAAGCTAAGCGATCAGCGTTGACCTCATCGTAGCCAACTTTCACTAAGTTGATTTCGATATTCTCGAAAAGGCCCAGTTTCCAGAGTTTTTTAATAGAATTGGAAATTTCGTCCCCAGGAATGGATATAGAGCTACCTACTTTCAAGCCCGAGTTGTCAATTAAGAGCTCGTGGTTGAGGTAATCGGTTCCAGTTACGGTAATATTTTCAATTTTAAAGGTTTTGCTATTCCGGTAATCGATCTCTACGACATCTTCTATCGGATTCACAATAGTATCTGGTGGCTCTTGTGCTAAGGCCACAGATGCTGATAATATTGTCAGGGAAAGGATTGTAATTAATCGCTTCATAGTTGATTTACTTGCTCACTGGTTTTTCCAAACCTTCTTTCTCTCTTCTGGTAATCAATGATTGCTTGGAAGAGATCATCTTTTTTAAAATCCGGCCAAAGTGTATCGGTAAAATAGAGCTCGCTGTAGGCAATTTGCCAGAGCAAGAAATTGCTGATACGTTTTTCACCACTTGTTCTGATAAGTAATTCCGGGTCGGGCATATTTGCTGTATTCAAGTGCTTGGAGATGAGTTCTTCATTGACTTGATTCGCCGAAATTTCTTTTCGTTCAATTTTATGTGCAATGGTTTGCATTGCGTTTTCTAATTCCCATCGGGCGCTATAACTCAAGGCCAGAGTTAGTGTCATATGGTCGTGATTTGAAGTCTCTTCGATGGCTTCTTTCAGATTGATTTGACAGCTTTCTGGCAGTTCACTCAGGTTACCGATGGCGTTTAGTTGTATTTTATTTTTTTTAAGAGTACTCATTTCACTTTTGATGGTTTCAACTAAAAGTTCCATGAGTGCATTTACTTCATGTTTGGGTCTGGCCCAGTTTTCTGTTGAGAAGGCATATAGGGTAATATGCTGGATACCTAATTCTGCGGCAGCTTCTGCTACTTCGCGAACGGAGCCCACGCCATTTTTATGTCCTAGAACTCTGGACATACCTTGCTCTTTCGCCCATCTACCGTTCCCATCCATTATGATGGCGATATGCTGCGGAAGGTTGGTTCTATCTATTTGCGCTTCCAAACTCATTTTAAAACGCGCAAAATTAAAAAATCAATGCTAAAAAACCGCTTTATAACCAATGAATTAAAGCCGAAAAGGGAATCATTCTCCAGGACAGCGGTATATGGGGATGACGTAAGTCAGCTGAAGGCCGAATAAGTTGTACGAATCGTTTTTGAAGCGATCGCCACGTTGACGGTTGACTTGATCGATCAAACCGATGTTTTCATCCAGTGATAGTGTGTTGTATACGGTGCTAATATCCTCGTAATAATCAGTGAATAGCACGTTGGTGACCCATTCTCCTGAGAGAACAAAGTCATCGCTTAATTGGTATTTAACTCCACCACCGAGTGGAATATTGATTTGTGATGCAGAAAAGTCTTTTTCATCCTCGGTTTGCAGTGAACTGACGTCTGTCCAGCCTTGCGACCTTAAAAAGAGTTCTGGTTTAATGTTCGTATACCCTATTCCGGCCGTTAAATAGGGCGTGTAGATCTGTGGGTCTAAAAACGCATCTGTGGCGTTAAAGTCGAAGAAATTAAACTCTCCTTTGGCCGACGCGGAGAAGGTAGTGGTTCTAGCTGCTTCATTTCGAAGTTGTTGGAAGTTGGTTTCTGCGCGCTTTTCATCGGTAGTAAATGCCCGACCGTAGCTGACATTAATACCTGCTCCAATCCTTGAATCGAAATTGTATTTGGCTACAATTCCACCAGAAGGACGCACATCGAATACCGAGGAATTGGTATTGATGTCGTTAAATGAATTAATTCCACCTGCCCATACTCCGGCTTCGTAGGATTGACTGAAAATAGGGCACGCTAAAAGCAGGAAAATTCCGCTTAAGAGAGTTTTCATAGAATGATTTACGGAGAGAAAACGCATAATTTGGTCTATTTATTACGATTATCTAATCCCCACATGAGTTTATTTCGTAGGGTATCCATAAAGGTGTTCTCTTTGGGTCGAATAATATTGATGGTAAAATCGGCTTTTTTCACGGTGAATGTATAGGACGAATCGACGCTCCACGAATTGGAGTCGAGGGTGCAATAGCATTCCCCTCTATGTTCGGAGACTTGGAAGGATATTTCGGAAGAATCGGGCAGTACGATCGGTCTTAGGTTCAGGTTGTGCGGGGCAATGGGTGTAAGTACAAAGCTATTGCTTTGCGGCAATACGATAGGGCCATTGGCACTCATGCTGTAGCCTGTGGAGCCAGTAGGTGTAGATACGATAACGCCATCTGCCCAATAGGAGCTCAAGAATTCGCCGTTGACATAGGCTTGTACCTTGATAACTGCAGAAGGCGTGGTTTTTTGGAGGGTAAATTCGTTCAGGGCGAAGTTGTTTTCACCAAATAGTGGTTTGTTGGAGCTGACTTCGAGTAGCGTTCTATGGTCTTCTGTGTATTGTTTGGAGATGATTAATTGCAGGGCTTCTTCGATTTGGTCGACGCTAAAATTGGCGAGAAAGCCGAGTCGGCCCGTATTAATGCCTACGACTGGGATATTGGAATTTTTGACGAGTTCTACGGTATTGAGCAGGGTGCCGTCTCCACCAATGCTGAACAAAGCAGTAACATCTTGCATGAGTTCGGTGAAATTGAGGAAGGCCTCACAGTTTCCCAATTCGTTGCATTGCGGAATAATTTGTTCAGCGAGTGGTTTAAAGAGCCGAACGGAGATATTATGTTGTTCTGCGCGTTCATACAGCCGCCGTACGGCGGCTGTGTTCTTGGCATTTACCAATCGGCCAAATACAGCAATAGTCATTGATCAAAACGATTTTCCAATGCTGAAAGATAGATTATTTTCCTTTAAATGGTTTTGGGAGAACTCGAATCGAATCGGTAAGTTATACAAGGTAACTAGATCGACTCCTGCTCCGAAACTATACAACAAATCATCATTCAATGGATTCGTCGTTTCCAATTGATCTGAGAAGGTGCGCCCAAAGTCTACAAATAGTTTCGGGTAAATTTTGAACGGCACTGGCTCAAACTGCTTAGGCAGAACAGGTACTTTTTGGAATTGCTTATCGACAAGTGCGTACCTGAGTTCCGATTTCATTAGGAAGTAACTTTTCGGCACGAGCACATAATCCTCATAGCCTCGAAACACATCGTCGTCTAATCGTTTGCTGATTAAGTTGTTGAATGGAATCGTTTCACCCCCAATGTAGAGGGATTGTAAGGAGCCAGATAAAAATGTCTTCTTCCCTACTTTGGAGTATTTATTCGCGATGAATCCCGAGGAGAAAAGGTCTAGGCCACTCGTTCCAATGCCTTCATAACGTGCAAAACCAAATAAATAATAACCCTCTGTGGGGTATTCGAGGAGGTTTCGATGTTCCATGTTAAGGGTGTATTGCGCATCGAAAAAGCTTTGTTTCAGGCTGTTTCCAGCGAAAAAATTAGAGCTCAAATCGAGTATAGTATCTGCAATCTCGGTGGTGCGTACGCCAATACTCAAACTATGTCGACGTGTAATTTCTTTCCGATACGTTACGATAACGTTCGCTTGGGTGCGCTGAAGCACGTCAGTATCAAAGAGAGGGGCGGTAATTTCGTGATTGTTGATGGAGGTGGTGGCTCCTTTATTTTCAAGGTGGGAAACGCCAAATCCAAGGCCTAAATTTCTAGCTTTATCGAGGCCAGGGAAGAAATACGATGCTGCATATTGCTGTTGAAAGCCAGTTTTGGCCACAAGTTCTAGCCGTTCGGCGCGTTTACGTGCATTAAAATGTTTGACTTCTAGTCCGTACGTGACGCGATCTAGATCGGCATCGAAATTATTGACCCATTCGCCAAACGTAATGCCTGTAAGCTCAAATACCGGAATGGGGTAGATGTACCAGCGTTCATCCACGGTGATTTGAAGTTCAATTTCATCGTCTTGCCAATCGGAAATGAGTAAGTCAACCTGATTGAATAAGCGGGTGTTTAGGATATTTTGTTGGCTGTTTTTTAGTTCTTTGGCCAGTTCTGTCAAGGAAATACTGTCGCCTACATTGAGTTTTGATTCGGCCAGGATGACGTTATCGATGGTTTTTTCATTGCCTTCTACTTGGATATCCTTGATAATGACATAAACGGCATCATTGTTTGCGGGCGGCATGCTTTCCTGCAACAAGGCTTTAAATGGAAGTAAAGCCACTAAAGCGGCAATGAGTAGTCCGAGTCTCAATTAAATATCTAAATAGTGCATGAGCGAATTATACCGTTCTTTCATTAGGTCATCTCTTTCTGTAGACGATGAAGAATACAAAATGGTATATCTAAAGCGCTCAAAAGATGAAATGATATCTTGCAGTTCGCTGGTGTTTAGGATCATGGTGATTTGCAGAAATTGCGCTTCGGGGTGCATAGATACGTAGAGGTGAAGGATAGATGCGCCGTTACTTTCTACGATTTTGCTGACTTCTGAAATCGAGAATTTGTTTTGTTGAATTTCTGCGATGAGCATGCTGCCATTTTCCATGAGGCCGCTGCTTAGAGCGAAATGGTGAAAGAGTTCTTTTAGTTGCACATAACCCATTAAGAACCCTTCTTCGTCGACTAGGAGTAGGCCTTCGGCATTTTTGCGAATACAATTCCGGATGCCTTCGATGATGTGTCGGTTTTCGGAGACGTAGAGCGGGGTGAGCATGTCGTTCACCGAGAAGTGGTTTGGCGAGGCGAATTGTATGCTGGTTTTGAGGATCGCTCCGTAGCACCAGCCTTCTTCGTTGACTACTGGGAGGAATTCCAGCTCGGAGAGCTGGAATTTTCGCTCAATAGTTTCCAAACTATCATGTATTAAGATAGTCGTCGTGCAAGCATGTGCTATATCTTTTACCCTCATGCTATAACTTAATCAAAAACTCTTCCAAATATTTATTGAATAGCTCTGGCTGTTCCATCATTGGGGCGTGGCCGCATTTATCTACTAAATGAAGTGTAGAGTTTGGCATTAGTCGGTCAAATTCTTCACCTACAAATGGCGGCGTAATCGTATCGTTCATTCCCCAAATGAGTAAGGTAGGTGCGGTGATGTCACCAATCTTATCGCGAAGGTTCTGGCGGATGGCTGATCGCGCCATGGATAAAATTCGAAGTACTTTCATATTGTCCTGAACAATGGCAAATACTTCATCTACCAATTCTTTTGTCGCTGTTTTAGGGTCGTAGAAAGTCGCTTCTGTCTTCGTTTTGATATAGTCGTAATTCCCACGTTTCGGAAATGAATTACCCAATGAGTTCTCAAATAGCCCGGAGCTACCTGTTAAGGTGATCGACTCAATTTGCTCTAAGTTAGCCAGTGCAAAGAGTAGGCCGACGTGGCCGCCTAATGAGTTACCAATTAAATTGACTTTGTCATAGCCCTTGTGCGCAACAAATTGCTCTACATGATTGACCAAATCAGGCACAGAGGTTTTTTTCAATGGGAGTTCATATAAGGGAAGTATGGGGATGACCACTTTATAATTGGTTTTGAAGTGGTTGATTAAATCTGTAAAGTTGCTCAGCGCTCCAAAGAGTCCGTGGAGTAAAAGCAGTACTTTCCCTTCGCCTTCTTCCACGTATTTAAAGCCATTTTCTTCAATTATAGTACTGTCCATAAGTTGTTTGGTTGCGCTAAAGATAAATTAATCCCCGACAATAAAAATAGTAAAGAAGCTTAGGAAAAACTTACAGATTCGCCTTCTTTTGTGGGATTATATTGCTGAAAAAGTGCTTCAAAATTGGCCATCATGTTTTTTAGAAACGGCAGAACTTGCTCTACGATGGTTAAGATGGAAGGGGTGTAGCTATCGATCACGGGGAGCAGGCTAGAGCTGGTTGTGAGTTGTTCGGATAAGATGTTGAATCCGTTGATATACCATAGCGCTAAGCTGAGTACGGTAAAGGCTAAAGCGGCGCCGATGGCGCCGCCTACCACCTTGTTCA
>JAHQVX010000086.1 GCA_019634125.1 Saprospiraceae bacterium
CAGGCAGAAGCAGATTCAAATTATTACAACATTAGTTTACACATGTATCCTATTTGGCAGAATGATACCAAAGCCAAGTGGTTGTATGTGGAACAGGCTATTTACACCGCTCAGGACAAGCCTTATCGTCAGCGGGTGTACAAATTAACCAAAGAAGGTGGCTTGTATAAGAGTTATGTGTATACGTTGAAAGAAGAGGCCAAGTTTGTAGGCGCTTGGAAAACTCCAGAATTATTCAATTTAATCGACCAGGATGCACTGGAATTGCGTAGTGGCTGTGAAGTGGTTTTGAAGCGGGTCGGCAAGAACCATTACAAAGGAGAAACTGGCGAGAAGAGCTGCGAAAGCACATTGCGTGGAGCGGCTTATGCGACGTCGATTGTAGAGTTAAGAGACGATGAGGTCTTGAGTTGGGATCAAGGCTGGGATTGGCAAGGCAATCAAGTGTGGGGCGCGACGGAAGGTGCTTATGTTTTTAAAAAGACTCGATCTCCGTTTTAAACTAAAAATCCCCTCGGCAAAGCCGAGGGGATTACAAGTTCAGTCAGTCCGAAACTTCCTTATTTCGTTTTAATACTGCATCCAATGGCCTTAGTGAAGGTCACTTCCGGCGCATTTCCTGCCTCTAGGGCACTAATGGCATCGTCTACGTAGTTCACAGTTACTTTGCTCGCATCACGGGCACTATCGTCAATCGCACCAATGTACTGAAGTACATTTCCTTTGGCTGTTTTCTCCACTAAAAAGACATGCGGCGTACGGCTCGCTCCCCATTTCGGGTAAACTTCTTGCCCGTCATCAAATAAGTACGGGAATGTATAACCATACTCCTTAGCACGCGCTTGCATGGCTTCAAAGCTATCGCCAGGACGCACATCCGGATCGTTCGGGTTAATAGCAATCACTTGCCAACCATTCGCAGAATGCTTCTGATCCATGTCAATTAACCGTTGTTCATACATTTGAGAGTACGGACAAGTATTACAAGTAAATACCAATACAAAGCCTTTTGCATCTTCGTAAGATGCCATACTCAAAGTTTCTCCATCGATGTTCTTTAATGCAAAATCATCTACTACATCACCTACTTGGTAGGCATCAGCAGCAGCTTTGTCTTTCTTCATAAAGCTATACGCCACACCTGCAGCAGCTAGCAATACAACTAATCCAATAATTTTTTTCATGTTCCTTAATTTCTAAATTAAAATTTTTCAATTTGTTCTACCAACTCCTCATAGTTGGTTTTGCCGCCTATGAAAAAGCGTTTGTCTTTATTATAAATTAAAGTAGCGGGTAGTGCACCACTCCAATTTTTACTTACAACATCTGGGAACTCATTTTCTTTTTCTGGCAATACTACAATAACGTTACTTTTCAGGTTTTCTTTCACGTAGGGCAATAATTTCGACTCGAATTGCTCTTCAAAATCCATACTAACAAGCGTAACTTCAACGCCTTTGTCTTTGTATTCGGCATTTAAGCGCTCAAAATCGGGTAGTTCCTCTACACATGGCTTACACCAGGTTGCCCAAAAGTTCACCACGTGTACCTTGTCGTCGGCTTTCTCCAAATAGTATTGGATGCCCTCCTCATCATAAACGGGAATGGACAGTTCCGCATCTTCTACGACTTGAAGTGGCTCCGGAGCTGAAGTGGTCTGCGCTGTACAGGAAGCCAAGGTGAATAAGAGGCTAGAGACCAAAGCGAATAAGAAATTGCCCAACATAAATTTTTGATTGAAATACATGCTTAAAAAAAGTTTGTTACAAAATTAAACTTTCCGAGAACCTTCCAGTCATAGATAGCAAAACAACTAAAAAAGCATGAAAAGGAATTTATTTAAAGGCATTTTGTCGCTAGCTCTACTTGGAGGTTTGTCGATTATCGGTTTAGCACAAGGTCCCGAAGACAAGAAATCGCCGGAAGAACGGGCCGAAAAGGCTATAGATAAAATGGATGCACAACTCGATTTAACTGAGGCGCAAGAAACGGCGATTTACGAAAGTCTTCTAGATACACAAGCACAAGTTCAAGCAATAAAAGCGGAACATCAAGGTACGTTAGATGCTTTAAAGGCGGATTTATCAGCCATTAAAGAGAAATATAAGGGAAGTGATGACAAAGCGGGCATGAAAGAAGAGCTCCAGGCCGTTCGGGCGCAATATTCGCCAGAATTAGCCCCTATGCGGGAAGAAATGAAGCGAATCAAAAGTGCACAGAAAGAAGTGATTCAATCGCAACTCACCGATGTTCAACGCGAGAAAATGCAGCAATTAAAGCAAGAGCGAAAGGATAAATTCAAAAAAAGAATGAAGCAAAGAAGGGGGAAAAGATCTTTCAGCAAGCCCGATGGGGCAAGCAGATAGAGGAAAACCAAGTTAAAGTCAGTAGTTTGGTTTAGTGATGCACCACCCCGGCCTTATGGCCGGGGTGTTATAATTTCTGCTTTATTTTTCATACTTTAGGTAAGACCGAAATAAAACGACCTACCTATGCCTAAGAATTTTAAACAGCGCGAGGGTGCCATCATCGATCGAAAGCGTGCACACAAAGAACAAAAGAAAGAAGTTAAAGACTTCATGACCAAAAAACGTGACTTAGTGACTTTTAAAAAAGATACGCCCATCGTTGAAGTCGTAAGCAACTTGCTGAAAAATCGAATTACAGGTGGCCCTGTTCTTGACGAAAAAGGAGCTGTTGTAGGTCTAATCGATGACAAAGACTGCCTAAAAACCGTGGTAGACAGTATTTACCACAACCATCCCGTAAGTCAGAACACTGCCGAACAATACATGACGAATGTCATGCGCTCCGTAAAACCTGAGATGAGTATTGTAGACGCTGCAAATATTTTCCTCAGCACGCCATTCAAACGGTTACTAGTGGTAGATAACTCTGGTGGATTAGTTGGTCAAATCAGTAGACGAGACGTGCTTCGAGCTATTCAGGATTAGTAAACCACGAAGCATACTTTTTATAGTTCTCCGCGGTTCTTGTAATAAAGAAACGCACTTGTTCTGCAGAAGCTTCTTTCAATGGTTTCGCGGGCACTCCTGCGTATACCCAGCCGCCTTCTAAGGTCTTATTTTCGGCAATTACTGCACCTGCCCCAATAATACAGCCACTTTTTACAATAGTATGATCCATCACTATTGCGCCCATTCCGACTAGTACATCTGCTTCAATGGTACAGCCATGAACAATAGCATTGTGGCCAATAGAAACATTGTCGCCAATTGTCGTAACCGACTTCTCAAAGGTGCAATGGATAACCGCCCCGTCTTGGATATTGACTTGGTTACCAATCTTAATACTATTTACATCTCCGCGAATAACAGCGTTGAACCAAACACTACAATCGTCTCCAATTTCCACATCGCCAACGATAGTAGCATTCGGCGCAATAAAACAGTTCTTACCAATCTTAGGATACTTGCCGTTTACGGGAAGAATTGTCGGCATTATTGAACAAATTGGGACAAGAAGATAGAATTCATCACCTGGTTGGCATCGCTGTTGTTCACCGACTTCCGATCGCCTTTAATGATAACTTGGTATAAATATGTACCGTCATAATAATAAGCGATTCGATAATGGTTGCCTATCGGATCCTTAACCAGGTATTCGGCGAAGTAGTTTCGGCCTTCTGGCATCACGTCTTGCTTTACTATCACCCCTTTCAGGTGTGTTGTAGCGGTATTGATTGAAGAGTTGAACAGTTGGAAATTGTCAAAGGCATCTTTTTTATTGATGGCTAAAACGTATTTATTCCCACCAATGAGTTCTGTAAGGGCATAAGTGGTTAACTCCGTACCATTTTCTAGCTGTTGCGTTTTTCGTTCGGGAGCTTTCGGGAAGCTCAGGCTTAAGTTTTGTTCTTTAAACGGATGCCATAAATTAACCTCTGGCGCATTGGGCACATCGGTGACTAAGGTTGGGGAAACAAAGGTGCTGGTAAATGTGAAGGTTTGGAAGTATTTCTCGGCCACTTCAGAGAAGATTTGGGGTGTACTTCCCTTCACGCTGATATTGTAGAGTTTACCGAGCGCTGGCAGTAAATAGTGACGCGACACTGTATTTTCGAGGTACATCAGCTCCACATAACGCCCATTCACGTTGTTGAGTGCGGCATTCTCAGATTTAACAAGTTGCCCCCCGGAACGGATAATCATTTGATCGACTACGGAGGAGAGATTCCCCCCAACGGAAGGACTCACTTCTATGGTATAAGTGAGTCCGCTGGCGATGTGTTCGTAGCGCTTAAGTTGTTCGTTCTCGAGTACATTCCTAGGCCTTCCCGGCAAAGAAACGAGGATGAGACTATCTTCTACGGCGTATTCCGACCATTCTTTGAGATTGAGGATTTCCATAGGCAAGCTGAGCTCGCTGGGTTGCACGGTTGGTGTCTGTGTAGTTGGCGTAGATGTTGTTGTTGCGGTCGTATTGGTTGGGCTGATTGGCGGAGGTGGAGGCGCTGCATTCTGCAGCGCTATTAACGCCTTCTCATTATCAAGATAGAATTTCTTCTCGGCCGGCTTTACCTTATAGCCACGCGCTCTGAGGAGGCTAATTAAGCCTTCATTGCCACTAAGCCGGATCATATCTACTGGGAAGAAGACCGGTTGCAAGCGCATTTGCTCAATCATTTTATTGAGAACGAGATAATTATTTCTCGACACCAGCTCTTGGTAGATCTTTTGGGGCACATCGAGCTGAAGCCGCTGCTCCGCAGCGGCTTGATACTTCCCCGAAAAGTAATTATAGCTGAGTGCCTCCAATAAATCAGCCTGAGTGGTTTTTAATGTGGCTAAGTGCGTAGAAAGCGATTTGCCAGCCGCTACCGAAGCATAGCCCAATTCTTCGTCAATGTCGACCACCGGTTTCAGCTGGCCAACGGCCAGCTGCTTTAAATACGTATTCGGCGTTACCGCATAATGCTTGCTTAAGCCCTTAAAACTCAAAGCACGCAGCTGAGCAGGCGTTCCCGATAATTCCGATTCAGGAAGGTGTAAGAACACATCCGTTTTATCTAAGTACGTCCACATTCGATCTGGGAACCGAAAAAACGTAGAATCTTGAACAGGTAATGTGCCTAAAAGATAGGAGCTGCCTTGTAAGTCACCACCGCTTACCTTCCAGAGCAAACTCTGATTATCGCTATCCTGAGCGAAGCCAGACAACCCTACACAACAAATAATTGCAATTAATAATAATCTCATCTGTAAGAAACAGCCGCTAAAATAGACAAATAAAAAATTACAGTGCATTACAAAAATTTTGTGGAAATATGAAACTTTCAGCATCTAAATATTGTATGTATAATAGATATTGGTAAATAGCACATGAGAAATTTAAAAATAACACAGCAAATTACGAATCGGAATGGGAAATCCATTGAAGCCTATCTCCGTGAAGTAGCTAAAGAAGAAATGATTACTCCTGAGGAGGAAGTGCAACTCGCTAAACGAGTGAAACAGGGCGATAAGTTTGCTGCAGATAAATTAGTAAGAGCGAATCTTCGTTTTGTGATTAGTGTAGCCAAGCAATACCAGAACCATGGATTAGAGCTTGAAGATCTAATCAATGAAGGAAATATAGGCCTGATTGAAGCGGCCAACCGATTTGATGAATCAAGGGGATTTAAATTTATTTCCTACGCCGTATGGTGGATTCGACAAGCGATTTTAAAAGCAATTTCTGATAAATCGAGGAAAATTCGTGTGCCTAGTAACCGAACCCTCGAAGCGAGACGCTTGGCAGAAGCA
The DNA here is from genome assembly GCA_019634125.1 of Saprospiraceae bacterium. GTDB lineage: Bacteria > Bacteroidota > Bacteroidia > Chitinophagales > JAHQVX01 > JAHQVX01. The sequence goes on from JAHQVX010000086.1 coordinate 5,766, forward strand.
AAAGCAACAATCGAGCAAGCCAACGAAAGAGAAGCTTCTATCGAAGAAATTGCAGCAGTGATGGAGAAGTCGGTGAAAGAAGTGAGAGAATTAATGAAGATTAACTCGAAGGAACTTTCGATCGATTCACAGCTGAACACAGATTCGGACAGTAGCTCGATGAAAGACGTCTTAGAAGATCCAAATATGGATGCGCCTACAGACGGATTAATCTACGAATCGTTGAATTCTGAGATCCAGACGGTGCTTCGAAAGATGGATGCGAAAGAAGCGAAGATTATTAGTATGTATTACGGACTTGATGGTCAATTCCCTTCTACGATTAACGATATCAGTGAAGAGTTAGGGATCAGCACATCAAATGTTCGTCAGAAAAAAGATAAAGCGTTGAAACTGCTTCGTAAATCAGGCAGTTTAGACCGATTAAAGACCTATTTGGGGTAAGTGTGCAGATATGTAGAGGTTACGCACACTGGAGTGAGTAAACAAAAACCCGTCCTTGCAAACAGGACGGGTTTTGTTATTCTGCTTTCTTCAAAACAATTTTGTCCTTGTCTGCACGCACAACTTGCTTCACAAAGTCAACATAATCGTTGTACTTTTCACTTTCCCATTCGCCACTATTGCGCGTATACTTTCGTTTGAAGACCAGTTTATTATTATCAAAGCTATACGAGGTTTCATACGCTCCATATGGAGTCGCGATATTCTGGTCTTTAGGCATAGCCTCTACTTCATAGCCAGCAGGCAATGTGAATGTGTATTCTGAAACGTCATGAAAACCTACTTGCAGCACTAAAGGATGCTTCCGATCTTCTAAACGTTTTGGGCTGTGTAAGGCGGGTTCTAGCAAGCCAGGGCTCAAGAACATTCTAGAACTAGATACCTTGGCCACTTTCTTTGCATCCACTTTATAAGACAAAGAAGTTTCTGGACGATCTTCTTCAACGGTAACCGAATAATCGTTTAGTGCAAAGGTGGTAGAAATTGGAATATAGCCTTCAAAAAAGCGTTTTAATTCTTCCGAAGAAAGACCTTTCAATCCTCTGAAACGTCTTTGCTGAAATCCTGTTCCTTGGATGTTGGCAGCTACTGTTGCTCCACCATCCTCTTGAACGTCGAACTGAGCTGTAGTAACCAGAGCGTGATCTTCGGGAACGTAGCCAGGTGTTCGAACCAGTTTACTCTTTCCATCGGCCTCAATCCATAATACTTGACGATTCATGTTGTTGACACCAATGTAGCCCATTGGAATTTGTTGACTAGTACACTCTAACCACACCGTATCTTTTTCCATAGGTACACCTAGAATAACATGGTTAAACGGATCTTGCGGAAAGCTTTTATCCAGCGTCATCGGTTTTCGATCGGCTTGTATTAGCACATAATTGGAAGGAATGTCAACAAGCTTAAGCAAGGCTTTCATATAATTACTTAATGCTTTGCAATCACCAAACCCTTTTTCAGCAACGTATTCGGCTGGGAAGCATTGGAGACCTCCAATGCCGAGTTGAACACTAACGTAGCGAGTATTATTCTGTAAATAGTTGTATAATATTTTGATCTTCTCTGTTTTTGATGAAGCCCCAGCAGTAAGCGCTAAAACTTCTTGTTTTAGCGACTCAGGTACTTGATCTCGATTTTTGTTTAAAGAATAGTAAAACGCACCAAAACCCGCCCATGTACTTAGGTCTCCATCGTTCCCATCATAGCTAATCTTACCTAAATTGACGGCAACTCGAGGGAGCTGGTTCCTTAAGGAAGGACCAAGGGGCTCATCAACATACGCTGTTTTGTTTTGTATACTCCAACTCAACTGACCCGGACTTTCGTCAAAATCATATTCCCCCAATGCCTCAAGATATTCTTTATAGGTCACATTCATCTCTTCTGGAAATGAGATGGCAAACGAACTTTTTTCTACAGCCACATTGTCAAAGGTAAGTGGGCGCCACGTTGGCCAGCTAAAGCTGTTATATTCTGTAACAACACTCTTGAATTCAAGCGTATACGGATAAGCGTTGTGATCGAAACTAACATAGCGCACACGAGTGTCCACTGCCACAGAAAACCCATCGTCAATAGCTTCATCACTGATGTCTTTATTGCGTGCTTTGTCAATTTCTGTTCCCCACTTATCATACAAGTAGGCTTCCATGTCGTTGACCTTGCTATTGCTATCATAGTAGGCCACATTATACAACAGTGCCTTTTCGGCTTTATCATTCAAAATAGTGACTACGAAAGTCTCAGTAACCTCCATCTTATCCGGATTAATGACTTCTATGGTTTTTGAAGCCTCCCGAATAATCGCATTGGCATTGGTAAACAGTTTCTTATTGATTTTACTGACTGCCAACTCTGGTCGCGAATCAGCCATGGTTAACGCAACCGTACCCAGCAAAAAAGTGAAGAATAAAATAGCTCTTTTCATGATTTAATTGCTTGTTTTCTGAAGAACAATCTGACCTTGCTGGTTCTCAACAATCAAATCGAAAAACTCTTTGATCACTGGATACTGTTGGGCATCATAATAGGTGTTTTTGACCGACACTTTGTTGGTGATTTGAAGTTGATTGTCGACAAATTGTGTCAAATACAGCATTTCACCACCGTTATTTGGCAAACGTACCCGAACAGGTTCTGGAATTTCCTGGACTTCATATCCTTCAGGGATATCGTAAAAGTATTGGAGTGTTCGTGTAAATGGATATGGAAAGTCCACTGGATAGCTTCTCGTTTCAGATTTAAAGATATTTTCTTCAAAGCGTCCAAATACAATTGGGTTGAAATAGATAAAATCTCCAACAGCATCTCCATAATCCAAAATTTCAAACTCGCCAGAACATTTCAAGGTTTTATGAATGTCATTCTCATTCTCAACAGTTTCATTTTCCAAGGTGAATTCTGTGACTTCTTCGGCTTTATTAGAACTAATAATAGCTTTAAGACTATTGTCGTTGAGCGCTTCTCTTGTTCGAGCTCCTGCGTAGCCGTTTTCTTGCATTTGAACCGAGCCAGTAATATCACCGGTCTCACTAATAGCGGCCCGAATAGAAAGAAAATCGTTGGTTCTAGGTAGGATTTCTTTAATGTCTACCCATCCCAATTTTTGACTGTTCACAAGCAAGCCTTTCTCTCCCAGATCATTGATTCGAGGTAGGTTGTAACCATTGTCCGATGCCGCGTTCATTAAGATGGGTTTCCCATCTACTTGAGCAAATACGATTGGGTAATTAAAGGCTGATGTACTAGGGTATAATTCTTCAATTGCACCATGAGACCTCGTACTTATTAATAGCGGATCTGCTTCAATTCCATAATGCCTAAGCAATTTGCAAAGCATTAAGTTCATATCTGCGGCATCTCCACTTTGCTTATTTAATATGGACTTAAAAGAACTGAAGGAATAGAGGCCATAGTACTGATCCCATTTCACCCGCTCCTTTAACCATATATAAACAGCTTGTGCTTTTTCTTTTTCTGTGCTTAAACTTCCGATAGCCGCTGGTAATTCCTCAAGAACATTCTTGTTCCCTTTAAGTTGGCCCCCAAAATCGGTGTCGCTTTCTAGATCTGCAACGATTTGTTGCCATGTTTGGTTATAGGATTTATATTTAAAGACGGGTGGCTTTGTGGCCACTAACTTAAACCGGATTTGGTCTCTATAATCGTTTAAGGTAGTCACATAGGCTTCTTCTTTAAGCGCCGGAATGTTTTTCATGATCCAGGTGTTAATGTTTGCGCTAAACTTCGCATAACCTGGTCCTAAACTACCTGTTGTACTCTCTACTTTGTTTTCACTAAACTGCCGTTTTACTAAGTTCAAAATACTGTAATCGAACCACTCGGGCTGCTCAAACTTAAGCTCTGAATGCAAGGTAGGGACATGGTTTTCGAAGTAAAATGTGGGGACGGTAAAACGGTTTTGGGTTCTAATTGTGTATTCATATTCGAAGACGGTACCGACTTTCACATTAGGCACAGAGAAAGACAGCTTTGAAGTTGCGTCGTCTTCTTTGACTTCGAAAATGTCTTTCTTAGAAAGTTTTGTTTCCGATACTTTTCCCCCTTCAAGGTTGTAGCTTACTGCTTTTACTTGATTGATGTCTTGAATCTTGTCCTTAGAGTAGAAAGAAATCGCAATATCTGCACGATCTAAATCAGACTTCTTTAGGATTTTAACCCGCCGATGGCGGGTTTCGAACATAGACAGTTGTTCTCCAGCCAAAGCATAAGACACATCCTTCTTATCAAATAAAATAATAGACGACGCGCTGGTATCAATTTCGTACGACGATTTCTTTAAGTCTGCTTCAATGTCTTTCCCAAACTTGGTTTTAGTGTAATCTACTTGTGCTACAGCAGATAGTGCTGCAATAACCAGTATTGTAGTGAAGATAATTCCCCTCATAAATAAAAAAATTTTCTCCCTTTAAAATATGTATTCACATTTTAATATGCAAATAAATACAGGTTAAGAATATGTAAAGTATGGTTAGGCCAACGTATCTTCTATCCAGGCTTGCTTTTCTGGATAGTCGGTGTTGTAGTGTAGCCCTCGGCTTTCCTTTCGGAAAGCCGCACTACGGGTAATCAAATACCCCACGGTGATCACATTACGAAGCTCCAGTAATTGAGGTGATAATGTGGTAGAAGCATATAAATTCTCGGTCTCTTTATACAGCAAGTATAGTCGGTCCATGGCCCGTTTCAACCGTTTGTTTGTTCGAACAATACCTACATAGGTGCCCATTAAATCCTTCAACTCTTTGTGCGACTGCGTAATCAAGACCATTTCCTTTGGGTTGGTCGTGCCTTCTGCGTCCCATTCAGGTACATTGTCGACAAAAGAAATACTTTTTAATGCATTAGCGGCGTGGATAGCTGCTCGTTGCCCAAATACGAGGCCTTGTAGCAACGAGTTAGAGGCCAATCGATTGGCGCCGTGCAACCCAGTTGAGGCACTTTCGCCAGCCGAGTAAAGGTGTTGAATACTGGTACAGCCCCATTCGTCGGTCTTGATGCCGCCGCACATGTAATGTGCGGCAGGAACGACAGGGATATAATCCTTCGTTAAGTCCAAACCGATCGATTCACACTTCTCCAAAATATTAGGGAAATGATGCTCAAATTCCTGCATATCCATATGCGTACAATCCAACCACATATGCTCTTCCCCAGACAGCTTCATTTCGTTATCAATGGCACGAGCTACGATATCCCGAGGAGCCAGGTCTTTCCGTTCATCATAACGCACCATAAAGGCTTCTCCACTATGGTTCCGCAGAATAGCGCCTTCTCCACGAACCGCTTCAGAAACCAAGAAATTCGGTGTTTCTCCGGGATGAAATAAGGCCGTAGGATGAAACTGCACAAATTCCATATTCTCAATCCGACATTTCGCCCGATAAGCCATAGCAATACCATCTCCTGTTGCCACCGTTGGATTGGTCGTATTGCGATACACTTGCCCGGTTCCGCCAGTCGCCAACAAGACCACTTTGGAGAGGTGGCGCTCCATGTCTTTCGTCTCTAAGTTGAGCACATATACCCCATAACAAGTTACATTGGGTGTTAAGCGAGTTACCACTCTTCCCAAGTGGTGCTGAGTAATCAGGTCGACGACATAATAATGTTCCAAGACCTTGATATTCGAAAACGTCTTGATCTTCTCTAGTAAAGTGCGTTCAATTTCCCAGCCTGTCACATCTTTATAATGTAAAATACGGTTCTCGGAATGCCCGCCTTCTTTTCCCAGATCGTACTTGCCATTGCTTTCCTTATCGAAACTGGCGCCCCAATCAATAATCTCATCTACACGCGCTCTTCCCTCTTTGACCACCACTTCTACGATATCTCGCTTACACAGGCCATCACCCGCAATAAGCGTATCGTCGATGTGCTTCTCGAAGGAGTCGATTTCAAAATCAGTAACTGCTGCAATGCCGCCTTGGGCCCAAGACGTATTGCACTCTTCCTTCTTGCCTTTCGTAAGAATGGTAATAGAAGCATCGGGATGCAGCTCAGCCATCTTAATCGCAAAGGAAAGTCCCGCCACGCCAGAGCCAATTACAAGTATGTCAGATTGGTACACAGGAAAATTTTTCTGCAAGATAATGAAGAACTAAAACATGTTCTGGGCAATGGCTGCCAAGTCCATTAACGCGGCCACGCCCATGTGAATGAGGATGCCGCCCCAAATGGACCGACTGTAATACGCAATTACGCCTAAGATGTATCCGCCAAATATGGATCCAATACATTCGCCAAGTGGTTTGCCGAAGTGAAAGACACAATACAACACGACCATAGGTAATACTGCCCGATGTCCCAGTAATTTGATCATTCCAACCACTAAAAAGCCACGAAACAACCACTCAATCATAACGAATTCCGTGAGGTAAAATGGCTCAAAAGCTGCGAAGTATTTCCAGTAGTTTTCTGGGAAATATTTGGGCTGAAGGCGCGGGTATGCACTTAAGAAATCGGTCTGTGTACTGGCCCAATAAATGAGCGGAACCATAAGCAGCAGCATGATGGCATAGGGTTGCCAATGGAAGCCTTTCCGAGTAAAGCCGTACCAGGTTTTATTTTCCACTTCGAGGAATTTGTAGAAGCCAATAATTCCAATGGCGTAAATAGCGACATTGACAAGTTTATTGGAAATTTTGGACAGGGCATAAAACTCGCTAAAGGGCAAGCTTTTCGGAAGCAGCAGTTGATGGTAAAAGAAGTAGACTTTAAAGCTTAGTAAGCCGAGAATAAAGAGGCTTTTAAGCCAAAACCGCTGGCTAGCCAGCGGTTTTCTCGAGCGCTGAAACACCAAATAAAGCAAAATGACAAAAAAGTAAGGAATAGCGAAGTACAGAAAGTACGCCGGCCAACCGTACCATTTCCCGGCAAAGGCTTGATCGAGGATACTGTCTTCAAAATCGAATTTGAAATTGAAGAACATCGCTGCGGCCAAGGCCGCAGCGGTAATGCCATAGATCCAAGGATCAAAGTCTTTTTTTACAAAACGCACTAAGTATTCTACAATGCGCTTCATGAGTCCGTTGCTTCGTTCATATGGTGCGCCGCTGCATCTAATGCGGCATAGAATTCCTCTCCGTACTTACGAATCAGCGGGCCTTGTAAAAATCGGTATACGGGCACTTGTAAGGACTGGCCTAAGGAACAAGCCGGAGCACAAATATCCCAAGACTCATAGTTCACTGCCTCGAAACCGTCATATTTGGTAACTCGGATGGGATAAAGATGACACGACACCGGCTTTTGAAACGTGATTTTACCTGCCTCATAGGCTTTCTCGATGCCGCAATACGTAATGCCGTTTTCATCGAAATTGACGTAGGCACAAGCCGAGTCGCTGGGTCGAAGGGGCGTCGCATAGACGTTTTCGGTCTCGTCGTGGGTGAAGAAACCATTGCTTGCAATGGTTTCCTTCCCTTCCTCCGATAAATACTCAGCTACATGCGGATAAATTTCTGGTAATAGCGCACGTTCATGTGCTTCTAACGGTGCACCACCATCGCCTTGCACACAACAAGCTCCCTTGCAACGCTGTAAGTCGCAAACAAACTGCTTGCTGAGCACATCGGCCGATACAATCTTATCATCAATAACTATCATGAAGTCGTTTAACGCTAATTCGTTTTCACAAACTTCACAGTTTTTGATGTGTTTTCATTGGTTAATAGTAAGAAATATGTTCCCGTGGCAATTCCGTCCAAGTCTAAATCAATAATTTGACCGGTCACTTCGAAGCTTCTAACCGCCTGTCCGGCAATATTGTAGATGTTAATATTCGTAGCAGAACTCGTTGGCAAAATCGCTCTTAAATCCACACGCAGTCGATCACTGGCTTGAAGTGGATTTGGATACACCTGCACTTCATCGCCAAAGTCGGCATCTGCTAAGGTGATCTCTTCTGAGAAGATAACCGTTCCCTTATTGCCCACCATTCTCAATCGATATTTCGTTTCACCTACAAAGGCAAATTCTTCATCGGCAGAATAAGCCGCGCCATTATCGTCAAAGCCTTGTGCAGGACGTTGTGCAATCTCCTGGAACTCGCTTCCATTAAACGACTTCTCTAAGAAATATCTGAATGCATTGAACTCTTTCGCACTTTGCCAATTGATGTCTACTCCGAACGTATCGTTCACAGATGCTGAAAAGCTTTGAAGTACATAAGGTGTCACATTGCCTTCATTGCTCATCATTCCAATTGCACCGCCGAATAATTTTTCGGAATTGAACTCTAAAACAATATCACTTCCCACATTTCGTGTGGAGTACTCTACATCAGAGGCACTTCCTCCCGATGTATACTCATCTAAAGCGGTATATGGAATATTCATGTGTCCATTCTCCGGATCAAAGTCGGCCGCTTCGGTTAAACTCAATACCACTAATGCGTCTAAGTCTCCTGTTGGTACGTTGTCTAGCAACTGATCCACATCACCTTGCTTAATAGGGAAACGAATCCCTACGGGCTGACTTGGTTGTGTAGTTGGGTTTACCGTCCAGAAACGCTTGCCTAAGAAAAAGTCGTTCGGATTTGTCTTATAATCCGGATCAACGGCGAGTCCGCCACCAAATGTGGCGTCGGTGGTAGATGTAACAGAGACTTCAAAACCTGGATCGGTGATCTTTCCAATGTTCTGTCCATTCGTACGGATGGACATGACTAAAATATCATCGTCAAATTCTGGTGTGTCGTTATCAAAAATATATTCTGTCCAAACGCCATCTGTACAAATTCGGTTGGCTGTAATGGTAGTATAAGCATCATCTGGAACCAAGCCTTCGAAATCACCTCCACTTTGCGTTGGTAAGCAAGTGGCATTATCTATTCGTGAGCGAATTCGTGCTGCAGGTTCATCGCCAAAGCCTTTTGTGAAATTGACGCCTACTGAATTCAAGTGGCAATAGCTCATGACTGTTCCACCATCGCTTGGAATTTTTGGGCTAAATTCATCCCAACATGCCGCACCTTCTGGGGTTTCGCCGGCATTTAAAAAGGCAACATTTCCGCAATCATCTATCGTACCCGAACTCCATAAACAGCCGTGGGTATGTCCAGATCCTAAGTTGTGGCCTAGCTCGTGCGCCACAACGTTCACATCCCAGCTATAACTAGGAATATTCACAGCTGGGAAGGTGCCAAAAGTATTGGAATAGCCGATATTGAAGTTGGTGTTACAAAGCACATTTAGATAAGCCACACCACCTAAATTCGAATTGTTGGTGGAAATCAATTGGTCTAAAATCCCCGAGGTATTCGGTCGGTTGATTTGGAAGTGATCCAAATCATCGATAGATGAAGTATGTGGATAGCCATCTTCGGCTGAATTGACAAAGACTTCTTGCATGGTGAGTTCTATGCCGTCGGCGGCAAATAATGCATTGACTTGATTGGCTAGACTCGTAATGTAGTTGACTGTGCTGTTTGTAGACGACCCAAAGTCTTGGAAGGTATCAAAATCTGCCACATAGGAGATTGGCACATTGGCCCCGCCACATCCTTCGTCGTTCAGGTTGTTTTGAACAAGCGACAAGTCTGTAGTAGTATTTGGCACTTCTAAAACACTGCACGCTTCAACAGGTGCAGGTGGAACAATTTCTTTGGTTTCATAAGCTAAGTATCGCCCATTTTCTGAACCGTTCGGATGAATCGTAAATTGTTTTCCAGGCATGCTGACTAACAAAACGACTTCATCCTCATATACACTGAGTGTGACAAAGCTTTCGATATAGCCATCAACACCTCCGCGGTAATGCTTTCCAATTTGAATGGCGTCGGTCACTTCTGTTTCTATCCCATTATTGACTTCTACCACCTTAAAATCGGGCTCAACAAAGCTGTGTTCATAAAAGGTTAAACTATAGTCTTCATTCTCGAATTGAACGGGGAAATGGACCAAATTCGCTTCGCGAATTTGTTGGATCGCGTAATCATTAATCAGAAGTTCATCTACTTCGCCCACTTCAGGTATTGTGATTACTGAAGAGGAAAATTGTGGTTGGAAGAGGAGTACGCTTTCTGGAGACTCCACAGCTAGTCGTTGTTGAAGTACTCTATTGATTTCGTTTTGCGCAAAGGCAGCTACAGAAATCATTCCTGCAATACAAGTAAGGATCAATCGCTTCATAAGTGTCTATTCGTCGGTTAAAGATAGTTGGCAGTCATTTAATACTACAAAAAACCTCCTCCGCTGGTTGCGGAGGAGGTTGCAATGTCGTTATTAAACAGTATTTCCTTACACTTAGTTTCGGCCTTGAACGACCATAAACCAGTAAAGAAGTTGAGCAATAGAGGCAAATGCAGCCACGACATAAGTGCGAGCTGCCCATTTTAAAGCATCTTTTGCGCCTGAGTATTCTTGACCTCGTGTAATACCCGTTTTATCCAACCAAGCAAGCGCCCGGTTACTGGCGTCAAATTCCACTGGTAGTGTGACTAGAGAGAATAGCGTAGCTGCCCCAAACAAGGCCACTCCAACCCAAGCTAATTGCATAAAGCCCATACCTAATCCAGCAAGGATTAACCAGAAGTAAAGGCCCGAGCTCAATTTCACTATTGGAACGAGCTGCGAACGCATTTGCAAGAAGGGGTATTCTGTAGCATGTTGTACAGCATGACCGCATTCGTGAGCAGCAACTGCAGCAGCAGCTACGTTGCGGCCTTGGAAAATGGCGGGACTTAAACTAATTGTCTTTGTTTTCGGATTGTAGTGATCCGTTAACATGCCTTTTCCTTGCACAATTTTAACATCTTGAATACCCGAGTCTCGAAGCATGGTAGCGGCTACTTCCGCACCAGATAAGCCTGAACTCGTTGGCATTTTTCCGTATTTACGCATTTTAGACTTTAATTGGCCACTAACCAATGATCCTAAAAGCATAAACACACCTATAATTACAAAATATCCTAAACCCATATTTTTATTTCTGTTTCTAAATTACGAACAAAAATGTGTCCAAGTTTTGTTCCCGCCATTTTGGCGTTATTTCATTTTACTTAATTCTACGGCTCGTTCGAAAGCGGCTTTCATCCCAGCTTGAATGGTGGGATTTAGCTGGCCAGCTTCAAACGCTTTTATGGCTGCTTCGGTGGTGCCTCCTCTACTAGCTACGCGTTGAATCCACTCTTTCGAGGACAAGTTGTTCTTTTTATGGAGGTTGATGGCTCCGAGAAAGGTTTGCCAGACAAAGAGTTCGGCTTCTGCGGGCGAGAATCCGAGGTCGACCGCAGCATCGGTCATAGCATCCATAAAGTAGAAGACGTAGGCTGGGCCACTGCCGCTTGCGGCAGTGGCAGCGTCGATCATCCGCTCTTCTTCGAAATACACCGACTTTCCTGTCGTGTTCAATAAATTTTGCACCGTAATAAGTTCAATCCGACTCACTTCAGCGGCACTCGTGTAAGCCGTCATACCCATTCCGATTTGAGCTGGCATGTTAGGCATAGCCCGCACAACCTTTGGCGTATTCAAGCCTTGGCGAATGGTTTCTATGGTGATTCCCGCCATAATAGAAAGCATAAGCTGGTCGGGTTTGATATAGGAACGAATCCGAGGAAAAAGGGAGGGAATATCTTGCGGTTTTACCGCAAGAACCACTAAATCAACATCGCTTACATACGCCCCTGGATCAGTAATGACATTGTCAAAACCTTTTGCCTTTAACATGGCTACTTTTTCCTCTAAATGCTCAAGAATCGTGAGGTTTTCCGGCTCGATAATTTTTGCAGCTAGAAAGCTTTGCGCATAGGTTTGGCCCATATTGCCACCCCCAATGATTAAGATCTTCATCTATAAAAATTTTTCTGAAAATAGGTAGAACTGAATTAAACTTCAACATAACCGCCGTAAGCCACTGCGATTTCATCCATGATAGCGTTCAGTTCCTCTGGTTCTTCGGTCGTTACTAAGCGTGTTCTATATTCTTTCACTCCAGGTAAGCCACGGAAATAATTGGTGTAATGCCTGCGCATTTCTAACACGCCTAACTTCAATCCTTTCCACTCTAAAGACCTTCTCAAGTGTTCTTTGGCTGCTTCTACCCGCTCTTCAATACTTGGAGGAGCTAAGTGTTCGCCCGTCTTGAAGAAGTGTTTGATCTCATTAAATATCCATGGATAACCAATAGCAGCTCTTCCAATCATGATACCGTCTACACCGTACCGATTTTTATATTCCAAGGCTTTCTCTGGGCTATTGATATCGCCATTTCCGAAGACAGGAATATGCAAACGAGGGTTGTTTTTAGTTTCAGCAATCAGGCTCCAATCGGCCTCGCCTTTATACATTTGCTTTCGAGTTCTACCGTGAATGCTAATGGCATGAATACCCACATCCTGTAAACGTTCAGCAACTTCAACAATGTACTTAGATTGTTCGTCCCAACCTAGTCTGGTTTTCACCGTTACGGGCAAAGAAGTACTGTCTACGACTGCTTTAGTCAACTTGACCATTCTAGGAATATCTTGTAAAATCCCTGCGCCAGCCATTTTACAAACGACTTTCTTAACGGGGCAACCGAAATTAATATCGAGTACTTCAGGTTGGGCTTGTTCTACAATTCGAGCGCTTTGCATCATAGCATCTAAATCGGAACCGAAGATTTGAATACCGATGGGGCGTTCATAGTCGTAAATATCGAGCTTCTGAACACTTTTATGGGCATCTCGAATCAGGCCTTCTGTCGAGATGAATTCGGTGTACAGCATATCCGCTCCATGGCGTTTACACAACGCGCGGAATGGCGGATCACTCACATCCTCCATGGGGGCTAAAAGTAAGGGAAATTCACCAAGTTCTGTTTCTCCAATTCGTACCACAGCGCAAAAATAGGAATTACTGTTCAGGAATACACATTACTGCCGAATACGAAGTACTTGACCGACTTTAATGGTGTTGCCAGTAAGGTTGTTGAGTTGTTTAATCTGATCTACGGACACGCCATACTTCTTGGACAGGCCATACAAGGTGTCGCCACTGACTACTTTATGGGTAGTGCCTGCACTTGTACTCGTTCCGGAAGAAGTGCCTACTGGGTTCGTTTGGATGACCGTGGTATTACCAGGATCAGATTCAGGCACATTTGCTGGTGGAGTATATACTCTTGGCGGCGCCTGATTAACCGGAGGCGGCGGATCGTAAATCACTGCTTTATTTCCGGGAGGGTTGGCTTCGACGGGAGGCGCTTCGACGGCTTTCACTGGAGGTGGTAGGGTTTGAACTGGGGGCGTTACATTTTGCTCCATGGCTGGAGGTGGTGGAGGTGGAGTAGCCTTTTTCTTGCTTGGAGGCGGTGGTGGTTTGACCACTTCTTTCACCTCCACAGAAGGTGGAGAAGGCTTTTTAACTGGAGGAGGAGCAGGTTGCTCGACGCGAAACTCCTTGCTATACGTAAATGTCTTTGGTGCAGTTTTTCGCTTCTTCCGTAAGTGAATGATTTCGTTAGGTGCTGGTTGCTGCCCTTCAGAAAGCTGATTCAATTTATACAATTTGTCCGTCTTGATGCCGTATAGCTGAGCGATTTGATACATGGTTTCCCCATCTCGCGCTTTGTGGTATAAACTGGCGCGGTCTTGGCTCTTGGAGCGTTTCGGCTGAAGGTATACTTTCATGCCTGCCTCAAATTCATTTAAGTACTTGTCCCACTCATTATACTTGCGGAGTTTCTTTAACGGAACATTATACATGACCGAGAGTTGCTCCGGCGAGTCGCCCGGTCTGGCCCAAACGGCCTTGCTATTGTTTTGAGTGAAGACATTGCGAGACAGTTCACCAGTGTTGGTAGGGTTTTCTGGCAGTTTCACTTTTGAAGGCTTGGTCTTCGGTGGTTTTGATACGCTTTCTGGCGGACGCGAAGTTGTGACTGTTTTCGGTGCTCGGCCTTGTTTGTGGGCTGTGATGTAAGGCCCAACTTCGTTGGGCCTCATATAGTCGTAACTATACAACTCTTCCTCTTCTATAATTCTGATAAGTAGGTTCGCATACGCTGGGTTGGTTGCATAACCTGCTTTCTTCAGGCCTTTCGCCCAAGCTTTATAATCATACTTGCTGTATGTGAAAAGGTCTTTATACCGTGAACGTGTGGTTAAAAACAACGTATGATCTCGGTAGCTCTCGGCAGGGTCTTTATACTTTCGAAAACATTCGCCTTTCGCATCATCGTCGTAGCTCACGCTTTCTCCATTCCATCCTTTGTGGCACTTAATCCCGAAGTGATTGTTCGACTTTTTAGCCAGCTCACTGTTGCCATTTCCCGACTCAAGAATGCCCTGAGCTAGGGTAATGCTGGCTGGGATGCCAGAAAATTCCATTTCTTCAACTGCAATTTGCGCATATTCATAAACATACTTCGTTCGGTCTTGAGCCCAACTAATTTGAGTGCAACATACAATTACAAGAATACATAGGTATCGCATATCATCTCCTTCTATCACAAATATCTACAATGCCCTCAGGTCCTAGAGCCGCTCTATCCACATTAAGCCGTCGCGGATAGGGAGTAAGAGGTTTTTCACTCGTTCATCGGCCTGAACCTTTTTATTAAAATCGTCTAAAGCCTTAGTTTTATTGTCTTTGTGGTCATTTACTACCTTTCCTTTCCAGAGCACATTGTCGGCTAAAATGACGCCGCCTGGCCGCAGCTTATCCACAACTAAGTCGAAATAATGGCTGTATGCTGCCTTGTCAGCGTCAATAAAAACGAGGTCTAACGGCCCTTCGATGGTTGGGATAATGGTTTTTGCATCGCCGAGGTGTTGTTGGATTTGATGTTGTATTCCTGCTGCTTCAAAATAGGGTTTGGCAAATGGCAGGAGTTCTTCATTCACGTCGATGGTGTGGAGCGTGCCTCCTGGCTGCAGACCTGCAGCCAGGCATATCGCAGAATAGCCGGTATAGGTGCCTATTTCGAGAATGGTTTTAGGCCGAAGTGCACTGCTAATAAGCTGTAATAAAATACCTTGGTAATGGCCGCTGAGCATATTGGGCTGCATCACTTTTAAGTGCGTAGCTCGGTTAAGATCTGCCAATACTTGGCTTTCAAAAGAGGTATGTGCTTCTATGTACTGTTCAATAATTGGCGTAATCATTGTACGAAAGTAAAGGAATCTTCGCCCGAATTATGTGAAGAAATTCTGTAACATGTAACAGATTCTATTTGCTTTTGTTTATTTTTATGATACTTAAACACTTTCTATGAAAAATATCTACAAAATCCTATTTGCGGCAGCTGGTCTATTTTTGGCAGCTCCGCTTTTTGCTCAAAATGCGGACCTTGGCGACTGTCAAAAAACATGTACCATCGAGAAGAAAGTTGGTGAAGGTGTGTTTTTAGGTGTTCGAATCAGCGACTGCGGTTGCAAAGACAGTGAACAACAAAAAGAAGTGCGTGTGGTGGAAGTTATTGCAGGCACCAATGCAGATTTAATGGGTATTCTGAAAGATGATCGCATCTATGAAATCAATGGCGTAAGCATGACGGACACCAAGTTTATGGTGCGCTGGATTGGCGGTAAAGAGAAAGGCTATCCCGTAAGCGTGAAGCTGAGAAGAGACGGAAAAGACATGACGCTTAAAGGTCAACTTGGCTTTAAAGAAGAGACGACTATTACCGAACGAATTTGCTGTGATGAGCTCTCTGGCCAGTTAAGCATTAGCAACTTTAAGATTTACCCGAATCCGAATACAGGAGAGTTTACCATGGATTTCGATATTGATAATACGCGACCGTTTGATGTACAAGTGGCCGACTTGTCTGGAAATGTGTTCTTTGAGAACAGTATTCAGCCTGGCACGTTGCATGTGAACGAATTTATACAACTCAATACGCGCGTTCCAGCGGGAGAGTACCTATTACTGATTAATCAGGAAGGGAAAGTATATCGCGACAAGCTCGTTATTGTTCGATAGACGATTCTCGTTAGAAGAACTGCCCCCCTCGGCTTTGCCGAGGGGGGCTTTTTTGTGCCCCAACTGAGTTGGACGTTAGATATGAAAAAGTTATATTTGAAGACGCTACCCAAAACCCCATGAAAGACCTCAACGTAAAAATTGAAGGCCAAAAAGTCAATGTTGAACTTATTTGGTCTGCCCTCAAAAGCTTTTTTAAGTCCAGCTGGATCAGCCTCCTCATTGTTATAGCCTATGTAGGTATCCTCATCAACATGGAACAAGGAAGTATCGTGGTGGTCGACTTGCTCGAACGCCCATTCAACCTGTTTCTATTCTTAGCCATTATCCACTTGCTCTCCTTAGTCGTTTCGCTCTATCCTGTTTATTTAACCAAATGGAGAGAGAGTGAAACCATCAGCAAAGACACCAACTGGACCATGCACCATCCCATATTTGGGCTTGGAATTATTCTGTATAAGTACCAGCCCCAAGGGGCTATTTCGCCCCGCAAAAAAATCTTAGACCGATTAGAGTCTATTTTTAGAAAGTTCTTAGGCGTCTTCTTTTATTTGGGCATCTTATATACGTTGTTCTTTGTTTCGAAAAAATACTTTGGACAACCGCATTCCGCGTTCTTTTGGATAATTTCCGCTGGCCTAACTGGGCTGTATATCTGGCTCATTTTCGTGGATCGAGATAAATACGTCCAAAAAGCGGGGAATATCTTGTTTGTACTGTTTTGGGCCAGTAGTCTTATTGGTCTAGCCAGCATCTTCGCCAGCATAAAATGGGGGTGGCACCCTATTACCTTAGGCTTAGTGGCTGGACGGATTTTCTTGACTGGAATCGAGTTTATTCTCTTTCGGAAATTCCGGAAAAAACTCACCAAAGAAAATGGTATAAAAGTGCCCCACCGTTGGTTTTCTAATGATCTGAATTATGTAACGCTAACAGCCGTTGGGGGTTGGATGGGCTTGGTCATTTTCTTTCTAGCGCAACTAAATATTTACGCCTTTAATCCAGCCGTAATCATTCTAAGTTTCTTTTACACATTCTATGGGGTTTTCATCATTCCGATTAAGCACTATTTCTTCTACAAGCGCAATCCCGACGCTAAGCGAAAAAAGCTCCACCATTTTGTATTCACCCAGCTTATTTTCATCGCGTTTCCTCTAATCGTAGCCTTGAATATGAGCACAGCTGTTATTGGCAACAATCTTCATGAGTTAGATATTATAAAAGAACTACCGCCTTCAGAAATTATTGACGAAGCAGAGTACTTGAACGCGTTTCAAGACCATTTCGCAGATAAAGATCAACTCTTTTTTATCGCTTCGTATGGCGGAGGTTTGCGGGCCAATGCCTGGACCCAACTCGTTTTGGAGGAGTTAAGCGAGTATCCTATAACTGACACTTCTTCCGTCAATATTTTAGAGTCAACCGCTGCCATGTCAGGTGTTTCTGGTGGGGCGCTTGGTCTGGCTTTTTACACCTCCTTAATCTACGAGGAGTATACACCCGAACAGCGTGATAGCTTAATCCAAGAAATGGGTGCGATGAATGCGCTTTCCCTTGATGTAGCGTGGACATTTGGAGCAGATTACATCCGAGAATTGAAACCGTGGAAGGTCTTTAATGATGACCGGGCCAAGCGCATTATGAAAGAGTATGAAAAGAAGGTGTCTGATGGTACGTTCATGTCGGACGACTCCTTCCGAAAGTATTGGGCGAAAACCTTTCAGAAAAAACGCGATACAGGTCAATTTTATCCTGCCTTGTTATTAAATTCCTCCTCCTATAATGAAAAGCGGGGCATTGCCAGTTCTATCGATTTTGGATCAGATTTCAATTCGGTCTTTCCGGATGCCATAGATGTACTATCGATAAAAGATGGCCACACCCTGTCGTATTTGCATGGTACTTCACCAAGTCATCGATTTCCGGTATTTAGTCCAGGTGCAGATATTCCAGGCAAAGGCATCTTCTTAGATGGCGGCTATTTCGAGAATTCGGGTATGATGAGCATTCTTGATTTTTACGATTATTTGACCCGCAAATTGCCCGATTTTATGGCTAAGAAGGACGTGATTTTCATTCAGATCAATAACGGTAAACAATCCTACGCCAGGAATACCTTAGAGATCTTTAAAGACAGCGTAGATGTAGAAGTGAAGGATATGGGCGAATTGACTTCCATGATTAAAACCGTGCTTTCTACCAGCATGGTATCCAACTATTTTGAGAAACAGTTAGAGCAAGACAGCACCGTAAGTTATGTAGGTATTGATTTGCCGTTTACAATTTCCAAGAAAGCGGCGAAAGACATGTTTTTCACTCAAGAATTAGACACTGCAATTGTCCATCGGATTGATACTAAAAATGCGGCTTTAGACTCGATTCTATTCATAGAAAATGCGCGTTGGGAGGTGGCTGAGCCGGCCATGGGCCGGCTCATTACCGAAAAGGCGGTGAATTATATGCAAAGCGTTATTCAGCATGATAAATACCTCTTCGAAGACCTAGACTCCGTTATAAATAATCGAAGCTTTCAACATTTACATTAGTTTATTTATTAATGTGATTGTTTGTTTGTATTTTTGCACTTATGCTCGTAAAAACATATGGCGGTGCTGTTGTGGGGGTGAACGCCCATCAAATTACCATTGAAATCAGCGTGGGAGGTGGCACTAAGCGGGCCATGGTCGGCTTGGCAGATAGTGCCGTACAGGAAGGCTGGTTTCGGATTTCGACCGCCCTACAGGAAAACGACATTAGAATGCCTCGAAAAGGCATACTGGTCAACCTCGCTCCAGCAGATGTGCGCAAGGAAGGTAGCGCTTACGATCTTCCCATTAGCATGGGTATTATCGCAGGTAGCGATCAAAAGATCGACGCGGAAGCCGTCGGTCAGTATTATATGATGGGGGAACTGTCGTTAGATGGCTCGCTTCGGCCGATTAAAGGGGCCTTGCCCATGGCCATTTTGGCTCGCCAAAATGGGTTTAAAGGATTTATCCTGCCCAAAGAAAACGCCTCTGAAGCAGCCATTGTCAATAACTTGGCTGTGTTTGGGGCAGAAAACATCCAAGAAGTTTACCAGCATTTCACGGAAAACGGTCCCAAACTCCAACCAACTACGGTAGACACGCGGGAACTGTTTTACGACAACCTGAACGACTATTCGGTCGACTTTTGCGATGTAAAAGGCCAACGCCTAATTAAGCGAGCCTTGGAAATTGCTGCGGCAGGCGGGCATAATGTAATCCTCATTGGCCCGCCCGGAGCGGGCAAGACCATGTTGGCCAAGCGGCTACCTACTATTCTTCCACCTCTAGATTTGCACGAAGCATTAGAGACCACAAAGATTCATTCGGTGGCTGGCTTATTGGAAAGCAATAGCTCGTTGGTCACTGCCCGGCCGTTTAGGAGTCCCCACCACACGGTAAGTGATGTGGCCTTAGTAGGCGGCGGGGTGAACCCGCAGCCTGGCGAGATCTCATTAGCGCACAATGGCGTCTTATTCCTGGACGAGTTGCCGGAGTTTAAACGGACGGTATTGGAGGTCTTGCGTCAACCCATCGAAGGGCGAAAAATTACAATTTCTCGAGCCAAGTTTACCGTGGAATACCCGGCGAGCTTTATGCTGGTAGCTTCCATGAACCCTTGCCCCTGTGGCTTTTACAACCATCCAGAGAAGGAATGTGTCTGCAGTCCGGGTGTGGTACAGAAGTATTTGAATAAGATCAGCGGACCCTTATTGGATCGGATTGACTTACATGTGGAGGTGACGCCGGTGAAACTGGATGAGCTCATGCAGCACGAACAAACCGAAAATGAACAAAGCAACTCGATTCGAGAACGGGTCATCAAGGCTCGAACCATTCAACAAGAGCGATTTACTGAACAAAAAGACGTATTCTCAAATGCACAAATGCCCGCCAATCAGGTTAAGCAAGTCTGTCAACTTGATGGACCCGGAAAAATACTCCTAAAAACAGCCATGAACAAACTCCAACTCAGTGCCAGAGCCTACGACCGAATTTTGAAAGTCAGCCGAACCATCGCCGACTTGGCAGGAGAAGAAGCAATCAAAATTGAACACCTGGCAGAAGCCATTCAATTTAGAAGTTTAGATCGAGAGAATTGGGCGGGGTGAAGGATAGGCATTGTTTGTAAAACTGCTTCTTTAAGACGCGGGCCAGGAGACCCTCGACCAACTTAAAAAGGCACAGGGCGGAAAGCCCTGCGCCAGTATATTCCATCCACCATTAACATCAAGAGGCTTGGTGATTACACAATCTGAGGTAATGGTAAGATTAGAACTCGTGAAGGCATGATAATCTGTTTCTAAAAGTGGGAAAGCGGATTGCTCACCAGCATTGATTACCCACCGAACAGCAGCGATATTTCCATCAAACTTTTCATTGGTAAGCAACTTGCTAGTCATTGCTAGTAGTACATTTCCTCAATTTCAAATCATTATAGGGCTTCCCAGGTGGGATTGGAGCATAACGCAAGTAGTTA
>JAHQVX010000087.1 GCA_019634125.1 Saprospiraceae bacterium
AGCAGATTCGATTGGCGCAAAGTTTACCACCTATCGAAGCGCATCTATCATTCGGTATGCTTTGCTAGAAGGGCCTTCTCTAGTAAATTCAGTATTCTACTTACTTACAGGAAACCCGATTCATTTATACATTGCATTAGCAGGTGTGGCTGTATTATTCCTTTCAAGGCCTAGTCTTCAACAATTTGTTTCCGATACGCGACTAACAGGTGATGAGCGGAGATCGTTGGGGCTTTAAATCATTTTATCTGCACAACTAGTTGCTGCCACAGCATCTGGCTTCGCTTTAAATTGGTAGCCCATGCTTAAGATATAGCCCATGGCTTCGCTGAGCGCTGGGTTGGATTTGAATTGCGGATTCGTATTAATATCGGCATGAACTTCAAGGTCTACGTCGTATAAATCGAAGAGTGGGCAAAGGTTATAGGCTACTTCAATAGATTTCGCCACTTCCAACAACATGCGTTCCTTGATACTCATACGATTGCGTTCGCTGGAATTGTTCACAAACATGAAGCCGCCTTTACCTTCCCGAAGGAAAACGATCACTGTGGCAAATTCTACTCTACTGCCGCGCACTTCTGAGTCGGAGCCAATACAGACTTTGAGTTTGTGCCCAGCAGCTTGTTCTCTTCGGATAGCTGCATCAACGGCTTTTTCAATCGGAAGTTCTATGCGTTCGCCAGAAAAGGTCCTCCACTTCATGTTTTTGATTTTGGTTCAACCAAATATACTTCACCAATGTTATGTAATTGTTGGTTTTTGATCTTGTTTGTAATTTGAAAACAAGCACTGGAAAAAATGAGTTTTTTGTCTATCTTTGCCTTTCCTATAAAGAAAAGTGAAACTGAAATGAAAGAAGGAATACATCCAGAAAGTTATAGAGCTGTGGTTTTTAGAGATGTAACCAATGGTTACGAGTTTTTAGGAAAGACTACTGCTCCTTCAAAGGAAACGGTTACTTGGGAAGATGGTAACGACTATCCTTTGATTAAGCTTGATATTTCTAGCCAGTCACATCCATTTTTCACTGGAAAAATGATGTTTGTTGATACGGCCGGACGTATTGAGAAATTCAATAAGAAATACGGAAAGAAGAAATAATACTTTTTTCCTTTTCATAGCTTAAGTTTCCCTCTCGGCTAAGCCGAGAGGGTTTTTTCATATCCCAAAGAAAAACACGAAAAGTCATCGTGTTTTTCTCTGGGCATTCTATTTTTAAGCCATGCAAGCATGCAAATTCATACTTCGAGACGATTCTACTACTTGGAAAAATCTCCTACCTCTTACCTATACACGTCCAATTTCGGGAATTCGTATTGGAATAGACACCATTCAAGAGAAGTGGGAATTCTTTTTGAATCAATCGGTTGAAATAGCTACGGAGGCTTATCTCTTATCCAAGTTTGAGAACCGGCAACCTGACGCAGAGAAAGTCATTGAAATAAATAGTGCTGTACTCCCTAATCAAGCGTTAGTAGAGCTGGTATTAGCACTTCAACCTGGGAAACGCTTGGAAAAGGCCGGGCTCTCTATCGCGCATTGCTTCGCCGAAGGCGAAGCAATTCCCATAGAAACACCAATTGATGTAACTACAATTAACTACCCCTGGGACATCTTCAAACTGAATCATCTTGTCCTCCAACAAGACTTCGAACGCATTACAGCAGGACGAACATCTCAACCAATAGATGCCTCTAACCGGGTAAAACATCCTGAAAATGTATTTATAGAAGAAGGCGGCTCTGCCGAATTCTCCATCCTAGACGCATCTAAAGGCCCAATTTATATTGGTAAAGATGCCACTATCATGGCAGGGTCCATTGTTCAGGGCGGCTTGGCACTATGTGAAGGCGCTACACTAAAACTTGGTACAAAACATTATGGTACTTCTACCTTAGGCCCACACTCTAAATTTGGAGGTGAATTCAGCAACGTAGTTGTACAAGGCTATTCTAATAAAGGCCACGAAGGCTTTCTAGGCAATGCTGTACTTGGAGAATGGTGCAATCTCGGGGCAGACACCAATGCTTCTAACCTCAAAAATAATTATGGTTTTGTTCGAGTATGGAACTATGTTGAAGAACGCTTTATGCATACCGAAGAGCAGTTCTGCGGCCTTATTATGGGTGATCACTCGAAAGCAGGTATCAATACCATGTTTAATACCGCCACTGTAGTTGGTGTAGCTGCGAATATTTTTGGAGCAGGCTACCCAAAGAAATTCCTTCCCTCATACACTTGGGGCGGTGTGGACTTTCACAGAACCTTTACCTTAAATAAAGTATTCGAAATGGCCGAAGCCATGATGTCGAGACGAAAAGTTCCTTTAACCGATGCCGACAAAACGATCTTAACCCATATTTTTGAAACCACTAAGCCCTACCGAAAGGATTAAACTATGAAACATAAACTCATCGCTGGAAACTGGAAAATGAACTTGTCCAAGTCTGAAGCAGAACAATTGTTAACCGACTTAGCATCGAATGCCCATGCATCAAACAAGTATCAACTCGCTGTTTGTGTCCCAGCTGTTCACTTAGGTAAAACTGAAACGATCTTAGCCAATTCGTCCATCAAGTATGGCGGTCAAAATTGCTACACGGCCGAAAAAGGAGCGTTTACCGGTGAAAATTCTGCAGCAACACTGAAGAGTTACGGCTGTTCCTATGTTTTGGTTGGGCACTCTGAACGAAGAGAGTACTTTGGAGAAAGTCATACCTTCCTCAAGGCGAAAGTAGATACAGCTATTGATTTCGGACTGCAACCGATTTTTTGTTTCGGTGAAAAGCTTCAAGAACGAGAAGCCAATCATCAAGAGGCTATCGTAAAGCAACAGTTGGAGGAAAGTGTATTCCACTTGGATTCAGAAGCATTTTCAAGAGTAGTATTGGCTTATGAACCGGTTTGGGCCATTGGAACGGGCTTAGCCGCATCTCCTGAGCAAGCTCAGGAGATGCACGCGTACATCCGTCAACTCATTAAAGAACAATACGGAACAACCGTAGCCAACAACGCATATATACTCTACGGAGGATCCATGAAGCCCGCCAACGCAGCTGATTTACTCTCTCAGCCCGATATTGATGGCGGATTAATCGGTGGAGCATCCTTGAAAGCTCAGGACTTCCTTGCTATAGCCGCATCTGCCTAATGTCATACCAAGAAATCACCATTCACTGCGAAGAAGCACTCCGGCCTATTCTGTCTGAATTGTTTTTTGAGCAGCAAGTACTCGGAATCCAAGAAACGGAAACAGGATTGATTATTTATGATAACGGAACGGGACAGCTCACAGACGAATTCCTGAACACCATTTCAACGTCATTTGATATTGAGTTCACTTCTCAATCTAAGCCCAACACGAACTGGAACGCCCAATGGGAAAGCAACTACAGCCCTATTGAAGTAGGCGATTATTGCTATATCTACGCGCAATTCCATCCCGAAAAGTCCGGGTTTAAACACCAAATTCTGATTCATCCCAGGATGGCCTTCGGAACAGGTCATCATGAGACAACAAGATTGATGATCCAATGGATGGAAACGCTTGAATTTCAAGACAAAATCGTACTCGACCTAGGTTGCGGAACCGGTATTCTGGCCTTAGTCGCTGCAAAAGAAGGAGCCAAAGAAGTGGTGGCTGTCGACTATGATCAAAATTGCATGGATAGCTTGATAGATAATATAGCAGTGAATCACACCCCAAGAGTTCAACCCATTTTAGGAAGTATTGCGGAATGCCCAAAACAGCCTTATGATGTTATTCTTGCAAACATTAATCGAAATTTTTTACTCGAAAACATAAGTTTTTTAGAAGTTTTAGCGTCTAAAGAAACAAAAGCGCTCCTCAGTGGCTTCTATTCTGAAGATATTCCATTGTTTGAAAAGGCATTGTCCGCCATCAACTGGAAAATTAGCGGAATGAAGGCTGAAAAAAATTGGGTAGCGCTGTTCGTTGAAAAAGCTTAAATTTGAAAACCCAATACAACGCCTTGGTAAGGTTATTGATATAGATTAAAAAACAGATAGAGCTATGATTAAAAAAGTAGGTGTTTTATTGCTTGTAATTTTTGCTTTGCAAGCGTGTAAAAAGGTTCCCGTAACGGGAAGAAGTCAGATTAACTTGATAGGTGACGATTCCATTAATAAAATGGCGGAGCAACAGTACAATATGGTACTCGATCAATCAAGAACAGTGAACAATACCTCTAACGGGGAAATGGTAGAACGTGTTGGGGAGCGTATTTCAAACGCAGTAGATCGTTACGCGAAGGCGAACGGCTTTTACGAAGATATCGCGGATTACAACTGGGAGTTTAATTTAATTGATGAGAATGTAGCGAATGCTTGGTGTATGCCAGGTGGGAAAGTGGCATTCTATACCGGAATTCTTCCATTTACAGAGTCTGAAGAAGGTATGGCCGTTGTTATGGGTCATGAGGTAGCTCACGCTATTGCTCGACACGGTGCCGAACGACTATCGCAACAATTATTAGCACAGGGATTGAGTGTTGGTGCAGCAATCGCTTCTGCTGGAACCAACGTTCAAACGCAAAATACGATTAACCAAGCCTTTGGTATTGGTAGTACTCTTGGAATTCTAGCCTTCTCTAGAAAGCACGAAAGTGAAGCCGATAAAATGGGCTTAATCTTTATGGCGATGGCTGGATACGATCCACGTGAAGCTGTAGAGTTCTGGAAAAGAATGTCGGAAAGTGGTGGACAAGCACCGCCTGAATTCTTAAGTACGCACCCGAGTCATGAAACGCGAATTAAAGACTTAGAGGAAAACCTTCCTGAAGCGTTAAAATATTATAAGCCTAGAACTGGTATTTCGAACTAATTCTGTAAGGCAGACAACCTTTCCCCGTTTTAGCATGAAACTAAAACGGGGATTTTTTTTTAAAACAACAAATACATGAAATACATATCGTTTTTGTTCTTTGGAATTATTGCACTCAGCGCATGCAAGAACAACTTAACAGATTCTAAAACTGCAGATAAAACTGTCGTAATCAATGGTAAGGTTGAAAATGCGACGATTAAAGTCCTAACCATTACCCCACCCTTTGGTGCGGAATCATTTAATGTAGATATTGAAGAGAACGATGCCTTTACTACGAGCTTCAAGTTAGCAGAAGCTGGGTATGTTCAGTTCAATCTAGGTCGAGAATTTGGAGATTTCTACGCAAAACCGGGAGATACTATTGGGATTTCATTAGATGCAGAAGCCTTTGATGAATCATTACAGTTTACAGGCAGTAGCCAAGCTGAAAATAACTACCTAGCGAAGAAAGTGCTTTTTGAACAGGAACTGAGTAAATCGCCAAAAGAATTATTTACTCAGCCTTATGAAGTGTTTGTAGAGACGCTCTCCGAAAGCAAATCTAAAATGTTGGCTTTTATTGGTGAAAACAAAGCGGGTCTAAACCCAGAATTTCTGATCCAACAGAAAAAGTTTGCAGAATGGGACTTCCTTCTAGAGAATAGTAATTATGAAAGTTTCAGCGCGTATTTCAACGATGGGAATTCATTGGAAACCCCGACAGAATATGCCAACTTACTCAACAATTTAGATCTAAACGATAACGATTTATTGCAATACGGCGGTTTTAATCCAATAATGGACAAGGCTTTACAAAATAGAGGCTCCAAGATTGAGCCAGGATTAACTGCAGCGCAATACTTCCAGGAAATGATCAAAAGGGCTGGCACCTTAAAGAACACAAACATCAAGGAAGTGGTCACCTATACTCAGATTGAGAACTTAATCAATTTTGGAGGTGGCTTAGATGGTATTACCACAGAAATTGATGATTATAAGGCGTATGCTCAGAATGAAAATTACTTAACTAAACTCGATGCTTTAGTAGAGAAGTGGTCGCCTTTAAAGAAGGGAATGCCTGCGCCAACTTTTGTGGCAAAGTATATCGATGATCGTGACTTTGCTTCTGAAGACTTAAAAGGGAAGAATATTTACGTAGACGTTTGGGCAACATGGTGTGGTCCTTGTAAACGAGAAATTCCATTTTTAAAAGAAGTAGAACATGACTATGAAGACCAAAATATTGAATTCGTAAGTGTTTCTATAGATGAGGAATCGAGTACGAGTATTTGGAAAGATTTCGTAGCTGCGGAGGAATTAGGCGGAACTCAAGTACATGCTAAAAAGGCTTGGCAATCGGATCTCGTGAAAGCATATATGATTGAAGGCATTCCTCGATTTTTATTGATTGATGCCGAAGGAAAGATTGTAAGTGCCAATGCGCCACGTCCGAGCGACGCGGATTTACGTCCGATGTTGGATGCATTGTTAGCCGAAAAATAGGTATTGAATGATAAGGTGTTTGCCCCGCCTCGGCAAAGCCGAGGCGGGGTTTTGCATCTAACAACAAATTCCACATCTTTAATCCATGAATCAGGATTTGCGTAATGAATTCGACACAGAACTAGACGACCTTTCCAAAGACTCCGTGTTAAATCCCGCTTATAAAAAAAGGCGACTCGTTTTCTGGGCTATCAGAACATTGATCGCCGCAACTTTGTATATTCTTTTCTGGAAAGTGAAATGGGTACGCTGGTCCCTACCAGTCTATGTAGCTATGAATTTAATCGGGCTGCTGTCTATTTTCGGTTGGTCGTTCTTCTTAAATAAGAAGATAAATTCTACCCGACAACGCCTAGAAGATCTAGAGACACTCTTAGAAGAAGATGATGATGATGTTGAAGAAGAATAAACAGGGCTTTATAACTTTGGAAATGCAACAGGATTGGCTTCGTGCATCAGCTGATAAGCGGCTTCAACAATATCTATAGGCATAGGCTTAGTAAAATGATTATACTCACTGCCATAGCCACTTCTATGCGCACTCGCCGTTAATGTAATTGGCTGAGCATCTAAGTACTTATACCCACTTTGGACTTCCAACACTTGCTGCATCATGAATGAAGTAGCACCACCAGGAACATCTTCGTCCACAAAGAGCACTCGACTCGTCTTTTGCAAACTCTTCACAATGTCGTGTTCTAAGTCAAACGGAAGAAGACTTTGTACATCAATGACTTCCAAAGAAATGCCCAGTTTTTCAAGTTGTTTAGAAGCTTCGTTTACTACACGCACGCAAGAACCATAGGTTACTACGGTAATATCTGTACCACTTCGCACTGTTTCCACTTTTCCAAGCGGCACTCTAAATGCTCCAATGTTAGAAGGTAGATGTTCTTTAAAACGATAGGCGTTCAACGGCTCAATCACAATACCTGGTTCATCACCAGCAAGTAAGGTATTGTAGAATCCTGCGGCTTGGGTCATATTTCTAGGAACTAGAACATGAACACCCCGAAGCGAACCGAGCATCAAGCCTACAGGAGAACCAGTATGCCATATACCTTCTAAACGGTGCCCACGAGTACGAATGATCATCGGAGCTTTTTGCCCGCCTTTGGTACGATAGGATAACGTTGCCAGCTCATCGCTCAATTGCTGAAGGCCGTAGAGCAAATAATCTAAGTATTGGATTTCTGCAATAGGGCGTAACCCACGCATAGCCATTCCAATTCCTTGGCCCATAATGGTATTCTCGCGGATGCCTGTATCGAAAATGCGTTCCACGCCGAATTCTTCTTGAAGCCCAGCAAAACCTTGGTTGACCCCTCCAATTTTACCTAAATCCTCTCCAAAAGCGACAAGCTCTGGGTATTGTTTAAAATTGGCTCTAAAACAGTGTTGCAATACTTCAAATCCATTCACCACGGATGCATTGTCGTACTGAGGTGGTATCGCTTTGATATTCAATGGTGAAGCGGCGGTATTTGTAAATAAGAACGAATTATGGCGCTCCATGTTCGCCTGCTTATAGTTTACCAACCACTTGGTTAATTCTACTTTCGATTCCGAATCTGTATGTCGAAGCGCGATAAGTGCTTGCCTTCCTACTTCATCGATGGTTGCCCGCCGGATATTCAGATCGTTTTCCACCTGCTTCACAAGTTCAGCAACGGTATCGTTAGAAACTAATGGTTTAATGATGTCTAAGAAAGCACGCTTATCTTCCTCAATAGGCTCTAGGAAGTTCTTCCAAGCCTTCTTCATGGCTTCCTTGGCTTTTACTTCTGCTGAAGTACGTATTTCCTCTAATTCTTCTTCCGTAGCCAATTCCTTTGTCAGAATCCATTCTTGAAGTTTCTTTAAGCAATCATGGTCTTTCTCCCAAGCCAAGCGCTCTTCCGACTTATAACGCTCATGAGATCCAGATGTTGAATGCCCTTGAGGTTGTGTGAGTTCCACAACATGCACCAATACAGGTTGATGGTTAGTACGTGCTTTATGGGCCGCTTCTTTGTAGGTTTGAATCAAGGCTGGGTAATCCCATCCTCTAACTTTAAATATGGAGTATCCTGAGTGGTTTTCATTGGCTTCAAAGCCAGCAAGTGCCTCTGAAATACTCGATTTTGTGGTTTGAAGGTCTTTGGAAACAGAAATGCCATAGTCATCGTCCCATACGGAGATCACTAACGGGATTTGCTGCACACCAGCTGCGTTCACTGCTTCAAAGAAAATGCCTTCAGATGTTGATGCATCCCCAATTGTTGCGAACGTCACTTCATTCCCTTCGTTTGAGAACTTAGTCATGTGTGCTAGGTGTTTTCCTGCGGAACGGTATGTTTTGGAAGCTAATGCCAGACCTACTGCTCTTCCCATTTGAGAGGCCGTTGGTGCTACATCAGACGACCAATTGTTCATTTCGGTCTGGTTTAACCAATTGCCATTTTCGTCTAACCAACGGGATGAAAAATGGGAGGTCATCTGGCGCCCGGCACTATG
>JAHQVX010000088.1 GCA_019634125.1 Saprospiraceae bacterium
AGAAACCACAGGCGGAAGCCCCCGCACAGGCCGTATTATCGAAGTGGCTATCGTGGTTCATAATGGCAAACGCGTTATTGAAGAATACTCTTCTCTTGTCAATCCAGAAACTCCTATTGATTCTTTTGTTGCTGCCTTAACCGGGATTACCGACGATATGGTCAGCGATGCGCCTTCCTTTGAAGACATTGTTCCTACCATCGATCGCCTGACGAAAGGGCGTGTATTTGTTGCGCATAATGCCCGTTTTGATTATGGCTTCATTAAACAAGAATATCGCCGGCTTGGCAAAACCTTCCAGCGAAGGCATTTATGTACGGTGAAACTGAGTAAGAAGTTGTTGCCTGGGCATGCTTCCTACAGTCTCGGGAAATTGTGTAAGGACCTTGAAATTCCTATCAAGAACCGTCACCGAGCTATGGGTGATGCCGCTGCTACAGCTGTCTTGTTTGAGAAAATGATGTTCAACGACAAGAAGCAACTGATCCAAGATCTGTTAAAGGATGAGCTCGAAGGGGCTATCTTACCTCCAAATCTAGATGCCCGAACAGTGAAAAGACTTCCTGAAGAAACAGGAGTCTACTATTTTCTCGATGACAAAGGGAATAAGATTTACATCGGTAAAAGCCGTAATATCCGTGCTCGGATTCTGTCTCATTTTTCAAGCGATTTGCAAAGCGCTCGTTTTCGAGATATGAAAGATGAGATTTATGATATAGCCTTTGAAGTCACCGGTAGTGAACTAGTGGCCGAACTCATGGAAGCTGGAGAAATCAAGCGATTTATGCCAAAGTTCAATCGGGCTCAACGGCGTAAGAAATACCGATATGGTATTTTCTTGACGGAAACAGAGAATGGTTTTTCTAAGTTGCAAGCCGAATTGTTGCATCCAGATCGCAATCCATTATTGAAGTTTACCAGTAAGAAATGGGCAGAGCGAGCGCTTTCCGAGCTTAAGAAAAAGTATTCTATTCATCCCGATGAAAAAGAGAAGCTGGATATTGAAGCCTATAATCAGAAATTGCTTCAAGCGACTCAAAAATTTCATTTCAAACATCCGAATATGCTAATTGTTGATGAAGGAAGAACGTTTGATGAAAAAGTGGTCATCTACATTAAGGGCGGCGAATATGCTGGATATGGTTTCTTTGACCCGACCTATGTAACTGGTGGAGATCCAGAAGAATTGCTGTCGTATGTAAAGAATGACTTCGATACGCCTGACAAGCGTCAGATTGTACGCAAGCACCTTCAGAAGCGCAATAAGTTTGAGCTCATCCCTATCTAACCCCGAGTTCTGGATTTTTTCCAGGAATGTCTCTATACAGAGACTTTAAACGCTCAATATCACTGTCTTTATCATCAGTAAGGTGAAATAGATCTAGAAATTCTACTTCCTTCTTCACATAGTTAAACGTTACTGGCAATAGGGGGATGTTGGCTTTTTTAGCAATGTGCCAAAATCCAGTTTTCCAATCTGGGTTGTATTTACGTGTGCCTTCTGGGGCAATAGCAATTCGGAACTCTTCGCGCTGATTGAAAATCTCAGCAATTTGGTCGGTCAATTTCACATTTTTAGATCGATCAACACCTACACCACCTGCTTTCCGCAACAAGGCGCCAATTACTGGTTTAGACAGCCAGGACTTTTTAATAAGGAATGAGGAATTAAAACGAAGAATGCTTCTAGTGCCTAGACCAACAAAGAAATCCCAGTTGCTAGTATGCGGTGCTGCTACAATAATGGTTTTTCTGGTATCGAAGGGAAAATGGCCAACGACTTTCCAACCAAAGATCTTGAAAATAAATTGCCAAAAAGCTTTAAACATGGCGGAAAAATAGAGAAATTCTTAGAGTTTGTTGGCTAATTGGCCACAAGCGGCATCAATATCTTTTCCACGGCTACGGCGCAGTGTAGCAGTTACGCCTGCATTTTCAAGCGTTGTAATGAAAAGATCTCGTTGCTTGGCTTCTGGCTTATGGAAGTCGGCCTGATCAATGGGATTGTACTCAATGATATTGACTTTGGCACCCGGAACTCTTCGGGCCAATTGAATGAGTCTTTTCGCATCATCCACAGTTTCGTTGACGTCATCTAGGAGGATGTACTCAAAGGTGATTCTGCCTTTAGTTTCTTGATAGAAATAATTCAATGCCTCAACAAGTACTTCTAGGTTGTTTTGTTCATTGATGGGCATGATTTTGTTACGGGCTTCGTCGGATGTAGCGTGTAGGGATAAGGCTAAGTTGAATTTGACTTTGTCCTCCCCAAGTTTACGGATCATTTTAGCAATACCTGCCGTAGACACAGTGATCCGTTTGGGTGAAATGTTCAAACTGTCTTCATTGGTTAGGCGATCGATTCCAGCTAGAATATTTTTATAGTTCAACAAGGGTTCGCCCATGCCCATAAAGACGACATTGGTTAGGGGGCGATTAAAGTGTTCTAAGGCAGCATTATTAATGAGGACGTACTGATCGTAAACTTCATCGGGGTTGAGGTTGCGTTCTCGTTTCAGGAATCCAGTTGCGCAAAATGCGCAACTGAGGCTACAACCAACCTGGCTACTCACACATGCGGTTAAACGGTCGGCTGTTGGAATCAACACGCCTTCAATGAGGTGGCCGTCGTGAAGTTGAAAGGCAAACTTAATCGTACCATCTTCACTATGTTGTTGGGTTTTGATGGTGATGTTATTGATGGAATAGGCTGCGTCTAACTGCATTCGAAGGGCCTTCGATAAGTTGGTCATGGCCTCGAATGAAGTGGCACTTTTCTTCCACAGCCATTCGTAAACTTGTTTGGCTCGAAATGCCTTTTCGCCCATATTGGTGAATTCTTCGATGAGTTGATCTTGCGAAAAGGCGCGAATGTCTTTGGTGTTCTTTGCAGCGGTCACGCTGCAAAGGTAGCCAAAAGCTTTATTTCCCCATGCCTTTGAAGTGATCGTCTTTCAATGCGAACAAGACGTTGAACGTGGTTAAACTTCCGTAAGCTCTTGAAATGTACTGTTGTAAGTGGATTTTGTCTTCTTCATCGAGTTTGTCGTGGTTGTTGATGTTCTGCTCGAGCACGCGGAGTTTCTCCCGAACAGAAATGATTTTTTTGAAAAAGGTTTCCATCGGCACTTCTTTGCTTTGCAAAGAAGTGTCTTTCGCTTGCATAATTAGCGTTCCACCTTTCCATTTGTCAGCTATGCCTGTAGTTTGCTGGAAAAATCCATTTCGGTATAACACATCTTCTAAGGCATTTTCGATGTCTTCCAAATCAAAAGCAGGTTGTGGAGCTTCTTGAGTATCGATAGCTATCAGCCCATCAAATGAAGTGCTGATTTCCTTGGCTTCGGATTCTTGCGCGAAATAAATAGAATAAAAATCACCCTCTTGCTCCACAATTACTCCTTCTCCATATTTAGGATGTTTCACTACAGATCCTCTTGCGTAACTCATTTTCTTTTTGTGCTAAAATAGTTGTTTCTAGGTTATTGGTGACTAGGCAATAGCCACTAGCCACTAGTAGACTAGTTCAAGCAAAATGCACAAATTGCAACTACGGACTGAAGTCCGCAGCCAAGGATTCAACAATCAACTAGAAAGTAACCATGCGTAACTATGGACTTCAGTCCATAGCATTGCGAATTCACCAATATACTAATCACCAACTGCGTAGCAGACTAATCCACCAATCCTTCAACTTCTAACTTGTAAAAATCTATCTTTGCAAATTCATGGAAGAGATACGCGCAAAAGTAGAGGAAGTAAAACAGGCTATTGCTAATGAGCAAGTCGCGAATGCTGCCGAATTGGAGCAATTTCGGATTAAGTATTTAGGCAGCAAAGGCCAAGTAAAAGGATTGTTTGCATACATGAAAGATGTACCCGGCCCTGAGAAGCGTGAATTTGGCCAGCTATTAAATAGTGTTAAACAAGATGCAGAGGCAAAATTTGAAGCACTAAAGCAAAGCTTTAGTGCGAATGGCAAAGCCAACAAAATAGAACTAGACCTCACTGCTCCAGCACAACCTATTGAGATCGGAGCTCGGCACCCTTTGAGTATTGTTCGAAATGAGATCATCTCTATTTTTGAGAAAATTGGTTTTGTGGTCGCTGATGGCCCAGAAGTGGAAGATGACTGGCACAACTTCACTGCTTTAAATATTCCATTCGACCATCCTGCGCGAGATATGCAGGATACTTTCTTCGTTCAAAAAGATCCAGATTGGGTTT
This sequence comes from Saprospiraceae bacterium, assembly GCA_019634125.1. Taxonomy (GTDB): domain Bacteria; phylum Bacteroidota; class Bacteroidia; order Chitinophagales; family JAHQVX01; genus JAHQVX01. The sequence continues at coordinate 4,228 of JAHQVX010000088.1, forward strand.
TAAGAACACATACCTCTAATGTGCAGATTCGCGCTATGGAAACCCAAAAGCCACCTATTCGCATATTGGCACCTGGGCGCGTGTACCGAAATGAAACCATTAGTGCGCGAGCACACTGCTTATTCCATCAGGTAGAAGGCTTATACATTGCAGAAAATGTGTCCTTTGCCGAGTTAAAAGAAACCTTACTATACTTCGCAAAATCACTTTACGGAGAAAACACGACTATACGGCTTCGACCTTCTTATTTTCCATTTACAGAACCCAGTGCCGAAATGGATGTCAGTTGTATGATTTGTGGCGGTGAAGGATGTAAAATTTGTAAATACACCGGCTGGGTAGAAATCCTTGGTTGCGGTATGGTTGATCCGAATGTATTGGAGAACTGTGGTATCGATGCTCAGGTCTACTCTGGTTATGCCTTTGGAATGGGTATTGAACGCATTACCATGCTCAAATATCAAATCGATGATATTCGGTTGTTTTTTGAAAACGACAAACGTTTTCTCGAGCAATTTAAGTAGTTCGTAAAAATCAAACAGCCGCACCAAAGGTGCGGCTGTTCAATTGAAACCAATTTCGGTTTCCCCCTTATGATAAAGATTGGAAGTCCCCCAACTTGCCAACCCTCAAAATCTTTTAAAAATGATTAGGCGTAATCTCCTCGTGAGCTTGAACCCACGATGAAACATAAATTGAAAATTCAAACCGAGAAAATTCGCCTAATCTATGCTTTGTTTTGGGTATGTCCTGTAAGACGATACAAATATAAAATCATTTCATCAGGAAAAAAGCAATAATGAGCATCTTGCAGAAGTGAATGAATAATCGGTAAGTTTCACCGAACAGTCTTAAATCAAGCCCATTTATTCAATTAAATCAGGCTTTTGTTCATTCGTACTTAGCTCCAAGTTAAGTTTTTTTAATTTCATGGTGTCATGATACATCGATTTATTCTTCTAACCCTTTTTACAGCCGTTACCATAGCTGGCTGGGCGAGACCAATTGATGTATGTACCATCCAAGAGCAGGAATATGTTCAGTCAGACCAAGTTCAATGGCTGGTTCCGAATACGCCTTTATATTTTGAAGATGCTTTCGAAACTCCGTTCACCACGGTTCAAAACATTGATTTACAGTCGGAAGAAATATGGAGTCGGTTCCAATTAACAAATACATGTAGCCAAGAAACCACCACTTATTTAGAGCATTGGTATACCGAAAATCTGACTATCTATATCTTTAATGAGGCCGGCTTGTTTATCGACTCCTTGAGGTCGGGCTACCTAACTCCGCAACGTGAGTTGGCTATTGAAGACAATTATCGTCAAGTTGCTATAACCCTTCCCGCTGGTCAAACCCGGCATTATCTGGTTAAAACGAATAGCCATTTTTACAACGCCCAGTTAGATGCCTGGCAACTAAGCAGTGCGCAAACGGCATTTCAACATTTTATTGATAGTAAAAACAATTCGATTCCATTTGAATGGTTTGCGCTGTTTTTTATTGGGATTAGTGTCGGGCTGACCATTTTCGTGTTTATGCTCTTTATCATGAATAAGGAATTGGAGTACTTAATGTATGCCCTCTACTTGATTGGTCTGGTGTTGTACGCTATTTTAGGTTTGCCGAATTACGGCATTCTCAACAAATTCGTAGCTGCCATGCCCAGCCTGCGATTCCACTTAAACGAATCCTTCATTTTTTATTCCTACGGCTTCTATTCGTTTTTTGTCTACTACCTCTTTGATGGCCATAGGTCCAAGAAAGTAGTCTTCAAACTTCTTTGGTTTAACGGCTTTTTTCTCCTTGCCTATGCAACGGCCTATTGTGTTTTTAGCCTAAACAATCACCATGTAGAAACCGAAAATCTTGTACACAACCTTATACGATTGTATTCGCTTCCGGTTGGGTTGGGTATTTTAATCTGGTTGGTCTTTACCGTGCGTTCCGGCATGTTAAAGTGGATTATTGTCGGGAATACAGGCTTCTATGTTTGCACGTTCGTCGCTATCTACTTAATGCGCATTGAGCCCATTGAAAGTACAGCGTTGTTTTCGTCTCGTACTGTATTTCTTTTCGGTATGCTCTTCGAAGTTGTATTTTTCTCAGTGGCACTTGGGTCCAAGTTCAAGAATGACCAAATTGATAAAATCCGTTCGCGAGGTAAGCTGATTAAGCAACTTCGAGTTAATGAACAGCTTATGGCCAATATGAATGAGGAGTTGGAGCGTCAAGTCACCCTGCGCTCCGAACAACTCTCAACGGTTGAGCAAGAATTAGAACTTCGGAAACTTAAGCAAGAAGCGGCTGAGTACCAAAAGAAATTTACCGAAGCACAGATGTCAACACTCATGCTTCAGATGAAGCCGCATTTCATATTTAATAGCCTCAATTCCATCCAGTCTATGATTGTGAATAAGAATTATACTGGGGCTTCAAAGGCATTGACAAAATTCTCCAAGCTGACCCGAAAGGTATTATCTGCACTGCGAAATGAGTTTATAGATCTTGAAGAAGAGATCGAGTTACTGAATCTTTATGTTGAAATTGAAAAAACACGTTTCGACGATAGTTTCCACTTTACCGTAGATATTGATGAGGATATTGACCTTCAGCATGTATTAGTGCCGCCATTACTACTGCAACCTTTTGTTGAAAATGCCATCTGGCATGGATTGCTTCATAGCGATAAAGACCAAAAGAACTTGTTCTTTTCGGCGCGAAAACAAGAATATGGACACATCATCTTTGAAGTGGTAGACAATGGCATTGGGCGCCCGAAATCTATGGAGTTGAACAAAGAACGGACTAAAACCCGACAGTCGCTGGGCACCAAGATTGTATCGGATCGAGTAGAATTAATCAATGAAAATTATCCAGTTACGATTGACATCTCTTATGAAGATATGAATGGCACAATAGAAACTACAGGTACAAAGGTGATTTTAGAGTATAAATTTGCGGAAGAATGATACGAATTGTAATTGTAGATGATGAACGACATAGTGTAGAGCTGACCAAAGGACTGCTGCACAATACGTCATTTCCAGTAGATGTGGTTGGCGTATTCACCGATCCAGGAAAAGCCATTGCGTTTATTAATGAAACAGAATTTGACCTTCTTTTTTTAGATATCGAGATGCCTAAGATGAATGGCTTTGATTTGCTCGGAAAGGTAGCGCAGAAGAATTTCGAAGTCATTTTTGTAACCGCTTTTAACGAATATGCTATAAAGGCATTTTCTGTAGGGGCTTTGAGTTATTTACTAAAGCCTATCGATGAAGATGATTTAGAGAAAGAGCTGGAGAAATGGGAGTTACGTACGGGTAAGATTCAAAATAAAGAGCAATTAGAACTGGCCAAAGATTTTATCGCTACAAAGAAAATTGAGAAGTTGGCGTTGCCAACTTCTAACGGCTTCAAGTTCGTCAAAATCCAAGATATCATTCGGTGCGAGTCGTATAAGAATTATACTGAAGTACATGTAGAAAACGAAGCACCAATTCTTGTCAGTAGAACCTTAAAAGACTTCGAACGACTTCTCACCGATTACCAATTTGCGCGGGTGCACAATTCCCATTTAGTCAACTTGCTGCATATCCGGCAAATCATTAAATCCGATGGTGGGCAAATTGTTTTAGATAACGATGAGTCCGTGCCTATTTCGAGAAAAAACCGAGAACACCTCTCCGATTGGATCAATCAATTTGAGCGCCTTTAAGGTCGGTAATGGATGTAGCGGATAGTTCGCCCATCCTCTAGGTGCATTTTTTCATAATAGGTTTGAATGCTGGTCAGTAGCTCATTATCGTGCGGATCTTTGTATACATCATCAATTTTCGATAACACTTCAAGTCCTTGCTCCGCAATGATTTCTTGCGTGTATTCAAACAATTGTGGGCTATCGGTTTTGAGGTGAATGCTGCCGTTCGGTGCTAGTATCTTTCGATATAAGTCGAGGAATTTCGGGCTGGTCAAGCGTTTGTTCTTCTTGCTTTTCCTCAAATAGGGGTCGGGAAAGGTAATCCAAATGTCGTTGACTTCACCTAGAGCGAAGTGTTCATCAATGTGATCGATAAAAATGCGTAGGAAAGCAGCATTTTCAATGCTGCTTTCTAAGGCAGTGCGTGCCCCGTTCCATATGCGGTTGCCCTTAATGTCTACCCCAATAAAGTTCTTTTGGGGGTAGCGTTTCGCCAGTGCTAGCGTATAATCTCCCTTGCCACAGGCTAATTCGAGGACCAAGGGCTGATCGTTCTGAAAATGGGCGGAAGCCCATTTTCCAGCCAATAAGCCCGGAGCTGGTTTCTGATACACATTCCTAAACGTTTCTAATTCCGCAAACTTCTTCAACTTGCCTTTTCCCATAAACGCGAAGATAAACTAGTTTCAGGCTATCAGATAGTTTAATAAAAATGCTATCTTTGCAACGTCTTTTAACGAAGGGGACACTTGTGTCCCCTTCTTTATTGCTTAAATTTTGGATAATGACAGCCAGAGAGAAAATTAGAGATTTATTAGAGCAAGATTTTAAAGACACCGAGTTCTTTTTAGTAGATGTTAAACAAAGCGGTACCAAGTATCAAGTGTTTATTGATAGCGACGAAAAATTAAGTATCGATAAGTGTGCGAAAGTTAGCCGCTTCCTAGAAAATCACCTGGAAGCAGAGCAACTCGTGCCAGAGAAGTACACCCTCGAAGTGTCTTCGCCAGGGATGTCCAACCCACTTAAGCATATTCGCCAATACCAAAAAAGACTCGGTCGTGAACTCGACCTTTGGACTACCGAAAACCAACATCACAGAGGCATACTCAAGGAAGTAACTGGTAATTCCATCATTTTGGAAGAACCGATTAAAGAAAAGAAGAAAATTATTGGAACAAAACAAGTTCAGCTTGATCTTGATCATATCAAGAAAGCGATCTTGATTTTCCGTTTTAAATAACTTGGAATGAACAGTTTAGATTTAGTAGAATCATTTTCGCAGTTTAAGGAGTTCAAAAATATTGATCGCCCAACTATGATGCGTGTGTTGGAAGACGTTTTTCGAACCATCATTCGAAGAAAGTATGAAACCGATGACAATTTCGACGTCATCATCAATACCGACAAAGGCGACTTGGAAATCTGGAGACGAAGAGAAATTGTGGAGGATAAAGACTGGGAAGACCCACTCACACAAATAAGTCTTTCAGAGGCCCATAAGCTCGACGAAGACTATGAAGTAGGAGAGGAAGCTTATGAGGAATTAACCATCGAAAGCTTCGGTCGTAGATCTGTGCTTGCAGCTAAACAAACCCTTTTCTCTAGAATTATGGAGCTAGAGAAAGACGAAATCTATAAGAAATATAAAGACCGTGAGAACGATATCGTAACTGGTGAAGTTTACCAAATCTGGAAACGGGAAGCACTACTGCTCGATGAAGAAGGAAATGAACTCATTCTTCCAAAAAGCGAGCAAATTCCGTCCGATTTCTTCAAAAAAGGAGAAAATGTTCGTGCAATCATCAAGGAAGTACAAATGCGTAACAACAATCCACGCATCATCCTTTCTAGAACAGCACCCGATTTCTTAGCGAAACTCATGGAACAAGAAGTGCCAGAGATTTTTGATGGCTTAATCACCATTAAAGGAATCGTTAGAGAACCTGGTGAGCGAGCGAAAGTAGCTGTAGAATCTTACGATGATAGAATTGACCCAGTAGGTGCTTGTGTAGGAATGAAAGGATCTAGAATCCATGGTATCGTGCGTGAACTCAAAAATGAGAACATCGATATCATCAACTACACCAATAATAAAAACCTCTACGTTCAACGGGCACTCGCTCCTGCGAGGATCAATAACATGGACTTCAATGATGAGAAGAAAACGGTTTCGGTTTACTTAAATCCAGACCAAGTTTCTAAAGCAATTGGACGAGGTGGGTTGAATATCAAATTAGCCGGCCGACTCACAGGTTACGAAATTGACGTGTTTAGAGATATTGCAGAAGATGAAGAATACGACATCGATTTAGATGAATTTACCGACGAAATCGAAGAGTGGATCTTGGATGAATTAAAAGGTATTGGTTGCGATACTGCTAAAAGTGTTCTAGCTTTAGATGCAGAGACTTTATTGCGCCGAACAGATTTAGAAGAAGAAACAATAGACGACGTACTTAAAATTTTAAGCGAAGAATTTAAAGACGAAAACAAATAAGACCAACGACAAGGCAAAACAAAAAATAGTGTATGTCCGATAAACCAGTAAGACTTGCTGTTGCAGCTAAAAAATTTAATCTCGGTACCGCAAGTATCGTGGAACATCTTCAGGATAAAGGGTATGAAGTAGAAAACAAACCTACTACCAAACTTTCTCCTGAAATGATGGCCGTGCTTATGCGTGACTTTAAGGCTGATATTGCCTTGAAAGAAAAAGCTGAACAGATACACATTGGGGAAGCTCGACGGAACGCTGCGCCTAAAGAGGCAGAAGTAGCACCGGAACCTGAAGCGAAACCAGCGCCTCCAAAAGAGGAAACACCAAAACCTGAACCAAAGAAGCAAGCAGCTCCGAAACCAGCTCCGAAAGCTGAGCCAAAAAAGGTGAAAGTAGAAGCCAAGAAGCTAGAAGGCCCTAAAGTGGTCGATAAAATTGATTTGGCAGAACAAAAACCCGCGAAGCCAAAACCAGCACCTAAGAAAGAAGCTCCAAAAGAGCAAGAAGCCCCAGCTGCGAAAAAGCCAGCTGCGAAAAAACCAACAACTGAGCCTAAGCCAAAAGAGGTTGTTGCTGAAGAAGATCAAAAAATTCAAACCCGTCTTGAAAAACTAGAGGGCCCTAAGATTTTAGGTAAAATTGAGCTTCCTGTTGAGAAACCGAAAAAGAAAGAAGAAAGTGCACCACAAGGTGACAAGAAGCGTAAGCGTAAGCGAATCGTTAAGAAAGTAGATGTTTCAGGAAGAGGCGGTAACAACCGAGGAAACCGCGATAACCGTGGTCCGAACAGAAACAAAGGTAGAGGACGACAAGTTGAAGAGAAAGAAGCGGTATCTGAACAAGAAATTCAAGATAAGATTAAAGCGACCATGGCTCGAATGAGTGGTGGCGATAAGAATAAAGGAAAAGGCGATCGGGCAAAATACAAGCGTGCGAAACGAAAAGAACATGCTGCAGCCCGTGAAGAAGCAGAATTAGCAGAACAGCTCGATAATAAGCTTGTTGTCTCAGAATATATTTCGTTGAGTGAACTGGCCAGTTTAATGGACGTTGCTCCTGCGGATTTAGTCAGCGCTAGTTTCTCGCTGGGAATGATCGTTACCATTAACCAACGATTAGATGCTGAGCTTATCCAAATTCTTGGTGAAGAATATGGATATGAGATTGAGTTTGCAAGTATTACGGAACAGGTAGATGATATTGAGGAGGAAGAAGATGATCCGTCAGACTTAGAAGAAAGAAACCCGATTGTTACCGTTATGGGACACGTAGATCACGGGAAAACTTCATTGCTGGATTATATCCGTGATGCCAATGTAATTGCCGGTGAGGCGGGTGGAATTACGCAGCACATCGGGGCTTACGAAGTGCAGTTGAAGAATGGAAAAAAAATCACCTTCTTAGATACTCCTGGTCACGAGGCCTTTACTGCCATGCGGGCGAGAGGTGCGAAAGTAACCGACTTAGCCATTATTGTAATTGCTGCTGATGATAGTGTTATGCCTCAAACTAGAGAGGCCATTAGTCACGCTCAAGCAGGATCTGTTCCAATGATTTTTGCCTTTAATAAGATGGATAAAGACGGGGCGAATTCCGATAAAATTCGGGAAGAACTGTCCCAAATGAACATCTTGGTAGAAGATTGGGGTGGTGAATTCCAAGCCCAAGAAATTTCGGCCAAGCACGGAACAAATATTGACGAATTACTCGATAAAGTCCTCTTAGAAGCAGAAATGCTAGAGCTCAAGGCAAATCCAGACAAAAATGCTTCTGGAACTGTTTTAGAAGCTAAGCTCGACAAAGGACGTGGTTATGTCACATCTATCCTAGTTCAAGAAGGAAGCTTACAAGTGGGTGATTTCATGGTAGCTGGTCAACATTTCGGCAAGGTAAAAGCCATGTTTGATGAGCGTGGAAAACCGAAGAAAGTAGCAGGGCCTTCTGCTCCAGTTGAAATCCTTGGATTATCTGGTGCGCCTACTGCAGGTGAGTTATTTAAGATTTATAACGATGAATCTGCTGCGAAGTCTATTGCCAATAAGCGGGAGCAAATTATGCGTGAGCAAGGGCTGAAGGCTAGAAAACATATTACTCTTGACGAAATTGGTCGTCGTTTAGCCCTAGGAAACTTTAAAGAACTCAATATCGTATTGAAAGGGGATGTAGATGGATCGGTGGAAGCATTAGCAGATTCATTACAGAAACTATCTACGGAAGAAGTTGGAGTAAATATTATCCATAAAGGTGTTGGACAAATTTCAGAGTCGGATGTCTTATTAGCATCTGCCTCAGATGCGGTGGTTTTAGCCTTCCAAGTTCGACCTTCTGTACAGGCGCGACAACTCGCCGAGAAAGAAGATATTGAAATCCGAATGTACTCGGTCATCTATGATGCGATTGAAGAAATTAAGTCGGCCATCGAAGGCATGTTGGCACCAACGTATGAAGAGCGTATCGTTTGTAATATTGAAATTCTTCAAACCTTCAAAGTATCTAAAGTTGGAACCATTGCTGGTTGTATGGTACTTGACGGAAAAATTAAGCCAGACACGAAAGTGCGTTTAATTCGGGATGGTATCGTTGTATACACTGGTGAACTCGCATCATTGAAGCGTTATAAAGACGATGTGAAAGAAGTGTTCGCTGGTCAGGAATGTGGATTGAATATCAAGAACTACAACGATGTGAAAGTGGGTGATATCATTGAAGGATACGATCAAATTGAGATTAAGCGGAAATTGAGCTAAGTTTCATGACTTATTTTTTAATTGCCCTTGGTCTTCTTCTTTTAGCTTACCTCGTTGTTCGCTTAGTTAAGCGTTCTAAGTTTAAGTCGCTGCATCCTTTTATGCCTGCGGAGTACAATTTCGGAAAGCGCCGAGATACCTTTCAAAAGTCGTTAGACCTTTTAATGGAACGACATGCCAAAGTGCTTGTGGAGACAGGGACTGCAAGGGGTGGGTTAGTAAGAACTAAGAGTGATGGAGCATCCACGGTGGTGTTTGGCAAGTGGGCTAAGGAAAATGGTGCAGAATTCCATTCTGTAGATATTGACGCAGCGGCTATTGCTGAAGCGCAGCAAAGTGTAGATGCAGAAAAACTCACGCAAAGCGTGAGTTTACATGTGTCCGATTCCATCGAGTTTCTGGCTCAGTTCCCCAAGAAAATTGACTTCCTTTACCTCGATAGCTATGACTATTCAAAGCACGACTTAACCATTCAGCAACTCAGCCAGGAACACCACCTGAAAGAATTCAAAGCCGTTGAGGATAAACTTCACGACCAATCTTTCGTTCTCATCGATGATTGTAAATTACCCAATGGCGGTAAAGGCAAATTAGTGATTGATTACATGCTCCAGAACGGTTGGAAAATTATCATGGATCACTATCAAGTTCTACTCACCAAGTAAGGCGGAATACACATTTACGAGCTGTCTGGTTAGCCCGTTTTTCTCAAATTGTTGGATATGCTCCAAGCCTTTCTCGCGCATCTTAGCTTTCAGACCTTCATCATCAATCACAAGTTCAATCGCTTGAGCTAACGAACGACCATTCACTTCGTCAACATAGATAGAATGTGGCCCTCCAGCCTCCATTAAGGCCGATTTAGATGAAGAAATCACTGGAGTTTTACTAGCTAATGCTTCTACAATCGGAATCCCAAAGCCTTCATAAATTGAAGGATAAATAAATGCGGTAGCCCCTTGATAAATGGCCGGAAAATCTACAAAAGGCATCTTGGGTTTAAAATGAATCCATTTCCGAATTGCCTGTCGTTCGACAATGTATTGTTTAACGTGCTTCAAGTACTTGCCACCATTCCCGAGCACTACCAAGGGAAGTTTTTTCGATTCTGGTATAAACTCATAGGCTTTGACCAATTCCAATAATTTCTTTCGCTCGATAATTGAGCCAACATACAACAGGTACTCGCTGGGCAATTGATGCCTTTGCTGGGTGGCCACAATTTTTTCCGCACTATGTTGCTGGTAAAAGCTATCGTCGCAGCCTTGATAAATAACAGTGACTTTTTCTTCGGGAATTTTATAGAGTTCGACAATATCACGTTTCGTGCTTTCACTTATTGCCAGCACACGATCTGCTTGTTTGCAGGCGTGTTTGGCTTTTGCATCGTAAATGGCAGAGTTAATTGGTCCGTACTGCTCTGGATAATGTTTGAAGATGAGGTCATGTATGGTTACGATGGTCTTTGGCCTTATTTTTCCAAAAAAAGGCAACTCACCACTCAAACCATGGAAAATGTCGATTTGGTCTTTAGCAATGGATTTGGTGATGCCATAGGACCGCCACCAAGCCTTTGGCTTGGTGGTCGAAAAGCGTAAACGATATGCCGTCTCGTCGAAAAATGCTTCTGTCCGGCCTTGTGGCCTAGGAGTCGAAGCATATAGATAATACTCATGTTCCGGAAAATTCAACACCAATTGCGCCAACAACGTACGGGAATAATTCCCTAAGCCCGTAAAATTATTGTACAAACGCTTGGCGTCAAATCCTATTTTCATACTGCAATGTCAGTACAATAATAAAACTTCTTCCCTAGAGACCAATAGGAATCCACCTTCGTAAAATTTGCAATACATTTGCTCCATGGTGAAGCAGGCCGTAGCAATTATCCTAATCAACTATAACTCCAGTACAGATACGTTGGAGTGTGTGAAAAGTATAGAAGCACATACCTCGCCCGATTTCGACTACGAAATGGTTGTTGTAGACAACAATTCGGCAATAGACGACTTCAAGAAAATTGAACACCTAGATAGCCATCCTAAAATCAAATTGATTCGCTCCAAAAAGAACCTCGGTTTTGGCGGCGGGCATATGTTTGGGCTCCAATTTACGCATGCCGATTATGTACTTTTTCTCAACAACGACTGCTTGTTTTTGAATGATGTGCTTCCTAAAATGCATGCATTCATGCAGCAACATCCAGATTGTGGCATTGCCACCGCACAAATGCACGATACAGATGGAAACTGGAAACGCTGTTTTAATTACTTTCAAACCATTTGGATCAAAATTTTTGGCTATAAACTCTTCCAAAAACTCTGGCCACAAAAATTTCCTAGTAGAAATAAAGTCTATACTTCGCCATTGAAAGTAGACTACGTAATGGGGGCCTTTATCTTTGTAGATAGTAAGAAATTTGCCGAAATCGGTGGCTTCGACACCAATTTATTTCTCTATTTTGAAGAAGAAGACATCTCTTTAAGAATGCGTAAACTTGATTATTCGACTTACTTAGTGCCACAAGCACAATATTTACACCATCACGAACACAGCTCTCCAAAAGATCGGAGTATCATCATACGGGAGTTGTCGATTTCGCAAGCCTACCTCTTCCGAAAACACTATTCGTTGATTGAAAACATCGTGTTTCGACTCTTTTACTTTGTGAAGTATTTTTTCAAAGGCTTTTCAAAGTCGTGGTACTTCAATATGGCATTTTTTGTTCTACGTGGCGCACCTTCAAAAAAATCGTTATTTCACCTTCAAAAATGGGCAGTAGATGAGTAGCTACGCTGAGAAACCAAAGGAATATTTTAAGCATAAGCGTCCTGAAATGCTGGCATTCCTGCCCAGTGGCACTAGGCATGTTCTAGATATTGGGTGTGGAGAAGGCGCCTTTGGCGAGGAAGTTAAAAAACACATTCAAGGCGAGATTTGGGGCATTGAATATGTAGAAAGTAGTGCAAAGGTGGCTGCAGGAATTTTTGATCACGTGTTTTCAGGCGATGTTGCTGAATTGTTAGCGAAGGTGCCTGATAATCACTTTGATGTGATTTATTGCAACGATGTATTGGAACACTTAACCGATCCATACACTGTCTTGGAAGTACTAAAAAGCAAATTAACTAAGGATGGTGTCGTAATTAGCTCTATTCCCAACTTGAGGTACCACAGGGCATTATTCCCCCTATTAGTCAAAAAGGATTTTCAATACGAGGAATATGGCGTAATGGACAAAACTCATTTTCGCTTTTTTACTGGCAAGTCTATTCGTCGGATGTATGAGGAATTGGGCTATGAAGTCATGAGTCATAAAGGCATTAATACCACAAAGTCGGTTAAGCCATTTTTTTACAACATTCCACTGTTGTTCACGGCAATGGATATTCGGCACCAGCAATATGCAACAGTTGCTAAAGTAAAGCGATGAAAGTATTAGTAATTCAACAAAAGCGGGTTGGGGATGTGCTGGTGAGTACGATTATTTGCGAGGCGTTGCGTCAAGAATTTCCGCAAGCGGAAATTCATTACATGGTCTACACCTACACAAAAGGCGTAGCTGAAAATCATCCGGCAATTGACCGCCTAATAGAGTTTACCGACGAGCATAAAAAAAGCCGTTCGGCTTTTTTTAAATTCTGCCAAGACATTAAAGCCCAACAATACGATGTGGTTATTGATGCTTACTCGAAAACCGAAAGTTGGATCATTAGTAAGTTTTCTCGTGCGCCCAAACGCATTACTTACGATAAAGGCGTACGTAAACTCTTCTTTACCCATGCTGTAAAGCCGATGCTGGATGCGTCCGGCCAAGAACACATTACTATGAGGCGTTTGAGCTTGCTCACGCCACTTACCGATACGCCAATCCATTCCATGAACCACTCGCCTTCCATTCACATTGATGCAACCGCTCAAGAGGAACAACGACAGGTGCTCCAGCAAAATGACGTGGATATATCGAAGCCGCTTATTATGATCGGATTGTTTGGTCGAATCCCCCAAAAGACTTGGCCAATTGCCTATATGAAAAAGTTGGTGGAAGCCCTAGCTCAACAACCAGATATGCAGCTTATCTTCAATTATGATCGAGATCAGCAGAGCATGTTCCATCACTTAATCGATGGCCTTGATGTGCCAGCGGGCGCTGTTTTCCCCAATGTGTATGGCAATTCGCTGAAAGACCTCATTCATTTGATTAGCCATTGTTCAGCCTATATTGGGAATGATAGCGGACCTATTCATATTGCAAAAGCTGTTGGGCGACCTACATTCACCATTTTTTCTCCTGGAATTTCAAAGGCAGGCTGGTTCACAGAAGCCAATAAACAAGAACATTCAGCGGTTCATCTTGAAGATATTCGGCCAGATTTGTTCTCTTCGAAGCCGGTTGTCGACGATGATGAGGTTTTAACCATGTACGACCTCATGAAGCCGGACTGGGTAATTGAAGAAGTGATGAGCTTCCTAGCTAGGCTTTCTTCCAGAATTTAATCTTACGCTTGAACTGGCGTTTGGCTTGGTCGGCTTGCATGAATTTTAGAATCGCCGAATACACTTCTTCTTGAGGTTGATTTAGGGCAAGGCTAAGTTCTTCTGCAAAGAGCTGTAGGACTTCAACATCGGTAGTCAACTTGGAGAAGTTCTCATACCGCTCTTCTTGTTTTAGTGGCCGGAATTGCATCCGATTAATATCTACTAATGAGAAGGTATAGCCCCCGTCTTTTTCTATAAGTAACGTGTTGCCTGGTGAGTGATCTAAGAAATAAATGTTGTTCGCTTGCAAATGGATCGTAAATCGGGCAAAATCACGAAGAATGTGTTCTCGCTTCGGGAAGTCTTGCTGGTCCATTACTTGGCGTATGGTACACCGATAGGGTTGGAGCAAACAGGCATAATAGGCATCTTGCAGGCCGAAGATGTTGGTCAGCTCTAGGAAGCCCACCGGAGGTGGGCTTTTTATACCCATTGATAACAGCTTTTCAGCGTTCAAAAATGCCCGTTTTGCCTTGCTGGGACGAATGTATTTATAAGCAAATTGATTGATCAAATGCGGCTTTTTATACCGCTTTACAACCACCTCAACCCCTTTAAAATCAAACTGTTTCAGTTTATTACGCTCGTCATAAATCACCCTACCTTCCTGTTCAAATGTAGCAGGAAGCGATGTAAGGGAACTGGCGAGGTGCGAATACGTGTTAGAGATGGTAAAATTCAATGATCCTATTATTAAATAAACTGTACTTTTAGTACAAAATTATCTAAAACATTGGCTAAACTCAATTCGCAAGACCGCGAACGTATTTTTAACTCCGAGTTTTTACCGCATGCAGATGCGCTATACAACTTTGCTTTCCATTTAACCTACCGAGAAGATATGGCCGAAGATCTGGTGCAAGACACCTTTTTAAAGGCTTTTCGGTTCGTGGATAGCTATCAATTGGGAACTAATGCCAAAGCATGGCTGTTTAGGATTTTGAAAAACAGCTTCATTAACGACTATCGGAAGAAATCGAAGCAACCGAACAAAGTCGATTTTGAAGATTTTATTACCTATCAAGATTCTGATGAAGCGTCACATGTGGGCCATTTAGATCTTCGACAAGAGATTTTTCAGGATATGATGGGCGATGAGATCACTAAGGCAATTAATGATTTGCCCGTGGATTTTAGGACGGTCATTTTACTTTGTGATGTGGAAGGCTTCACGTATGAAGAGATATCGAAAATCGTAGATATTCCTATTGGCACCGTGCGATCACGCTTGCACAGAGCCCGAAATTTGTTGAAAGAGAAATTAAAAGGATATGCCCAGGCCATGGGTTACAAAACAGAAAAAAGCTAGACATGGAAGCACCACATAACGCTGACTGCCCTAAATTTTTAAATAATGTAACCCGACTCATTGACGGGACAATGTCGAACGAAGAAGAGCAAGCATTTTTAGCTTCAATTAACGAGAATTGTGAATGCCTCGAAAAGCTGGAAATTGAACAACACTTTAAACAATTCCTTGCCAGCAAGATGGAGCGAAAATGTTGCTCCGAGAAACTGCTGCACTCCATTAAAGAGCAATGTGTAGACGATGCTGATTAATCATGGTTGTGAGCACACAGGGCTTAATCGTTAAGTCTGTCAAATATTCTGAAACGAGTTTAATCCTCACCTTATTTACGAAAGCATTAGGCTTACAAAGCTATATGATGCGTGGTGTTCGAGCTTCTAAGTCGAAAGGCAGAGGCAATGTTCTTCAGCCTATGCAGCTGTTACATGTTGAGGTGACCAATCGGGAGAATAAAAACCTCCAGACCATTAAAGAATTTCGGCCAGCATTGGTTTACGAGCAAATTCCCTTTCATATTAACCGAACAGCTATGGGCATGTTTATGCTGGAAGTAATTAACGCCAGTATTCAAGAAACAGAGCCCAACGAAGCATTATTCGAATACCTCGAAAGTGCGTATCATTTCCTAGATCAAGTAGAAGAAATATCTCCGCTGTATCATTTGAAATTTATGTTAGGACTCACCGGACATTTAGGATTTCTTCCTATGAACAACTACTCCACAGCAACTCCTTACTTTGCTTTAGATGAAGGGCAGTTTGTGGAAGCGGAACGAAGAGATTTTATTCTTTCTGAAGTGAATAGTGCTTTGTTTCACAAATTGCTCATTACACCTATGAGTGCGCTCGCTGAACTTAACACCACGAAAATCCAACGAAAAAGCCTTTTAAGTGCCTTAGAAGCCTACTTCAAACTCCATGTTATGAATTTCCGCGAATTCAGGACACCACTCATTTTTGGGCAGGTATTTGAGTAATTGTGGATATGTGTATTTATAGCTAAAACCGTCCGTCTATCTTGCAGCCATTCTGTTTTGGCAAGGATTATGAATAACCTTAGGTAAACTACAGCTATGAAGAAAACAATTTTAACCGTACTCATCGGACTAATGGCATGCTTCTTTATTGGGGAAGTCGTGGCTCAATCACCAGCTCCTAATACCAAGTTGAGGAATATTAAGGGCGGGAAGAAGAAATTAAACAGTTTTAAAGGCAAAGTAGTCTATGTTGACTTTTGGGCAAGTTGGTGTGCTCCATGTTTTACAGCTATGCCTTCATTAACAAGCCTAAAACAAGAATTTGGCGACGATTTAGTAATTGTAACTGTAAACGTAGACAAGAGCAAGAAGGCTTGGAAAAAAGGCTATAAGAAAGGTCGGCCAGAAGGTATTGCCTTGTGGGCAGGATCTGGCGGACAAGATTCTAGAATTGCCAAGGAATTATTTGTATTTGCGTTGCCTCAATATGTATTGATTGACCAGAATGGAAATGTAGTGGATAATGTAGCTGCTGGACCGTATCAGGTGAAAGATGAGATCCGAAATTTAATACAAGGAAACAGTGCTTCGAAGTAGCATTTCTTTCTTGGGTGTGAAAAAAACCTCCGCCAAAGGCGGAGGTTTTTTCGTCTTATTTACTTCGAACAAACAAGGAAACAATAGCACCCGTTATTGCACCAGCACCGATGGCCCAAATTACACCTTGGATGATGTAGGAAGTTAAGTTGAAAAAGGCTTTGCCCTCTTCCTCAGTGGCTTTCCCAGTTTCAACGCCATAGGCAATGGCATTCTCAAAATAGTCTGGCGTAATGAATGCATGTGTAATGTAAGTGGTTAGTGGCGTGAGTAAGGCTACAATCCCACCGATTACTAATCCGGAAATAAATCCTTGCTTCCAAGTCATCTGGCCACCTAAATTTTTCTTTTTGTCTCGTAAAGCAAGCACATAGACTAAAATGGCGGGAATCATAAAGAGCATGGTGTATTTAGGATGATCGGCAATATTCTCGCCGTGCCATCCCATGGCTTTTTCGAAGAACATCCATAGTAGGCCAATCAGCGCAAAAATGATGGCCCATTTAATTTCGGTTTTGAAGTTTTTCATTACTAAGAGTGGTTTTGGTTTACTCTAAGTTAGGAAAATCTGAAAAGCTAGCGAATCATTGAAAATCCAGTGTACGGTTGTAAGACTTCAGGAACGTGTATACCTTCCGGGCTTTGGTTGTTTTCTAAGAGCGTAGCCACAATTCTAGGCAGTGCTAAAGCACTGCCATTTAAGGTGTGAATCAACTGAGTTTTCGCCTTGCCTTCTGTGCTGTTCGGTCGATAACGAATTTTCATTCGATTACTCTGGAAGGCTTCAAAATTGGAGACGGAACTCACTTCTAACCAACGTTTCTGAGCAGCGCTATAGGTTTCAAAGTCGAAGGTTAATGCGGAGGCAAAACTCACGTCACCACCGCATAGTCGTAAGATTCTGTATGGTAGTCCGAGGTTCTTAAGCAGGCCTTCTACATGATTTTTCATGTCTTCGAGTGCGTCATACGATTGTTCCGGTAAAACAAACTGTACAATTTCAACTTTATCAAATTGATGGAGTCTGTTTAGGCCTCGTACATCTTTCCCATAGCTACCTGCTTCTCGGCGGAAGCATGGCGTGTACCCGGTGTATTTTTTAGGCAAGTCGGCTTCTTTGAAGAGGTCGTCTCTATGAATATTGGTGATGGGCACTTCTGCGGTAGGAATAAGGTAGAAATTATCTTGAGTGGCGTGGTACATCTGTCCTTCTTTGTCGGGCAGTTGTCCAGTTCCGAAGGCAGAAGCCTCATTCACTAAGTGTGGAGGTTGTACTTCTAAGTAGCCAGCTTCTGTGGCTTGATCGAGGAAGTAGCTGATCAAAGCCCGCTGAAAGCGGGCGCCTTTTCCGGTGTATAATGGAAATCCAGACCCGGTTAATTTAACCCCAGTTTCAAAGTCGATCAATTGATACTTGGCTGCCAACTCCCAATGCGGCAATGCCGTGTCGTCTAACGTCGGGACTTCTTCTACTTGGAAAACCACTTCGTTGTCTTCGTCTGAATTCCCACTTGGAACAGAGCTATGAGGAATATTCGGTAATTGAACCAATTCGGCTTCAAGCGCTTGCTCAAACTGACGCATTTGTTCTACTAAAGCATCAATTTTTTCGCCGAGTGCACCCATATTCTCTTTAAGCTGATTGGCAGCATCTACCTGGCCCGACTTGAACAACTGACCGATTTCTTTAGAGGCTGCATTCTTCTCCGCTTTCAAGTTGTCGTGCTCCAATTGAGCCGCTTTGCGCTGGGCATCTAGAGAAAGAATTTGGTCAACAATAGTTGCTGCATCAAAATTTTTCCGCTTCAATTCTTTGATTACAAAGTCGCTTTTCTCACGAATAGTCTGGATTTGGAGCATTCCTTTTTCAAATTTTGGCAAAGATAATGTTTGAAATAGTAAATAAAAGCTTAGTTTTGAGTATCCATTTTCGGATAACAAGACAGTTCTACGAACCTTAACCAAGGTTTTTTTAACATCTTCACTTTTATAAAATTTCATTTCAGAAAATTAAATCATCATTGATGTACGATATTTTGCAGTTGAACGACATGGTTGTACCTGAGCTTCGTGAGGTCGCGGAGGGCTTAGGCATGAAGGGGTATAAGAAATTAAACAAGCAAGACCTGATTTACTCCATTCTTGATCATCAGGCAGTACATGGCAAACCTGCTGGTGCTCCAGCTCCAAAGAAGGAAGCCAAGAAGCAAGAATCCAAGCCTGCTCAAAAGCAGCAGCGACAGCCTAGAGCTCAAAAGCCTAAGCAAGACGATCAAAGTAAAGAAGCCAAGCCGCAACGCGAGCCACGTCCTGCTAAAAACCAAGACCAACAGAACGACAAAAAACCGTCTGGAAATAATAAGAACCAACAACAAGGTCAGCAACAAAAAGAACGACAACACCAAGATCGTCAGCAAAAAGACCGACAACAACAAGACCGACCGAAGAAACCTCAACAAGAAAAACCAGCTAAGCCGAAGTTTAACGTAGAGTTAGATGGTATGATTAAAGGGGAAGGGGTATTGGAAATGATGCCTGATGGGTATGGCTTCCTAAGATCATCAGACTACAATTACTTAAACTCTCCAGATGATGTTTATGTTTCACCTTCGCAAGTGAAATTATTTGGACTAAAAACCGGAGATACGGTTGTTGGAGAAATTCGACCGCCAAAAGAAGGCGAGAAGTATTTTGCCTTATTGAAAGTAGATACTGTTAACGGAAAGACTTCTGATGAGATTAGAGATCGTGTGCCGTTTGATTACTTAACGCCATTATTCCCAGAAGAGAAGTTAAACTTGTTTGATGGGGCGTCCAATTACAGTACTCGAATCGTGGATTTGTTCTCTCCGGTAGGTAAAGGACAACGTGGAATGATCGTAGCTCAGCCAAAAGTGGGTAAAACCATTCTTTTGAAAGCTATTGCCAATGCGATTTCGAAGAACCACCCTGAAGTGTATTTGATTATTTTATTAATCGATGAGCGTCCGGAAGAGGTTACGGATATGAAGCGAAGTGTAAATGCAGAAGTTGTTGCATCTACATTCGATGAGCAAGCAGATAAGCATGTGAAAGTGGCTAAGATTGTTTTAGAGAAATCGAAGCGTTTGGTTGAATCAGGACATGATGTAGTGATTCTTTTAGATTCAATTACTCGTTTAGCAAGAGCACACAATACTGTAGCTCCTTCTTCAGGAAAGGTATTGTCGGGTGGTGTTGAAGCCAATGCCCTTCATAAGCCGAAGAAATTCTTTGGAGCAGCTCGAAATATTGAGAATGGCGGTTCATTAACCATTTTAGCTACAGCATTGATCGATACTGGGTCTAAGATGGATGAAGTCATTTTTGAGGAGTTCAAAGGAACAGGTAATATGGAATTACAGTTGGATCGCAAGTTAGCGAACCGACGCATTTATCCTGCCATTGATGTGATTCGCTCTAGTACGCGTAGAGATGATCTGCTGCATGATGCAGAGACGATTAAGAAAATGTGGGTAATGCGCAATCACTTAGCCGATATGAATACGGAGGAGGCTATGACGGTCTTACTTCAACATATTAAAGGGACTAAAAACAATGAAGAGTTTTTAGTGACGATGAACGGATAAGTTGACCGATAGATATAAGAAAACCCACCGCCTTTGGCGGTGGGTTTTTTTTACGAATTCAGTAAATGAACAAGGCTTAATCTAAAAAATCGTCTACCCGCTTAATGATGAACTTTACTCGATCATAATCGATAAAGTAGCGAATATTCTTACCTTCTCTTTGAGTGGTAACAATTCCCGCTTCACGTAAAATTCTCAAATGTTGAGAGGTAACAGATTGTTCCAGTTTCAAATCCTTGTACATTTTCTTTACAAAGGTGCCTTTGTTCTTGTCGATGTATTTAATAAGTTTTAATCTTAATTTGTGATTGAGCGCACGAAGGATCTTCCTACCTTCGGCCAAGTTCCCGCTAGATTTCTTTGCCATGATTAGTTAGTGTTAAGTTCTCTGTCCGACGTGAAAATAAAAAAAAAGCTGAAAGTTAAAAAACCCTCAGCTCTTTTATAATAGAAATTAGTTATTCAACCAGATCGTCAACAAAGCCTGATATTTCTTCTAAACGGGCTTTGTTTAAACTATAATGGATAAATTTTCCATCTCGTTTCGTGTCAACAACTCCAGCTTTTCTAAGGATAGCTAAATGCTGTGAAGCGACCGATTGTTCGATTCTAAGTTTTACATAAATGTCTGTGACAACCATATCTTGCTTTTTCTCTAACAATTTGATAATGGATTGCCTCAAACCATGATTAACAGCTCTGAGAACCATAGCTGCTTTTTTGATTTGGCTGTAATCAAGGACAATTTTTGCCTTTGATCCGGGTTTTGTTAATGTTACTGTACTGTCCATCAGTTTTGGTTTAAAGAATAAAATTAAGCTTTTAGAGGTAATTATTTGTAATATAAAGGGGTGCCAAATATGCACTTCCTTTACCTAGAGCGTTTTCTTCGTTTGTAAGTCCCGCATAACCAACAAAATAAGCTCTAGCCCCTAAATTCTTACATTCAAGTACTAATTTAAATATTTTATTTAGAATAGCCGAGTCAGGGCTCACAAAAACAAAATTATTATATTCTTTTGCTTTCTTATAAAGTGCTTCGAAAGATAAAAGGGTTGGCTCCATCACCTCATTTTTTTCTTTATCATATATCGCACAATACACATTTTCTCTTCGTGCATTATACATTGGTATGATGAAATCTGCTGTATCTTTCTCTTCCAAGCAATAGCCTAATGACAATGCTTTTAAGCTAGGGACGCCTTGAATAGGTATGGATAGAGCGTAGGCTAAACCTTTTGCAAAAGAAAGTCCTACGCGTAAACCGGTATAGGATCCTGGCCCAATAGAAACCATTATTCGCTTCAAAGTACTGGCCTTTATTTGATGACGTACCAGCAATTCTTCTGTTCGATGAGCTAAGAGCGCAGAGGTTTGTTTGGCCTCTTCAATAAAGCATTCTTCCAATAAGTCTTTACCCTGGAGCAGCGCCACCGAGCAAGGTGCGGTAGATGTTTCAATTGCTAAGTAATAGTCCATTCAAGCCACATTTCTTTAAAATTCCTGAGAATGATGAGTAAACAAAAGATCACAAAAATAATTCGAATTGTCTTTTCAGGAATTCTATTTGCCCAAAGCACTCCCAAAGGAGCCCCAGTCAGTACGCCCAATACTACAGGCAATACCATAGGTAGCACGATGGAACCTTGAATAAATTGTAGGTCGAGTGTGGCGCTGCCGAGGAAAAATAGGTTGTAAAGCGACGTAGCCCCAGAAACGATTACAATTACTCCAATAGATATGCTTGTAGCTTGTTTGATACCGATTTTGAATAGTCCGTTGAGGATAGGCACCATAACAAATCCTCCACCCAGGCCAGAAAGGGCAGTCGCGCTGCCTGATAAAAATCCCAACCCCAAAAATTTCGGATTAGGCACAGCGTCGGGGTGGTTACTGACCTTACCGTCATTGCCTCGAATCATCTTTATTATGACCGGAATTAAAGCTAAAGTAAAGACAAAGGCAAAGACACCTCGGCTGTAAAAGGATGTTTTTGTGAGTAAGAATGTAATGCCAATAGAGGCAATGAGGCCTACTAAGCCAATAATGACTACGGGACGAAAAAAGAAGTTATTAAGTCTCCACTGCTTAATTGAGGCAGAAAGCGCTGCGAAAAATGTGGCAAATATAGAGTTCGCAATAACTAGGCGAACTACTTCATGACTCTCTATGGTATCTATTTTTCCTAAATACAAGCCAAAAAGAAGAATGTAGAATAGTCCACCACCAATACCAAGAAGTCCTGCAGATATGCCTGCTACAATTCCTGTTATGAAGAAAAGAACGACTTCTTCGGCTCCAATCATTACTTCAGAATAGAAGCGTATTGAGTGGAATTCGCGAGAACATCTAAGGCTTTTTGTACTTCCTTGTCGTTATCCAAACTATTTTCTTCACGGCCAGCCCTGTAATAATACCTACCGGCAATTTCTCTTTCAAGTAAAAAGAGGATTTCGTCTTTGTACTTGTCTAAGTCATTGGCTTTGGCTGCGGATAATTTGTCTTCTAGTGCTGTAATCATTCCATCCAATTCGCCGCCGTAATTGTCTTCTTCAACTTTCTCTTTCAGTTCAATCAGCTTTGCTTCGGTTGGTGTTTCATAAGAATAATCCTTACCATCTAGAAACTGTTTGAACGCTTCAAAATCTTGATCTGTCAATGTAAAGTCGGCTGCAGAAGCTACAGTTGGATGCGTGTTGTAGTAATCCAAGCTATAGTCATAGATATGGTTGTTTCGGAATAAAACAAAGGACAATTGTGAGTATTCGTCTACATCTGTTTTAATATCTGGCTCAATGCCTGCTCCATCCAGAACGGTTCTGCCTCCGCGTGTAGTAAATGCTTTACGAAGTGAATCTGGTACTTCAGCGAATTCTCCATCTTCTCCTTTCTCTGAATAGATGATGCGCTGAATGGATCTTCCTGAAGGAATGTAATATTTAGAAGTGGTGAGTTTTAATTGAGAGTTATAGGCGACTGGCCTTGTGCTTTGCACAAGTCCTTTCCCGAAAGAGGTTTGCCCAATAATTACCCCTCGATCTAAATCTTGTATGGTTCCCGAAACGATTTCTGAAGCCGAAGCCGTGCCTCCATCAATAAGTACAGCTAATGGTGTTGTAGTATCTGCAGCTTCTCGAGGCGTTTTATATTCTCGATTCGTATTCTTTACTTTCCCTTTTGTGCTTACCACAATTTCTCCTTTAGGCACAAATACGTTTGAAACAGCAATGGCTTCATGCAATAATCCGC
>JAHQVX010000008.1 GCA_019634125.1 Saprospiraceae bacterium
CTGATCATAAAAAGGCAGCTTTTGATCGGCCGACAAGTCGGTCAATAAAGTCTTGCTTTGATCTAACAATGAAAGCAAGTCCTTCTGAATCGCCTTATTACGTGCTCCTGAAGAACCAACAATATCAATTTGGCCATATAGGGGTACCACATCCTCAAAGACCACCTCGTGAAACGTGGCGGGTTCCCCTTGCTGCGTGTGCTGAAAATATTGAATGGCTTCTTCTTCAAATCGCCATTGAACAGCTGGGTGAATTGAGGTGCACTCGCGTTGAATAATGGCACTGATTTGATTCTCAAACTCATCCTTTACCCGCTCTGCATAGCTCTGGATATATGGAATAAGCTTATTTAATTTCAGCGCATTAATCGCATTCAACTTATGCTTCTGATCGGATCCAATCTCTAACACAAAGGCCAATTCATCTTCCACTTTGATGGGGATGAGAATAATACTTTTAATCCCATTCGCCATGAGGTTACTGCTCATACTATTGCCTCCGCTCCTTTCCTGATAAGATTCCGTGTCGGATAGAATAACTTGCTCGTGTTTGTCGAAAAGCATTTCTTGAATATAATCGCAAGCATACGTATCACAAGTAGTTTGGCCCATTTCGTCGATGGTCATGCTTTTGGCCTGTTCATCGTAGCCTGGTAAAAGGGAGTTTCCATCTAACTGGTACACACCTACACGTAGGTCGGGAATGTTAAACACACCCCGAATATCATTCACAATTTTTTCGAAACTCTCAAAGGTGTTCGGCTCAATTAAATGGGCTTTAAATTCTTCAATTTGGTTATCAAGTGTGGTGTCCACTAAGTTGTAAAGGCCAAAACCTTCTACCGTCCAAGAATCTTTAGGGAAATACTTTTTCCAAACTGCCGGGTCTTCAGCATTTGCTAAAATTTCAGCCAAGATCTCTTCTGTAATCTCCACAGCATTTTCGTTCGGATAAATGTCGATTAAATCGGCATTGTTCAACACTCGATAAGTCCGCTCTTTGCCGTCTCTTGGCTTGATTTTTAATGAAAGTGGTCGCGAAAAATCAACGTTGTAATTGTAATACCTGTTAAGTACTACGGCATATGGGATAAAATTGAAATCGTCATAAGCTTTATACATTTCAGCGAAGGCCTCATCGATGTCTGTATCCGAATTTTCAATGATGTTTTTAAACCGTTCCGAGCAATACAATACTGTATTTGAGAACGGGATCATGGCCGATTTAATCTCGTTGGTGGTAAGTGAAGAAGGGAATAAATAGGCTAAAATGCGTTGTATGACTGCTTCATATTCATGATGCGATTCTTCTTGGCCAAAGCCCTTTACCAACTTGGGGTTTTGATCTAATAGTTGAAGTATCGCTTCTGCTTGAAGCACGATTCCTGGGTTGTCGTTATCCAGTTGCTGTTCGAGTCTTTCTTTTAATAGTCGAAAAGACAATTTTGGTATAAAGGGCCCTCTACTAATCTCTTTCATCTTGTTTGGATTTTACGCCACGTTGGCCGTCATAAAAAAGCTAATCACAAAGGCTAATGCAGAAACTACAATGCCTACCATAAACACATTATAGGTGATGCGCAATAGTCTATATTTTCGTTCTAGGACGAGGCCTAGGAAATACAAGTCCTTAGTTAAGGAGTTGTATAGGGTGTCTTCATTATCAATTAAGTAATCTATTCCCCACTCAAAATCTTCTAGGCTCATTCTATAGAAGTTGCCGAAGAATAGAATATTGGTTTTGTTATTTTTTATCATTTCTCTAGTAATGACGCTTACCTTGGAGATATTGGGACGTGTAGACAGGACAGAGAGAATAATACAAACAACGCTGGCGAGCATTAAGATCAGCGTTGGGATCACCAAGAAGGAGTTGGAAAGACTATCCAGTTTCGGCATGAGGCTAGAAAGGGCTACAGAAATGATAATAGCATTGACCGATAGTAAAATATTGGCCTTAGTATCTGCGATTGCGCTCAATTCGATGTGGTTCTTGAGTTGAACACGAAAAAGCGTTTCAATGCCTCGCCCGAGTTTTCTGGACTTCTTTTTAGTTCCCAGTTCGATTTGTTCCAAATTGTGTTCCACGAGTTTAATGTTTTGTTGCTTTTGAGCTTCCCATTCTTGTTGAGCTGTATGAGTATAGTAGTGGTGATGTTTCAGAAATGTTACATTTCCCGACAGCCATTCTTTGAGTTTCATTTTTGGATAGCCCAGTGCATTCCGTTCTTTTCGGAGCAAATTGGAAATATCCATGAATTCTTCAGAGGCCAAATGGCTACAATCGGCATCTTTAAGGATTTTCTGGAGTTTATTGTCGGGTGGATTGCCGTTCATTCTCGTGCTAAGAATGAGTGCCTTAATGGTTTGAATCGATTCCTTTGACAGTGCTTTGTCGGTTAAGAAAGTCTCTGCAAAATCGGCACTAATTTCTTCATGGCCTTCACTTTGCTGAACAAATCCGGTATCGTGGAACCAAGCTGCGAGGGCGAGAAGAAGGGTTTCGTTCTCGGTACATTGTTCTTTACTGGCCAGGTACTTCGTCTTTTTCACCACACGTTGTGTATGAAGCAAGTTGTGGTATAGGACTTCTGGCGGAAGCTCATTACTGAGCTTCTCGGTAACGAGTGCTTCTGCTTGTTCTAAGATCTGGTTCGTCATGGATTTGAAAATAACAAAATTAGGTGTGAAATGGTTCACGTATCTGTCTTTGGCGTTGTTGGGTGTGCCTGCCTCACCGATTGGAGGTGGGTGTTTGGGTGTGGGCGCAAAAAAACCCCCTCGGCTTTGCCGAGGGGGTTTGGGTCGTATTCAAAATACGTATTTCTATTCTTAGATCGCTACGCGTTTAAAACTCACTACTTCCGCATCATTGTGGAAGTCCTTTAAAGCAGCAGCAACTGTTTTGTCGCCATCTAAAGCATAGAACTGATCTAATAAGCAGTGCTCCTGATCTAACAATGTATTATCGGCAACGTAACGCTCCAATTTACCTGGTAAGATCTTGTCCCAGATATGCTCTGGTTTTCCTTCTGCTTTCAATTCTGCTTTGATTTTTTCCTCAACTTGAGCCATCACCTCTGGCGTTAATTGTACCTTACTTACGTAATCAGGTACGTTTTTAAGGTGCTTGCCTAAACGAGTACGCTCTTCATTCTCAGTGATAATCTGATTTCTGAATGCCTCAGTTTCCTTAGCAATAAACTCAGGATCAAACTCTGTATAACTTAAAATAGTCGGCTTCATCGCTGCAATATGCATAGCTACTCCCTTAAAAAAGGCCTCGCCTCCTTCTTTTCCACCGTCTTTATAGTTCACTAACACACCAATCTTGCTACCCGCATGGATGTAAGAAGCAATCTTTTCGCCTTCCATCACTTCGTAGTTCGATAAATCAATCTTCTCTCCAATCTTTCCTGTTTGCTCAACAAGTGCCTCAGCAACTGTATTGTCGCCAAGTGTAAGTCCTAAAAGGCCTTCTTTTGCTGATGGAAAATTTGCTTTTGCAACACCAGCAATACTTTTCGCAAAGTTTTTGAAGTCATCGTTCTTCGCCACGAAATCCGTCTCACAACTAACGCTAACTAAAAGTCCTTTTCCAGACTCAGGTAGTGTTTCTGCAATTACTACACCTTCATTGG
This sequence comes from Saprospiraceae bacterium, assembly GCA_019634125.1. GTDB lineage: Bacteria > Bacteroidota > Bacteroidia > Chitinophagales > JAHQVX01 > JAHQVX01. Next base: position 3,642 of record JAHQVX010000008.1, read on the forward strand.
TTTCACGATCAGCTCGCTTCGCAGCAATTTTTTGCCCTTTTTTTCTAAGGTAATCGATGGCTGCCTCTATGTCACCTCCTGCTTCAACTAATGCCTTCTTGCAATCCATCATTCCAGCACCAGTTAACTTTCGTAATTTATTTACATCTGCAGCAGTTATTGTCATTACTTACTTGTTTTATAATGTGTTTGTTAAATACTATTTCTTTGCTTCCGCATTTTCCTCTTCACTCTTCGCTTTTTCCAGCGCTTTTTCTTGTTGCTCTTTCTCGCGATCAACTTTTCGCTCTGCAAGTCCTTCTTTGATCGAGTCTTTTAAGTAAGTCACAATCATTTCAATACTCTTAGCTGCATCATCATTCGCAGGAATGGCGAAGTCTACTCGTGTTGGATCAGAGTTGGTATCTACCATTGCAAATGTGCTCAAGTTCAGCTTCTTAGCCTCTTCAATCGCAATGTTCTCATGTAGAATATCTACAACAAATACGGCAGAAGGAATACGATTTAAATTCGCAATACCACCAAGCACACGCTCTAGTTTGTCTTTCTCACGAGACAATACAAGACGTTCCTTTTTAGTAATGTTTTTGAACGTACCATCGTTGAACATTTTCTCAATGCTCTGCATTTTCTTGATCGATTTCTTAATCGTTGCAAAGTTGGTTAACATACCACCTAACCAACGCTCAGTAACGTAAGGCATGTTGATCTCTTCAGCAGCACCGGCCACAATCTCACGGGCTTGTTTCTTTGTTGCTACGAATAAGATCTTACGACCACTCTTTGCAATTTGTCGAAGAGCAGCTGCAGATTCCTCCAGCTTTTCAACCGTTTTATTCAAATCAATAATGTGGATCCCACGTTTTTCCATGAAAATGTATGGGCTCATCTTAGGATTCCACTTACGCTTCAAGTGTCCGAAGTGAACACCTGCATCTAGCAATTCTTTTTGACTTATGTTTGACATATAAATAAATCTCAATAATTATATAAAAACCATTAACGCTTACTAAACTGGAAGCTTTTTCTCGCTTTCGGCTTACCGTATTTCTTACGTTCAACCACTCGCGCATCTCTGGTTAAGTATCCTTTCGCTTTCAATGCTGGCTTTAATTCTGCATCCAACTCAACAAGTGCTCTGGCAATACCTAAGCGAATAGCTTCTGCTTGACCTTTAACACCACCACCTCGAACATTTACTTTAATGTCGAATTGATTAGCCATCTCTACAGTGTGTAATGGCTCTAACACTTTGTTACTAAGGTTAGAAACTGGGAAATACACATCTAAATCTCTTCCGTTAATCTGAATGCCCCCTTTACCTTTATCTAGGTAAATTCTAGCAATCGCTGCTTTTCTTCTTCCTACAGTATTAATTCCACTCATTAGAATTCAAGTTTTTGCGGTTGTTGAGCGCTATGCTTGTGCTCTGGCCCTGCATAAATAAATAGTTTCTTACTCATAGCACGTCCTAGTTTCGTTCTAGGTAGCATGCCTACTATTGCTTTCTCAACAACAGCAGTAGGTTTTTTCTCGATGAGTTTTCTTGGCGTAGTAGAACGCTGACCACCTGGATATCCAGTATACCATTTGTATTCTCTCTGATCCATCTTATTACCGGTTAATCTTATCTTGTCTGCGTTTACAACAACAACATAATCACCAGTGTCTACATGGGGTGTGTAAGAAGGCTTATTCTTACCTTGTAAAATCAAAGCGATTTTAGAAGCCATTCTTCCAAGAACTACATTCTCCGCATCTACGATGTACCAATTACGTTGTACATCCTCTTTGCGAACAGATTTTGTTTTATAGCTTAATGCTTTCACTAATTATTTTTTTCTAAGTTTAGTAATCCAAAATGATTAATCGGGCATTCTGGTTTTCAAAACGGATTGCAAAGGTAAAATTTCTTTTCGATTTTTTATAGCTTTTACAATGTCTGTTTTTAAATTAGTGCGATTTTAGTGCTGAAAATCAATGCCTTTTTAGCACAAACCCAATAGAACACTAAAAACAAACAGGTGAAACTAGGTCCATTTCTTATACTCTTCTTGATACCGGTATTCAGTTTTGGCCAAACCTGCCAAACTATTCAGTCACAAATAGATAGCACCACGCCATCTGTCAATGTAGATGGGGTGATCAGAGTCTGTATGGACGATATGATTACGCTTAGTGGTAGTGGAACATTCTCTATGGATGGAACTGGCGCTACTTATGAATGGGACTTGGGAGATGGGAGAACGCTAGCAGGTCAATCTATTTCTTTTTCCTATCCTGATTCGGGCATCTTTCAAGTCAACCTCAACATCACCGACAACCAAGGTTGCAATAATACGAATCGCATCAATTTACCCATCCACGTTTCTACCGATCCTGACTTTAGAAACACTACGGTTTCCGATTTTGCCTTGTGTCTGGGCGAATCGGCTGTAATAAATGGAGCGGCGCTGCCTGTACCAATAACCGTAAATTGTGCCCCACCCGTAAGTGGTAGAACCTTTCTTCCTGATGGTAGTGGAGCCGTATACACTACTTCGGTGACTGTAGATTGTTACGATACAAGCGCTACAATAACAAGCGCTACAGACATTTCCAATATTTGCTTGACAATGGAACACTCTTTTTCGGGAGACTTGTTGATCGAATTGGTTTCTCCAAACAACCAAAGTGTGTTGCTGTATGCAGGCGGCGGTGGAAGTGCCAACCTTGGTATTCCATGGGCAACAGGCCCAATCGACGGAAACAGTGCCAACGTTACTCCAGGAACTCCTTCCACCTACTGTTTTATTCCAGGAAGTACGAATCCAACCTTTGTGGAAGGTGTGCAAGCAGGTGGTATATTTCCTGATGGAGACGGCCCAGGCACCTATACCGATAGTTTTATTCCTGGTGGCGATTATAGGCCTGATAATGATTTGTCTAATTTCATTGGCTCTCCAGTTAATGGCGATTGGACTATCCGAGTGACTGACCAATTTGCAGCTGATAATGGCTATATTTTTGAATGGAATTTAGAGTTCGACCCTTCGTTGTTGCCTACGAACCTCTCCTTTACCCCTGTTTTCGTTTCTGAAGCTTGGGACACAGATCCAACGATTACTAATATTACTGGATCCGAAATCACTGTAGAGCCAACAGTAGCTGGAAATTATTGCTACACCTACAGAATTGTCGACGACTTTGGTTGTGAGTATACAAATGAAGTCTGTATTGATGTATTTGATGACCCCGTGGCCAACCCGGTAACAGATTGGTTCGTTTGTGACGATAACAACGACGGCGTTGCACAATTCAACTTTAGCTTGAAAGATACTGAAGTGCTCAATGGGCAAAATGGATCACTTTACGACATTAGTTATCATTCTACCGAGCAAGATGCCATTGATGGGGTTGGAGGCCTAGGAAACGCTTACAATAACGCCGCACCTATGGAAACCATATGGGCGCGAATTGTTAACCCATCAAACGACGAATGCTTTGATGTGACTTCTTTTGTCATACAAGTTTTCGACACTCCGGTAGCGCTAGATGTTCAAATTCCTCTAGTAAACTGTTCATCGGGTCCTACTGCCGAGTTTAACCTGAGAAGTGTAGAAGACATGATTACAAACGGCCAGCCGGCCAACATAGTGACCTATTATGAAGTACTTGGTGGTCCCGCCATTGCAAATCCAGCAAATTATACCTCAGCTTCTGCAGTCATCTTCGCTGAAGTAGTAGATCCGAGCCAAAACAATTGCTCGAATATTGCGGAAGTCACGCTGGTAGTAGAACCTTTGCCTGAGCGAAGAGACCCAACACCATTAGAGCAATGTAGCGATACAGATATGGCCGTATTTGATGTGGCCTCAGTAGAAGAATTTATTCGAAATGGCTTCGACAATGTAACCGTGACCTTCCATGAGTCATTTGCAGACGCAGATAGCCCAACTATAGGCGGGTTAAATCCAATCCCCGTTGCGGATTTACCTACATACACGTCCACTTCAACGATGCTATTTGCCCGTTCTGAGGCCATCTATAATGCGGGGTCCTGCCACAATGTTTCGGAAGTGGCTTTGGTAGTAAACAGAAACCCTACTCTGACACCGCTCCTTTTTGAGTTATGCTCCGATCGCAATCGGGCCGTCTTTAACTTCTCTGACTTTGTTGTTAACAACCCCATTGCCGCCGACGAGGAAATCACTTTTTATTATAGCGAACAAGGCGCTATTGATAAAGACAATTCGGATCGAGTTCCGAATGAGCTGAATAGTTTAAATAGACAACTGCATTACCGCGTTGAGAATACCTCTACAACGTGTTTTTCTGTGAGCACTATTGATCTCCAAGTGGTTCGAATTCCTGTAGTGAACGAAGAGTTGTCCTTAAGTGAATGTTTCCAAAACAATGTCCTTGAATATGGGCTTGGTGCACTCAAAAATGATCTGGAGAGCACTTACCCTGATTTCTCTTTTGATTTTTACGAGAATGAATTGGATGCCTTTGCACACGGTGTAGCCCTTCCTGATAACTACATTAGTGATGGCACAGATATCTTTGTTCGTATTACAGTAAATAATACAAGTCAAGTAGACTGTTTTGTCACCAAACCTGTAGAGTTAGATATCTTTGAAACCCCACGAGTCACCGAGGAGGCCATCTTTTGCGCTCAGGAAGGCTACGTGCTGCCTGATGGAGAGTTGGTGTTCATTTCTGGAACCTATATTGACACAATTCAACAATCCTCTGGATGCGATATGATTATCACTTCGGAGATTACCGAAGGAACAATTCTATTCCCTACTGCATTCGCCCCGAACAGAAATGGCGTAAATGAATCGTTCAGACCTTCTCCAAACGAGCAGTGTAGTATCACGGTTCAAGACTATTCCTTACAAGTTTGGAATAGATGGGGAGAGTTAGTTTTTGAGTCAAATAACTTTGACTTAGGCTGGGATGGTCAACACAATGGGCAAAACGCCCAAGAAGGTGGATATATCTGGAGGTCTACATATTCTTATGAAGGTCAAGCCGTAGAAATTGATGGCCTCCTCCATCTTATTCGCTAGTTTTGGCGTCCTTATGAATATCATGTTGAAACCGTTTTCAATTTTCTTGCTTTTATGGTTTGTTAGTGGAGACCTTTGGGCTCAAACCACCGACTGCGTCGGTGCTTTTCCCGTCTGTGGTAACGGCGATATTAACCTCAACTCCAATGGTATTGGCGCCAATGACTTCGCCGCTTCAGGCAACAACCCGCCTAGTTGCCAGTTTGTTGAAAGCCAGAGTCTTTGGTTATTTATCCGTATTAAACAAAGCGGAACGCTTGGTTTCGACCTTATTCCCACCAACAATACTGGCCCGAACCGAGACGATTACGACTTCGCGGTGTATGGCCCCAACCGTTCGTGCACGAATCTAGGCTCCAATATTCGTTGTTCGAGCACCAACCCTCAAAATGCCAACGTTCAAGCTGAAACCGGCATGAACGGCGCAGAAACTGACTTATTTGAAGGCCCAGGTGAAGATGGAAATGGCTTCGTACAATGGCTCGATGTGGTGGCCGGCGAAACGTATTATATTCTAATAGATAACTTCTCGGAAAATGAAGGCTTTGAATTAAGGTGGACAGGCTCTGCACTATTAGAAGATCGAATTACCAAAGAAGAAGGCGGTGTAGACCTTGGCCCTGATATTTTAGCCTGCGGATCAGATGGTGTTGAATTGGACGCTACGACTGCCATTGGCGCCACTAGCTTTATGTGGAGTACTGGCGAAATGACGCCAACCATTAGCCCCGACGTTTCAGGAGAATACTGGGTTCAAGTCACCAATTCCAGTGATTGCATTTCGAGAGACTCTGTTATAGTCACCCTCAGTCCGGATCCAGAAATTTTTTCATTGAATGCCAACCCAAACAGCTTTTGTGAGATTGGTGATCTTACCTTAACAGCCACTGGTTCTGAAAGCACTGAAGCAGCCTATGAATGGTTTTTTCCTAATGGGAATCTTGCTGGAACAGGAACGTCCCTATCGCTCACAGGACTTACTTCAGCTAATAGCGGCGACTACATTTTAAGGCTTACCAATGATGATAACTGTTTTGTAGAAGAATCTGTGAACGTAGCTATTTTCCCACTCCCCGATACTACCATTTTAGGTAGAACAGACTACTGTGAAACCGAAACACTTCTTCTTGAAGGTGTTGGTGATGGAGCATTCACTTGGAAGGATCCAATAGGAAATATTATAGGCAACGACATCGGCTTAACCTTTCCTGATTTAATGTTTGTCGATGCGGGAATGTATCGCCTAATCCGAGAAAGTGTTGAAGGCTGCTTGGACTCCGTTGATTTCGAAGTTACAGTCGCCCCAGAGCTCACAGTAATGGCTACATCGAATTCCCCGGTATGCTCCAACGAGACGTTAGTCTTAGAGGCGAGCTCAAACAATGCCAGCACTTCTTTTGAATGGATAGATCCTTCCGGCACTTCGATTGGGGGCGGCCTTAGCCTTTCTATTACCGATCCATTGCCATCCAACTCAGGCACCTACACGCTTAGAGGCATAAATGATATA
>JAHQVX010000089.1 GCA_019634125.1 Saprospiraceae bacterium
AATTTGGACAGCGGCTCTGTAATACTGAGCACTTCTACTTTCTCGGTTTGTCCTTCTACAAATTCTACTTCGATGTGCGGACTAACAATGACTTTATCAAATTCACTTGTGGTGTATACTTTATCTTGCGCCACGCCTAAGCGGCCCGCGATTAAGAATAAAATAATTGCTGAAATACGGATAGAGTTTTTCATGTGTTTTGCTTTATAGTAGATATAACGATACCAACTAAAAAAAGTTACATCTAGAATCTTTGAGTCGGATGGACAAACTTGAATTTCAGTAGACACCTTCTAGATTACAAATGATATAGACGTAGTAAATGGCCATAAACGAAAAATCCCACTCGGCAAAGCCGAGTGGGATTCCATTTTCAGCGGTCCGGACGAGACTCGAACTCGTCTCGGCTCAGCCGAGATGACAGGTAGGTATTCAAAGTTCATTTCGGTTTGATTTAATTAGCCACTCTAAATAAACATGATTCTGGCGTTTCAACATTTTCTCATACTTCAACGCTTCTGACTTCTTTACAAAAGAGGTAACAAAGACCAAGTGCCATGGTCCACGATTTGAAGTGTACCTACTCTTTCCAAGGTTATGTTCCTCTAATCGCTTTGTCGGGTTAAAACTAAAGCCTTTATAGTAGACACCTTCTAGATTACAAATAATATAGACGTAGTAAATTGCCATAAACGAAAAATCCCACTCGGCAAAGCCGAGTGGGATTCCATTTTCAGCGGTCCGGACGAGACTCGAACTCGCGACCCCATGCGTGACAGGCATGTATTCTAACCAACTGAACTACCGGACCAGTACTGTATGAACAGACCCCCTTAAAAGGGAACGCAAATATATAATCTTCCTTCACACTTATACAAGCTTTTCACAAAAATTATTTTTACAATCACAACAAGTATTTCTGCACGTTCTCATTATTTGATTTAACTTCGCTAGCTCAAACCCAACTATGATATTCTTAGAGTTTGAACAACCACTGGCTGAGTTGTATGAACAGCTTGCCAAAATGAAGGAGATTGATGAGAAAGGAGAAGTAGACGTCTCTGATACCATCCAACAGTTAGAGGCCAAAATCGCGACATTTCGCGAAGAGCTATATACCAACCTCAACGGTTGGCAGAAAGTCCAATTATCGCGCCACCCCGAGCGACCTTATACCTTATATTACCTGGAAACCATGTGCGATACCTTTATTGAAATGCATGGAGATCGGAATGTAAAAGACGATAAGGCCATCGTTGGTGGACTAGGGACAATGAACGGCAAAACCTATATGTTCATTGGGCATCAAAAAGGCATTAACACCAAACAACGTCAATATAGAAACTTCGGAATGGCTAATCCAGAAGGCTACCGAAAAGCATTGCGCTTAATGAAGCTGGCAGAGAAGTTCAACGTACCTGTTGTGTGCTTGATTGACACCCCAGGCGCCTACCCAGGATTAGAAGCTGAAGAACGTGGTCAAGCAGAAGCTATTGCGCGAAACTTATTCGAAATGGCTCAGCTTAAAGTGCCTATTGTTTGTTTCGTGATTGGCGAAGGCGCCTCGGGCGGAGCCCTCGGCATTGGCGTAGGAGACAAGATCTTTATGCTGGAAAACACTTGGTACTCTGTCATCTCGCCAGAATCTTGCTCGAGTATTCTATGGCGCAGCTGGGACTATAAAGCAGATGCCGCCGAAGCATTAAAACTGACTTCCAGCCACATGAAAGAATTTGGTTTAGTAGATGATATTATTCCTGAACCACTTGGTGGTGCACACCACGATCCAGAATGGATGGCCGATACGCTCAAAAAGCGCATTATCAAAGAGGTCAATCAACTGAAACGCTTAAAACTGGAAAACCTCCTCGACCGACGCGTAGAGAAATTCAGCAAAATGGGTGAATTCGTTGAAAAAGCGCCTAAAAAGAGCAAAAAAGCCGCGAAGAAAACCAAAGCAGTCACTAAAACGTCATGAGCATGAATTTGACGGGAACAGGAGTCGCCATAGTCACTCCATTCCACGAAGATGGAAGTATCCACTTCGAGCAACTCCGAACACTCATCAATCACCTCATTGATAATGGGATTAACTATATCGTTAGTCTCGGCACCACTGGCGAAAGCGTTACGCTCACCAAGGAAGAGAAAGTCAAGTTAGTCCGACAAACCATTGAATTCGTTGATGGACGAATCCCAGTAGTTGTTGGGGCTGGTGGCAATAACACGGCTAGTGTCATCGATGAAATCAAATTATTCGATTCTATTAGCGGTATAGATGCCTACTTATCTGTGGCGCCATATTACAGCAAGCCTTCGCAAAAGGGCTTCTATGCACATTATGCTGCAGTGGCACAAGCAACAGAGCGCGCAATCATTTTATACAATGTTCCTGGAAGGACTGGGAAGAATATGGAAGCGGCTACAGCGTTGAAATTGGGCCGTGACTTTGAAAACATTATCGCTATCAAAGAAGCGGGCAACAATATGGTACAGTCTCAATACTTGGTAAAGCACAAACCTGAAGACTTCTTTGTGGTGTCGGGCGATGATGATTTATTGTTAGGGCAAATGGCTTGTGGTTTCGATGGAGTGATTTCGGTGGTAGCCAATGCCTATCCAAAACATTGGTCGGATATGGTGTACCAAGCTTCTGAGAACAACTACGACAGTGCGCGTCAGATCAACTATGCCCTCCTCGATTTTGTGAAGTATGCCTTTGCGGAGAACAATCCAGCTGGTATTAAGTGTGCGTTGAAGCATCTCGGTTTATGCAACGATTATTTGCGATTACCGTTGGTAAATGTAGAAGCTGAATTAGAAACAAAGATTGAGGCATTTGTAAAGCAGATGTAGTACTTACCCCTTTAGTTTTTGAATAGAACTAAAAACCCGCGCCAAAGGCGCGGGTTTTTATATTCTAGCCTACGATGTGTTTGAATTACATCGGAAGTGCTGCATTCTGGTAATGCCCAGCAGCAAGTTTCTCAGAAATTGCTGTAAAGGCTTCTAAGGTTTCATTGATATCGGCATCGGTATGTTCTGCCGTAGGAATCAAACGTAATAAAAACTGACCACGTGGAATTACTGGATAAACCACTCCACTACAGAAAATGTTATGGTTTTCACGTAAGTCATAGATCGTACGCTTCGCCTCATCTACATCTGCTTTTAGGTAAACTGGGGTGACACATGTATTACTGTAACCTAAGTTTAAACCACGTTCTCTCAAGCCACCTTGTAATTTGTTTACATTCTCCCAAAGCTTGGCTTTGTGTTCAGGCTCTTCACGTAACATTTGTAAACGCTTAATTGCACCAATTACAAATGGCATTGGTAGTGATTTCGCGAAAATTTGTGAACGCATATTGTAGCGCATGAACTTAATCACTTCTTTATCTGCAGCGAAGAAGGCACCTACACTGGCCATTGACTTGGCAAAGGTAGAGAAGTAAATGTCGATTTCATCTTGTACATTTTGCTCTTCTCCGGTACCAGCACCTGTTTCGCCCATTGTACCAAATCCGTGTGCATCGTCTACAAACAATCTAAAGTCGTATTTCTCGCGAAGGGCAACAATTTCTCTCAATTTCCCTTGGTCGCCACCCATTCCAAACACGCCTTCGGTGATCAACAAGATACCTCCGCCGGTTTCTTTGGCCAGTTTGCTAGCCCGCTCCAACTGCTTTTCACAGTTTGCGATATCGTTGTGTGCGAATACATAGCGTTTCCCTTGGTGCATACGAACACCATCGAGAATACAGGCATGTGACTCAGAGTCGTATACAATCACATCTCTACGATCAACTAAGCAATCGATACCAGAAGCTACACCTTGGTATCCAAAGTTGAGTAAGATCGCATCTTCTTTATCCACAAACTCAGCGAGTTCTTGCTCAAGTTGCTCGTGGTATTTGGTGTTTCCACTCATCATACGAGCTCCCATTGGGTAAGCCATTCCCCAGTCGGCGGCTGCTTGAGCATCTACTTTACGAACTTCTGGGTGATTGGCAAGGCCTAAATAGTTATTCAAACTCCAAACAATACGTTCTTTTCCTTGGAACATCATTCTACTGCCTAGTTCTCCTTCTAGTTTCGGGAAGAAGTAATAGCCGTAAGCATTGTCGGAATATTGCCCTAGAGGACCTAGGTGCTTTCTAATTTTATCAAATACATCCATAATCTCCATTTTAAAAGCCGCGCAAATATAGTACGTTGAATGAAGTTATTCAAATCATAACAAACAGATTATTAACAGTTTTCACAGGATGAAATTGTGGCATTGACACTAATTTTTATGGACAAAAAATGTTAACTTAGAAAGGTAAACAATCTGTGGATGAAAGAAACCACCTCGCGGACCCTGCTTTGGTCCGGTATTACGCCGAAGGCTTGGTCAACTCAAAGTTGGCGTTCAGCTACCGAAAAGAAGCAAACCGAGGAAAACCCTGAAGAAGGGATGGTTAAATCACGCAGCCTACTAAAACAATGGAGACAGAGGTTGCACTTATTGTTTAGCTTTTAAGCTATGGCACGAAACTGTGATGCGGCTGTGATGCGGTGGTATCCAGACCGTCAAACCCCGCCGAAGGCGGGGTTTTCCTTTGCCGAAATCAATACTGAACTTTCTTCCCAAAAATTCCGTTTAAACTATCTATGAGTACAACACAGAAATCGTGGATTGCCCTGCAAGAACCCAAACAACTCAAAGAAATCATCGACCGATCTTTCCAACAGCCTGTCCTCATTTTCAAACACAGCACTTCATGTGGAATTAGCCACGCTGCACATCATCACCTCGAAAAAAACACACCAAAACTGGCAGAAGTTGTCGAATTCTACTACCTCGACCTACTCCGATTTAGAAACATCTCCAATCAAATTGCACAAGATTTTAATGTCATACACCAATCTCCGCAAATTTTAGTACTTAAAAACGGAAAGGTTTCTTTTCACACCTCTCATCATGCTATTGATGCTGAGCAAGTTATAAAGCAATTCACATAACTATGTATTAACAAGAAATTGTTGTAGTTTCGAGCCCCAAACAAAACAGTATGCTCTCCATAATCTACATCATTATTGCAATTATTGCAGCAGTAGTTCTCGGCTCATTTATAGCCCCAAAAACATTTTCGGTTGAGCGGGAAATCCTAATTAACAAGCCTAAAGCTGAAGTATTTTCCTATTTGCGTTCGTTAAAAAACCAAGATCATTGGAGTGTATGGGCCACTAGAGATCCAAATATGGAAAAACGTTTAACAGGCCAAGATGGCCAGGTTGGGGCCACCTCCTATTGGAATGGCAATAAAGAAGTTGGAGAAGGAGAACAAGAAATCAAACACATTGAAGAAGGAAAACGTATCGACACACAACTTCGATTCATTAAACCTTTCAAGTCCCAATCTGACGCCTATTTTATCACAGAAGATACTACCGGAGGAACGCAAGTTAAATGGGGCTTTTCTGGTGTAATGAAACCACCTTCCAACCTCTTTTTATTACTCTCAAACATGGATAAAACGGTGGGGGCTGATTTTGAAAAAGGCTTATCCAATTTAAAAACTGTCCTTGAAGCAGAGAAGAACTAATTTTGACTCCCTTGAAACGAACTAAAATTCAACCAGTATAATAACCTGATACTGACGGATTTTTTTATCTTTGCAAGCTGATTTTTATGAAAAATAGTTTCAAGCATTTTTTAACGACTACTGCTATCCTACTTGTTGTTGCCTGTGGCAGTAGTAAAGAGTTAACTCAAGCACTCAATAATAACGACCCTGATGAAGGGCCGAAAGCACGCTATGAATTGGCCAATGAACTCTATGAAAAAGGAGATTATTATAAAGCCATTCAACTCTATGAAGTCATCATCAACGAACGAATTTTAGTAGACGATTTAGCCGAAATTTACTTCAAGTACGCCAATTGTCATTTCGCACAATTCGATTATGAAACAGCTTCCACGCTTTATAATGGCTTCTATGTAAGTTATCCAGATGATGAAAATGCCGAACAAGCCTACTTCACTCGAGCGATATGCTCTTACGAAATGGCAGATGGTGATTTTAGATTGGACCAAACCAATCTAGTTAAAGCCATGGATGAGTTTGCAGATTATCTCATTACTTATCCAGATGGCGAGTTTGCCGAAGAAGCCCAAAACCGAATGGATGAAATTCGTTTCTCCATCGAACAAAAAGAATTAGACAATGGCAATTTATACCTCAAAATTGGAGAGTACAAAGCAGCTATTGAAGAATACAACCGATTTATCGAAGATTTTCCGTCTTCAGAATTGGTAGAGAATGCCTATTATGGCATGTTGGAATCAAGATACCTTTTAGCAAAAAACAGTATTGAGGAAAAACAACAAGACCGCTTTAAGCGCGTTTTTTCTGATCATGAGTTTTTTATTGATCGTTATCCCGAAAGTACTTTTTTAAACGAAGCCAACGAAATCAATGAACAAGCATTAAAAGACTACGAAAAATTATATTCAAATGAGCAAGCGAACAACTAGTGATAAGTCACCATGGATCGAAACACAGCAAATAGCAGATATTGCTGAGAAAACTGGCAATATCTATAAATCGATCGCTGTAGTGGCCAAGCGTTCTAAGCAAATCGCTTCGAACTTAAAAGAAGAATTAAACTCTAAATTAGAGGAGTTTGCTTCTTCTGTAGATAATTTGGAAGAAGTACACGAAAACAGAGAGCAAATTGAAATCTCTAAGTATTACGAGAAGCTTCCTAACGCGGTAATTCTTGCTTTAAACGAATTTGAAGAAGACGAGACCTATTACCGTTTCCAAACTGAAGAAGAAACCGAGGAGCAGTAAACAATGCTTCAGCATAAGAAAATACTATTAGGCGTAACAGGAAGTATTGCTGCCTATAAAGCAGCACTTTTGGTTCGCCTTTTTGTTAAAGCGGGGGCTGAGGTAAAGGTCATCATGACAGATGATGCTCAAGATTTCATTACTCCATTGACTTTAGCTACCTTATCCAAACATCCAGTACAATCCAATTTTGTAGCGGATTACGCATCTGGGGTTTGGTCCAATCACGTAGATTTAGGATTGTGGGCAGATTATTTCATTATTGCGCCTGCAACTGGTAATACCATAGCTAAAATGGCGCATGGTCAATCCGACAATCTACTAACAGCCACCTATCTTTCGGCCAGATGTCCTGTATTTGTTGCTCCAGCTATGGATCTCGATATGTGGGCACATCCTTCTACACAAGCGAATATTGCGACTTTAACCAGCTATGGAAATACCATTATAGATGTTGAAGAAGGTGAATTAGCCAGTGGTTTAGAAGGCAAAGGAAGAATGGCTGAACCTGAGCATATTGTTGCTTTCTTGTCCAATTTCGAAAAAAAAAACATTAAATCGGCCCGATTTGCCGGGAAGAAGGTCTTAATTTCTGCGGGTCCGACTCGAGAGGCAATTGATCCTGTTCGGTTTATCAGTAACCATAGCACAGGAAGGATGGGTATTGAACTCGCTGAGGCCTTTCTCCAACAAGGAGCACAGGTGACTCTAGTAAAAGGACCTACGACATTAACAGCCGATTCGGCGATTCAGGAAGTTAATGTGAGCTCTGCACAAGACATGTTCGAAGCGGTATCGAGCCATTTCCCAACTTCAGATATTACTATTATGGCCGCTGCCGTGGGCGATTATACTCCTGTAGAAACTTCGGCCACCAAAATCAAGAAAAAAGACGGGAATTTAACCATTGAATTAGAACGCACGAAAGATATTTTAAAAACCATTTCAGCCAGCAAAAAAGGACATCAACTCTTGGTGGGTTTCGCTTTAGAAACCAACAATGAATTGGAAAATGCACAGCGGAAACTCGCGTCTAAGAATCTGGACTTAATTGTTTTGAATTCGTTAAACGACAAAGGTGCTGGCTTTAAGCACAACACCAATAAGGTCACCTTGATTGATAAACATAATAATATCACTAATTTTGAGTTGAAGAGTAAAGAAGAAGTTGCTTATGATATTCTCGATGCGATCCATGAAATGGTGGACTAAGTCTGTTTTCCTATTCCTACTTATGGCATTGACCTTTAATGGTAAAGGCCAGGAATTAAACTGTGAGGTTATTGTCACCACAGAAAACATTCAAGTTACCGATCCCACCGTATTTGAAGACTTACAGCAGAAAGTCTTTGAATTCATGAATAACACAAAATGGACGCGTGATAAATTCGAGCCCCAGGAAAAAATAGACTGTAGCATTTACATCAATATTTTGAATGAGATTGCATTGAATGAATTTTCAGCAACAGCTACTATAAAATCTTCTCGGCCTGTTTACAATTCAAGTTATCAAACTGTATTACTGGATGTTATCGACAAGGACTTTCAGTTCACCTACGATCCATTCACCATTTTTGAATATCGCTCTACTGAATTCGCGAATAATTTAACGTCTTCTTTAGCCTTTTATGCCTATACGATTATTGGCTTAGACTATGATTCGTTCCAACGAAATGGCGGCGCCCGCTATCATAAGAAAGCACAAGAAATTGTAAACACAGCTACCTCTGTAAATTATAGTGGTTGGACGGCTAATACGACGAATAATAGAGGGAATTTGAGTAAGTATTGGTTGAACGAGAACTTAACCAATCCCAAATATCGGAATTTCAACCTAGCGATTTATGACTATCATCGAAACGGCTTAGATCGCATGTATGACAATCCGAACACGGCATGGCGTGGAGTTATGAACTCTTTGAAAAAAGTTCAATCGGTCAATAAGGAAACTCGGAATTTACCTATTGTATTTTCCTTCTTTGAAGCGAAATCGGATGAGATCGTTGGTGTTTTTTCCAAGGCATCTCCAAAAATGAAGACTGATGTATACAATATCGTCACCGAGGTTGATGTAACGCATACAAAGACTTACAAACAACTTCAGCGATAACATGCTTAAATCCTTATCTGTTAAAAATTACATCTTAATTGATGAGGTATCCATTGATTTTTCGGAAGGCTTAAATGTGTTGACTGGTGAAACTGGCGCTGGAAAGTCGATTCTTCTCGGTGCGTTATCATTGATTTTAGGAAATCGAGCCGATAAAAAGCACGTGTACAACTCAGATGAAAAGGTAGTAATTGAAGGCCAGTTTACGGTTTCACCAGCCTTTCAGGCTTTCTTCGACACCTATGACCTCGATTATTATTCAGATACGATTGTACGTAGAGAACTAACGGCGTCAGGAAAGTCGCGGGCTTTTATCAACGATACACCGGTGACATTAGACGTACTGCGTAGCTTTTCCTCTCAGGTGGTTGATTTGCATCGCCAGCACGATAGTTTAAGTGTGACGGGCACGGCATTCCAGCAAGAGTATGTAGATACTTACGCGGGCTGTTTGTCCAAAAGCAAAGCTTTTGGACTCCGATACCGCGACTACAGAAAACAACTTGAGCGTTTAGAGGGACTTCGGGCCGAGCAAGCCAAAACCACTCAAGAGTTGGATTTCTGGCAATTTCAGTATAATGAACTTGAAGAAGCGCAGCTTCAAGCCGGCGAGTTAGAAGAAAAGGAAGCTCAATTAAAACATTTGCAGCATGCCGAGGAAATTCAAGCTGGTCTTCGTGAGGTCTTGTCGATTTTAGAAGACGAAGAGCATGGCACTTTGAATCCATTAAACCGAGGCGTATCTCGATTACAGTCGTTAAGTGAATTCCTCCGCCAAGCCTCCGGCTTGGCAGAACGCTTCAACAGCGCATTGTTGGAGTTGGAGGATATTTCCTCTAACCTCCACCAATTAGCAGAGGAAGTAGAACAACAGCCCGACGAGCTGGAAATGCTGACACAGCGCCTCGATACGTTGAATCGCTTATTGAACAAACACCACGTACATTCCAGCGAGGAACTCATCGAAATATGGAATGGCCTTGGAGAAAAAATCCAGGCAGTTGCCTCATTCTCTTTAGAAATCACCGAGCTGGAAGTAGCTATTGAGCACAAGAAGCAAGCACTGAAAGTGCTTGCTCAAGAACTCGACCACGAGCGAAAAAAAGCGATTCCAAGCCTAGAAGCAGCCATCAAAGAAGTGCTTCAGCAAGTTGGCATGCCCAACGGACATGTACTTATAGACTTAAAAGATGATTTAGCCCTGAATGCGTACGGAATTAATAGCGTAAACATCTTATTCTCTGCCAATGCCGGGCAAGCACCACAACCACTCAAGTCAGCCGCATCCGGTGGGGAACTATCACGATTAATGCTTGCACTTAAGACACTTATTGCCGGTAAAACCACACTTCCCACATTGATTTTCGATGAAATTGATACTGGGATTTCTGGGGAAGTGGCCGTTATGGTGGGAAAACTACTCAGTAAAATGGCTAAGGAACATCAATTGATTCTCATAACCCATTTGCCGCAAATCGCCTCCCGAGGCAATAGTCACCACTTCATTTATAAAACGGAAAAAGCGGGCAAAACCACCTCAAATATCAAAAGCCTAAATCGCGAAGAACGTATCGTTCAAATCGCCGAAATGTTGAGCGGAGCCGACCCAAGCGATGCCTCCCTTTCCGCAGCTAAGGAGTTGCTGGGCTTGAATTAGTGTTGTTTGCTAGGGATAAGGGACTAGGCATTAGGCATTAGGCATTAGGCACTAGGTACTATACACTAAATCCAATACTCATTACTCATCACTCACTACTCATCACTCACCACTCATCACTCACTACCCACTCCTCATTACTCACTACTCATCCCTTACCAACTTCTATTCGTTTGATAATATAGGAATACCTATTTTTACTGCATAATTAAACCCTATGAGTACAAAACTTCTGGAAGGCAAAAAAGGAATTATTTTCGGAGCGCTTGACAACCGTTCTATTGCTTGGAAAGTGGCTGAAAAAGCCCACGAACACGGCGCACAATTCACGTTAACTAATACAGCAATGGCTCTTAGAATGGGTACATTAAACGAGTTAGGTGAGCAAACCAACTCTCCAATTATTGCGGCTGATGCCACCGATATGGATGAGCTGACCGCCCTCTACCAACAAAGCATGGAAGCCTTAGGAGGGAAAATCGATTTTGTACTCCACTCTATTGGGATGAGTCCGAATGTGCGTAAAAAACGTGCTTACACCGACCTGAACTATGCTTGGCTTCAGAAGACGATGGACATTTCTGCGCTTTCTTTTCATAAAGTCATGCAGGCAGGTTACCAATTAGACGCCTTTAATGAATGGGCAAGTGTTTTAGGCCTGAGTTATATTGCCGCACAACGTACCTTTCCAGGTTATGGAGATATGGCCGATGCCAAATCCACTCTTGAGTCCATTGCGAGGAGCTTTGGTTACTACTTAGGAAAAGAAAAGAAAGTACGTGTAAATACCATTTCACAATCGCCAACGATTACTAGTGCAGGGTCTGGAATCAAAGGCTTTGATGGTTTTTTCAATTATGCCGAAAAGTTAAGTCCACTTGGTAATGCGGATGCAGACAGTTGTGCCGATTACTGTGTGGTAATGTTCAGCGACCTTTCAAGAATGGTGACCATGCAAAACCTCTTCCATGATGGAGGTTTCTCATCTACGGGAGTTAGTGATGTGATTATGGATTTAGTGATGGGAGACCAAGGATAGCGTCTTGAATACAAATTGTAAAAAACCCCCTCGGCTTTGCCGAGGGGGTTTTCAATTATAAGAACAAGAGTGGGTTAATCCACTTTGCTATCTTCTTCCTTTGCCTCTTCTTCTTGAGTGGCTTTTCCTTTAATAGTGAAAAAGAGCTTTTCTTCCTCCTCATTATGGTCTACAATTAGGGTTTGCCCTTCTTTCACTGTAGAATTCAAAATTTCCTCAGCTAAAGGATCTTCTATATATTTCTGAATGGCTCTATTCAATGGGCGAGCTCCATATTGCGGATCAAATCCTTTATCGCCTAAGAAATCTTTTGCAGACTTCGTCAATTCCAATTCAAAGCCTAATTCCTTGATGCGTTTTAACACATACTTCATGGAAATATCAATGATACTGTAGATTTCCTCTTTCCCAAGTGAGTTAAAGATGACCACATCATCAATTCTATTTAAGAACTCCGGAGAAAAGGCTTTATTCAACGCTTTTTGGATAATTCCTCGGGCATCTGTAGACGCACTCTTCTCTCGGGCAGAAGTGGCAAAACCAACACCCTGACCAAAGTCTTTCAACTGACGGGCACCAATGTTAGAAGTCATGATAATAACCGTATTCTTGAAGTCCACGCGTCGGCCTAAACCATCCGTGAGCTGTCCATCGTCTAGTACCTGAAGTAAGATATTAAACACATCTGGATGTGCTTTTTCAATCTCATCTAAAAGGACTACTGAATACGGCTTACGGCGCACTTTCTCTGTCAACTGGCCGCCTTCTTCATAACCTACGTAGCCTGGAGGTGCACCGATAAGTCGAGATACCGAGAATTTCTCCATATACTCACTCATATCAATTCGAATAAGCGCTTCTTCGGTATCAAACATGTATCTAGATAACGCCTTAGCTAATTCTGTTTTACCCACACCAGTAGGCCCTAAGAAAATAAAGGAGCCGATTGGGCGCTTTGGATCTTTCAATCCCACTCGGTTACGTTGAATGGCTTTTGTAATTTTTACAATAGCATTATCTTGACCAATCACTTCTTCTTTAATATCCTCACTCATTTTGAGTAGGCGACTTCCTTCACTTTCAGCGACTCGTTTCACTGGAATATTGGTCGTCATAGCAATGACCTCAGCAATATCATCTTCGGTCACTGGGAAACGAAGGGTTTTCACTTCTTCTTCCCATTTTGCTTTTGCACGTTCCAACTCATCAATCAGCTTCTTCTCTGTATCACGGAGCTGAGCTGCTTTTTCATATTGCTGGCTTTTAACCACTTGATTTTTCTCTTCCTTAACACTTTCGATCTTGGCTTCGAGCTCAAGCACGGCCTTAGGAACATTGATGTTCTGCAAGTGCACACGTGCCCCTGCTTCATCCATGATATCGATAGCTTTATCTGGCAAGAAGCGCTCAGTAATGTATCGATCACTTAGTTTCACGGCAGCTTCTAAGGCTTCTTCTGTATAATCTACATTGTGATATTCTTCGTATTTCGGTTGAATATTCTTCAAGATTTCAAGGGTTTCATCCACACTTGGCGGATCTACCATAACTTGTAAAAATCGTCGTGCAAGTGCACCATCTTTTTCAATATACTGGCGATATTCATCTAAGGTAGAAGCACCAATAACTTGAAGTTCACCTCGCGCTAACGCTGGTTTGAAAATATTAGACGCATCTAATGAGCCAGTAGCTCCACCGGCACCAACGATAGTATGAATCTCATCGATGAAAAGAATGATATCATCATTCTTTTCGAGTTCATTCATGATAGCTTTCATCCGCTCTTCGAACTGACCTCTATACTTGGTCCCTGCAACTAATGCCGCTAAATCAAGCATAACTACGCGCTTATCGAATAGTACGCGAGATACCTTTCGCTGAACAATGCGTTCTGCTAAGCCTTCTACAATAGCGGTTTTACCTACACCAGGCTCCCCAATCAAAATTGGGTTGTTCTTTTTCCGACGACTCAGAATCTGAGAAACGCGCTCAATTTCTTCTTCACGACCAACAATCGGGTCGAGTTTATCATCTTCTGCCAGTTTTGTAATATCCCTGCCAAAATTGTCTAAAACTGGTGTTCTACTTTTTGAACTTCGACCACTTCGACCTCTTGGCTTCTCTTCTTCGTAAGATTCATCCTCTGGACCATCAGAAGCCAATTCATCGCGTATTTCGTAATCTTCCTCTGTAGATTCGTTGGAAGTCCCATCATCACCAATTAAAAATTGCAATTCCGATTTGAACGTATCATAGTTTACATCGTATTCTTCCAAAACTTTTGAAACGATATTGTCTTTCTTTTTGAGCATTCCTAGCAACACATGTTCTGTATTGACCATATCGCTATTCATAATCTTTGCTTCTAAAACAGTAAGCTTAAGAATTTTCTCTACTTGCTTGGTTAATGGTAAACTCTCTGAAGTAAAGGAAATGCTTCCTTGTGTATTCCGCTTCACCACATTCTCAATACTTCTTCTAAGAAGTACTAGATCTACATCCATCGACTTTAATACCTGCACTGCTAGATTTTCGCCCTCTCTGATAAGCCCCAATAGCAAATGCTCTACTCCAATATAATCGTGACCCAGACGTAATGCTTCTTCTCTACTGAATTGCATCACTTCCTTCACACGTTGAGAATACTTTGCTTCCATAAAATTCTATTTATTAGTTAGTCGCTAAAAACACGCCAAACTTATTTCTATGACATTCTTGCAGAAAAAAACTGCTACTTGGATAAATATAACACCAATTCCAATAAAAAATCCGCTAATTTTCTACAAAGGAGTGTCGTGAAAATTGCTTGAGAAAAAGAAAAACAAGTAAAAGCGGTTCACCTACTTTGTGTAACTTTGAGACATAAACGTTTATAATGAAATTCTCGATAGATAAAAAAGAATTATTTGTTGTATTTAAGTTGGAAGAAAACAAGTTAAATACCCTCCATGCTCCAGATCTGAAATCAGAGTTAGTGGTACTGAATGCAGAAGGCTACAGAAATATGGTCCTTGATCTTAGCGAGGTTTCCTTTGTAGACTCTTCTGGGTTGAGTGCTATTTTGGTCGCACATCGTTTATGTAAGGATGCAGGTGGAACATTCATTATTGCTGCACCGCAAGAAAATGTGAAGCGCCTAATTACCATCTCTCAATTAGATAGTATTTTAACTAGTGTTCCTAGCGTTCAAGAAGCTGCCGACTACATCAAAATGGATGAGTTAGAGCGAGAAATGAGCAGTGAGGAATAATGCTCGCTCCCTTTGAGATTACCATACTCGGAAACAATTCAGCTATTCCTGCGAATGGTAGATTTCCGAGTGCTCAACTTTTAAATATTCACGACCAACTCCTACTCGTAGATTGTGGAGAAGGCAGTCAAATTCGACTTGCAGAAACAAAGAAAAAAGCGTTCCGGTTAGAACATATCTTCATCACGCATTTACATGGTGATCACTTCTTTGGGATATTCGGCTTGTTAACTTCCATGAGTTTATTGGGAAGAACTAAAACGTTGAATATCTATTGTCACGCTCCGCTCCAAAAATTATTGGAAACGACTTTAGAAATTACGAAAGGTGGAATTAATTATCCCATCGAATTTCATTTTTTACCTGAAACAGGAAGTCAAGTCATTTGTACTACAGCTCATTTTGAAGTCACTGCTTTTCAATTAACGCATCGAATACCAACTTGTGGCTTTCTTTTTAAAGAACGTTTTCCAAAACGAAAAATCAACCAGGATAAGCTCATTGAAGCTGGAATACCAAAAGTATTCTGGGGTGACATTCAAAAAGAGAAAGACGTTTTATTGGATACTGGAGAATTGGTTGCTTCAAAGGATTACATTCTACCTGGCCCAAAACCAAGAACATACGCTTACTGTACGGACACGCAATTCACTTTAGATTTTGTACCGGTGATTGAAGGCGCGGATACGATTTATGTAGACAGCACATATATGAGTTCCGATGAACAGAAGGCGAAGGATCGTTACCATTGTACAGCTGCGCAGGCTGCGACCATTGCAAAAACAGCTGGCGTAGGTCGATTATTATTGGGACATTTCTCTTCGAAATATAGAAATCTCCAACCTTTACTGGACGAAGCAAAAGCAGTATTTAAACTAACTGAAATCGCCCATCAAGGCAAAACGTTTTCGATTGAGTCTTGGTGATTAGTTGACGAGTTCAAAGCGCTTAACTAGGAGCTTAAGGTCATCCTCTGACATGTTGAGCTCACGTGCGGTTTTCTCCGTATTCCAATCGTGCTTATCTAAGTGATAGCTGATAAAGCCTTTTTCCATTTCACCTTTGAATTCATCGAAATGATCGTACCGCTTATACACATTTAATAGTTCTGCACCTTGTGCGGGCTTGTTGGAATATTGCTCTACGTCTTTCTTATCGATTTTTTCTGGACAAAGAATGATCAATCTTTCTACAACATTTCTGAGTTCTCGGATATTCCCGGTCCAGTTGATATTCTTGAGTGCGTCGTAGGCTGTTTTGGTAATCTTAGGTTCAGGCTTACCATATTCTTCGCAAATGCTGGTCACAAAGTGGTCTACTAAGAGAGGAATATCATCACTTCGGTCGTTGAGTGAAGGCAAGTGCATAACCATTACAGAAAGTCTATGGTATAAGTCCATTCGAAACTCTCCTTTATCAATGGCTTTCATGAGGTTCTTATTAGTTGCTGCAACTACGCGTACATCTACATCGAGTTCTTTGTCGCCACCTACGCGAGTGATTTTACTTTCTTGAAGCGCACGCAAAACTTTGGCTTGTGCAGACAAGCTCATATCACCAACTTCATCTAAGAAGAGTGTACCTCCGTTGGCCTGCTCAAATTTACCAATACGTTGTTTGTGTGCGCTGGTAAAAGAGCCTTTTTCATGACCAAAGAGTTCACTTTCGATCAATTCGGATGGGATTGCTGCACAGTTTACTTCTACTATCGGTCCGCCAGAGCGATCGCTCTTGGCATGAATCATTCGAGCGACCAATTCCTTACCTGTACCGTTTTCTCCGGTGACGAGAACTCGTGCATCTGTAGGTGCAATTTTTTCTATAAGTTCTTTAATGTCGGCGATTCCATTACTTTCTCCAACAATTTCTTTGACACCGGTGACTTTCTTTCGCAACTTTTTGATGGTTTTCACTTGTTGCGTTTTCTCATGTGCATTGCGCACAGTAATGAGAAGGCGATTGAGATCTGGCGGTTTAGAGATAAAATCGTAGGCGCCCATTTTAACTGCTTCTACTGCATTCTCTAGGGTACCGTGTCCGGAGATCATAACTACTGGAAGGTCAGGTTGAAGGATTTGGATTTTTTCCAGCACTTCCATTCCGTCCATTTCAGGCATTTTAATATCTAGAAGAACGACGTCGTATCTTTTGTCTTTGATTTTGGCGAGGCCTTCAATTCCATCGCCAGCTTCTTCCACTTCATACTTTTCGAATTCGAAGATGTCGCGGATGGTTTGCCGAATAACGGCTTCATCGTCAATAATAAGTAAGCTAGGTTTAGCCATTGAATTACAGGATTTGTCTATAAAAGTACAAACTTCCCAATAGGAGAAGCAGCATTTGGATAAGTTTTAAAAAACTACAAGCGCATAAGCCGGATTCTGTTCCACCGGAGTGGTGTCTATCATTTATCTACGCAGCCTACCCATCCCGCTGCACTAGGCTTGGAACGAGTAGCTCCAAAATCGGGACTTATTTGGCTTTGCAGCCCGCAAGGTTTACCCTCGAGTATAGTTACCTATACAAGCTGTGAGCTCTTACCTCACATTTTCACCTTTTCCCTCGGCGAAGCCGAGGGTAGTTATTTTCTGTGGCACTTTCTGTCCTCGGCTATGCCGAGTCCTCCTGTTTCCAAGAGTGCGGTACTCTATGCTGTCCGGACTTTCCTCCCCGACTTAGCCGAGGCGATAGACCGCGCTTGCAGCAGGCAAAGGTAGGATGAATCTTTTAGTAAAGTTTTGAGACTTGAAGAAATTCTTACATGGAAGAGATCAGCGAAACTTCACTTCTGTAGCCCCCATTCCGTATTGGGGGTGGTAGTCGTTCGCAAAGCGAACGACTTTTGGGTGCTTGTACAAAAAATCGTACACTTCTGTTTTCAACCGGCCACTGCCAATTCCATGGATGATGTACACGCGTTGAATGTGCAATTCCACCGCTTCTTG
>JAHQVX010000090.1 GCA_019634125.1 Saprospiraceae bacterium
GCTTGTTGTAGATGACACTCCGTCGCCAGCTAAAATCGATGCTGTCTTCCCAAACAACTGGTTTTCGACCCACCAAGGAGGTGTGCTTATGGTGTACCCGATGTTCTCCGAAAATAGAAGACTCGAAGTTCGGGAAGACATTGTAGACAATTTAGCAGAAACTTATGGCTACGATGAAGTCATTGATTGGACACCTGCGATCTATCAAAACGCATTCTTGGAAGGCACAGGTAGTCTAATTCTTGACCGTGTAAATAAAATTGCTTACGCCTGCTTTAGTCCGCGAACCCACCCAGAACTTCTCGAAAAATGGGGGGAGTTGAGCGGGTATAAAACGATTGGATTCCATGCTGCCAACGAAGAAGGCATCGCCATTTATCATACAAATGTTATGATGGCTATGGGTGAAAATTTAGTGGTTATTGCCATGGGAAGTATTCCTGATCCTGAAGAGAAAGAAACATTGTTAGCGTCTTTTCAAGCGACCAATAAGGAAATTATTGACTTAAGTTTCGACCAAGTCAATCAATTTGCGGGAAATATGCTCCAAGTGGAAAACGAAACAGGTGAGAAATTCTTAGTGATGTCGGAAGCGGCTTACAATGCACTTACTAAAAACCAACTCGATCAAATTAACAAATACTGTACTCCGCTAGTGGCTGCAATTCCTACTATTGAGCAGTATGGTGGTGGAAGCGTACGCTGTATGTTGGCAGAGATCTTTATCCCTAATTAGGAAGTTGGGTTGACTTACGTTCCCAATCCGGAAGTTGGTAAAAGTCGGTTTTACCATCTATCGCATAATACACTCGATTTGATTCGTTTACAGATACTTGGCTTAGGTTGTCAATGGCTTTTTCACCTTGCTGAACCAGTGCTTTTAATACCACATCGTTACCTGTTCTTATAACTTCTAAAACCGAGACTTGTTGGCGATTGAACACAATACTTTCAAACTGCGCATCGTCATTCACTTTGGACAGAGTGACCTCTAATGCAGTTCCCATTTCCGTTTCAGACAGTTTCCAACTTTGGTAACTGGCTTGTTCCACCTCAAAAGGACGTGCTTTCGAAGTACAGTTCTGTAAGCATAATCCGAGGATGCCTACTAAGAGGAGTGAAGAGAAGCATTTTAGAGCCATTTTTATGAGTATTTTTGTTTACAAGCTAAAAATTTCCAATGTTTAAATATACCTTTTTTAAAACGTTACGAGTTGTGCTTTTTGTATGCGCGATAGGAGGACTAACCTTCGGTTGCGGAGATGATGATGGTCCCGCAGCTCCTAATGTAGAAGCACCACGCGTGAACCAATTCATTTGGGAAGGCTTAAACTCCTGGTATTTTTGGCAAGCAGATGTACCGAATTTATCGAATGATGTTCGAAACGATGTGTCGAATTACGAAGCATTACTCAATTCCACTTCCGATTCAGAACAACTCTTTTTCAATTTATTAAACAATTATCCCTTTACCGACCGGTTTTCATTTATAGTAGACGATTATGAGGCTTTAGACAATGCGTTTCAAGGCATTTCCACCTCTTACGGCTATGAATTTGGGTTAAGGCTGGAAACGCAAGGGGGCACTGATGTATTTGGTTGGGTTCAATATGTGCTTCCAGGTTCACCTGCAGACAATGCGGGAATTGTACGCGGGGATTTATTCAACCAAATCAATGGCCAACAATTGACCACATCTAATTTCCGGGATTTACTATTCGGTGAAGCTGCTTACAATCTTGGCTTTGCTGATATTGTGAATGGGGAAATCATCACGAATGGAGAAAGTGTTTCCATGAGCTCTACTTTGATTACAGAAAACCCAGTCTATTTGGCCAATGCCATCGACTTACCCAATGGAGATAAGGTCGGTTATTTGATGTATAATGCATTTATCTCCACCTTCCACAGTGAGCTCAATGCCGCATTTGCCGGCTTTATTGCTGAAGGAATTGATGAATTAGTAGTAGACCTTCGATACAATGGTGGGGGATCTGTGTTGACGTCACAATACATGGCGAGTATGATTCATGCGGCAGATAATGATAAGATTTTTGGTAACATCACTTACAATGAGAAGAAAAGTCAATTTAGTTCCCAGTTAACTTTCTCGGATCAAGTTGAATTGAAAAACGGCGATTTCCAGACGATAGGAACCCAACCGTTGAATTCGCTCAATTTCAATACGGTGTACATTTTAGTATCGGAAGATACTGCCAGCGCTAGCGAATTGGTTATTAATGCCTTAGAGCCATTTGCTAATGTCGTTTTGATAGGTGATGTTACCGTTGGAAAGAATGTTGGTTCCCTAACCTTATATGATTCACCAAGTAATGATTACTTGAACAGAGCAAACGCCAACCCAACACATCTTTGGGCCATGCAACCCATCGTATCGCAATTTTCGAATGCGGTCAACGATAGCGATTATGGCAATGGATTTATTCCTTCCATTTTACTCGATGAGAAAGACTTCCTAGGCGATTTAAAACCGCTAGGAGATCCCCAAGAACTTTTATTAAATGCAGCGTTAAACTTGATTTGTGGTGACTGTTTGCCCGTTCCACTTCCATCAACAATTGAGGCTTCAAATCAATTTGGGGAAGCAGTAACCAGCTCAAAATCACGAAATCCGTTCTATCAAGATATGCACTTGAATGATCTCATTAATTAGTGGATTGCTGGGCATAGAGTTCTTCCATTAACATTTGGACAAAAACATCAGCCATAATGTGGGGACGGTGAGCTTCATCTATTCGAGATGTCATTACAATTTCACCGGTTTCAATTGAGGTTAACGTAGCCGTCAAACCAGACCCAAAGTAATCTGTATCAAGTAAATAAGTTGCTTCAATATTTGAACGTGTTGTTATAGTTGTAGCAGTATGGGTAGTTGAGTCGGAATCATTTGAAGCTTGCTTAATGTGAAGCTCCTCTTTGAAATCATTATCGGAAAAAACTCTAAACCTGCGCTCTATGAGCGTTTCAGCAAGTTCTTGTTTAAAACCATATGGATCTGACTCGAAAGCTGAAATTAATAGCCCTTTTGAACGATTAAAACCACTATCTGATTTTAAATACAGTTTACGATCAATTACGCAAGATTGAAATAGGGCAAGAATTAATAACCAATAAGTTAAAAAGGATAAAGATTTTCGCATGCTTTTATTAAATCATACGAATTGGCCTTCAAAAAGTTACTGCACAGCAGCCATGAGTTGCTTAAAAACTACTTTATCCATAGGGAATTCTAGTTGGTCAATGTTTTCTTGCCGAAGGTCTAGCCAGAAATACTGAATACCATCATATTCTGCAGGAATCGATGAATTCGTGGTGACTTCGTAATAAATACTGATAAGCTGATCTTCATCGGCAAAAGCGGACTGCACAAAGCTTTCGGTGGTATAGTAATGACGTAGAATATCGATTTCGATATCGAGTTCCTCTTTCCATTCCCGTTTTAAACAATCGACAATTCCTTCACCGAATTCTAATCCACCACCAGGGAATTTGATTACCATTTGTTTTTTGATGGGTTCGCGGCAAACTAAAACCTGCTCACCTTTGGTGAGCAGGCCATACACTCGAACATTAAATGCCGAAATTTTATTCATTACGAGGCTAGTGCAGCTTTCACATTCTCAAAGCTTGGTAAATCACCGGCACTTTCTAATACTTCTGCATATTGCACGGTTCCGTGCTCATCAATAACAAAGGCCGATCGCTTTGATACATTCTTCATACCCAATACAAATTCATCGTACTTCGCGCCGTAAGCTGCACTCGCAGTAGCATTAAAGTCAGAAGCCAACTTAAAATTCAAATTGTTATCGGCTTTGAATTTGTCGAGCACAAATGGAGAATCAACAGATACGGCCAATACGTCCGCATTGAGGTTGTTGTAAGTGGCAATATCGTCGCGCATCGTACACAACTCGGTTGTACAAACGCCTGTGTAAGCCAACGGGAAGAATAACAATACAAGTTTCTTTCCGGCATAATCGCTGAGTTGGACTTCATGGGTTTGACTATCGACTAACTTAAAATCTGGGGCTTTATCTCCTTTTTGAAGGCTCATAGTTTCTTGTTTTAATTCCTACAAATCTAAAGCCTAAAGGGCCTGTATTTTTCAGATTGAGAAAAAAATAAGTAACAATATCTTTATGCCTTCCATGAAACGAGACAGTAACAACAAAGAGATTTTAAAGTTGGCCATTCCCAACATCCTGAGCAACATTACCATTCCGCTGCTCGGTATTGTGGATACGGTGCTTATGGGACATGAGCCGGAGCAGGCAGCGGTATTAATCGGTGCGATTGGTTTGGGTGGGGTAGTCTTCAATGCGATTTACTGGAACTTTGGTTTTTTGCGCATGGGCACGACGGGCTTAACTGCCCAAGCCTTCGGCTTGGGCGACGAGCAAGAGCAAGCCCTCACACTATTTCGTGCATTAGGTATCGGATTGATCTTGGGCTTGGTCTTGCTCGCCATCTCCCCGTATGTAGGCCGAGTGGGCTTTCAAATCCTTGAGAACAGCGAGAACGGAGCGGCTATCGGTTACGCACGCCAATACTTTGGCGTGCGCATTTTAGCAGTTCCCGCAGTCATGTGCCTCTTTGCCATTCGAGGCTGGTTCTTCGGTATGCAAAATGCTGTATTTCCGCTCATCTTACTCACTTGTGTTAACCTGCTCAACGTAGCATTAAGTGTGTATTTCGTTAAAGTCGCTGGCATGGGCGTAGAAGGTGTTGCCCTGGGCACGGTTGTCGCTCAATTCACCACACTGACAGTGGCCATCGCCTTACTCCTTAAAAAATACCGATGGATTGGAAAATACTTCTTATTAAAGCTCATATCCATCCCCAACAAACTAGCGCGCTTCTTCTTTGTGAATGGTTTCATATTTATTCGAACGACCTTATTATTCTTCGTATTTGCTGGCTTTAGTTATTACTCTTCTGCAGTAGATGAAGCCTACTTTGCTATGAACCAGATTCTCCTAGAGCTCTTCTATTTAATGAGTTACGCGGTAGACGGATTCGCCTATGCAGCCGAAAGTCTAGTCGGGAAGTATTTCGGAGCAAAGAACATGAAAGATCTAAAGAAATCGGTACGTCTTTCTATGATTTGGGGCCTAGGATTCGGTCTGCTATTCGCAGGGCTTTACCTAGGTTTTGGTCAATACTTCCTTCAAGTTTTCACCAAAGATCAAGCACTCATCGCCAGTGGTCAACCCTATATTTTTTGGCTAGCCGTTATTTCAATTGTAGGCGCATTTGCCTTCATTTGGGATGGTGTATATGGAGGTGCTACGCTCGTGGTGGAAATGGCTATTTCTATGGCCATAGCTACATTGTCGTTTTTTATTGCCTTCTATTTTTTAAAAGAGAATTATCCCAAACATGCGATTTGGATAGCTTTAACCCTGTATATGTTTATGCGGGGTGTAGGCCAATGGCTACTCTTTGATAGATTTGTGCGCAAAACAATTTAACATGGCCAAATATCGGGCGCTTACCCTGAAAGAATTACACAATTTCGAGAAGGAGTTTATCGATTACTTAATCGTGAACGGCATTACTGCTGAAGAATGGGAGCGTTTAAAGGTTGAGGAAGCGGCAAAAGCCGAGCAAATTGTCAGCTTGTTTAGTGATGTCATTTTTGAAGGCGTACTAAGAAACATTGAATTCTTAGAGTTTCGTTCACCGAAACAACGCCTTATTTTCAAATGTGAGGCAGATAAAATGATCCTCCGAGGCTTAAGAGCCCATGCCGACTCTTCCATCGATTTATTAATGCAAGCAGATTTAGAAGCCTTGAAAAAATATGTAGAAGTCATTCATTCCGAAAAACCATACACGGTTCCGAGAGAAATGGAATTGTTTCAGATGCTGGAAAAAGGCTGTTCTATTACTGATGATGAATTATATAACCAACTAGGGGACGATCGTTAAGTCGTTGCGATTGTCGGGTTCAAGATTCGTACGTTCTTTCACCCGGTTATAGGCAATCATCTCTTGAAGGAATTCCTTCGTTTCTCGATATCCTATATCAAATATCAAACTCAACTTGTTGACATCAAACGTATTAAAGGTGCTTAAACCTTTAGGCTCAATCAACATGTCGCAATCCTTGAACTTCTCGAAACTGGCCAATGCTGTCGTTAACCGATATGCACGATTCGCCACGGAAAGTGGATTTTTAAAGTAAGCCTCGTCCACTTTCTGAATCGGGTTGACATAGATTCCAATCACTTTATCTACAAGTGGTTTTACCGGCTCAATTGGAAAATTATTCATAATTCCTCCATCGGCATAGAGGCTTTCGCCCAATTTCACAGGGGTCATCATCATAGGAAAGGCGGCTGAGGCCAAAACAGGCATAATTAATTCCCCAGCGGAAAAGAGTTCGCTTCGGCCTTCATATAAGTTGGTAGCTGTAACAAACAATTGCTTTTTAAGGGCTTCGAAGCTGTCTTCTGGAAGCATCTCTCGAAAGTCATAATAAAACTTAGAGGTATCAAGGAATCCAGCCTTCCGATAAACGAATTTCCGATAGGTAAAGAAGGGCGTTCGCTCGTAGAAGTCGAGAATTGCTTCAGGCGAGTAGCCCGCAGCATATAAGGCACCAACCATCGCTCCTGAACTGCTTCCAGCGACGACTTCAGCAATTATTCCAAATTCTTCTAACGCTTTAATGGCACCGGCATGACCAACACCACGTACGCCACCTCCAGACAGTACTAAACCATATTTGATTGATTCCAATTCCATTTTCCTATAAATAAGACGTACATACTTGTATAACGGTTAAGAAAGCCATTTTGTTTCTATTGTTGCGAAGCAGACAAATTGATGGAACGCAGATGACGCGGATTTTTATAGATGAATGATGCTTCGACAGGCTCATTAACTAGGCACTAGGCATTAGCCACTAATATACTAGTTCACGGATTCACCAATTCACTAGTTCACGAATATACTAATCACCATCTGCGCAGCAGACCAACTTCATTGTGAATAAAAATGAAAATAAAAATCAAAATGGAGATTGGGCTACTGATTCACTAGTTCACGGATTCACTAATTCACTAATCACCATCTGCGTAGCAGACCAAACTTGTAACGAATTCTGTAAGTTTATGTCCTTCTTAAAAACAAAACGAAATGAAACACTCGATCTCTTTTCTTTGCCTCGGATTACTCCTCTGGACATGTAGCGTAAAAACCACTGCACCTGCTGGAGAAGACGGTATGGACGGAAATGCCATCACCGTTGAAGCCACCGACGACACAGGCTTTCAACTCGATTATGAAAAATTCACACTTGATAACGGCTTAGAAGTCGTATTGCATGTTGAC
>JAHQVX010000091.1 GCA_019634125.1 Saprospiraceae bacterium
ACTGCCCAATCGCCGGGCCTGACCGTCGTCCACCTTGTAAATCGATTCTCGGTATTTATCGGCACCTAACATGCCCGCCCCGAAGATGACGCCCAGGTCATAGTTGACGTCATCACTTGCAGGAATTCCCGTGTCTTCCCAAGCTTCCATACCGGCTATGCCTCCATAGAGCATGCCGGAGGAGTTGAGCCCACGCAATTGAAGTGGGGAGAAATACTTGGTGGTATGTGCATCAGAAATCGGCGGCTGGCCGCCGATTTGACAAGAAAACTTCAGCCGTTCTAATTCCTCGAAAAATTGAATGCCACTCTGCCCAGCACGAATAGCTTGCGTAAAGTCAGCCAAGCCTACTCCATTCGGAGCCGCTACGCCCAATCCCGTGATTACTACTCGATTACGCATCTTCATCTACCTTTAACATGCCTGCAAGAACACCTCTACACGCCAATTCACCAACTGCATTATACAATTCGACCCGACACTTCAACTTATGAAATCGAAAGTAGTCCTTACTCGACTTCACCGTGACGCGTTCGCCGGGAAAAACCGGCTTTAGGAATTCCACTTCTGAAGAGGTGAAAGCCACATGCAACTTCCCATCCATTTTTCCTTCTAATAAGTAAATTCCAAAACAGACCAAGCCAATTTGCGCCATGGTCTCTGTTAAAATCACACCGGGTGTAATGGGAAATTCCTTAAAATGACCTTTGTAAAAATCTAGGGAAGGCGAATACGTGTAATACCCTTCAATACCCGTTTCATCTACAGCAGTAATGCCCTCTACAAACAAAAACGGTTTCGAATAGGGCAATTGGTCTACTATGAATTTAAAGTCACTCCTTCCCATAACGATCTACCATTGCAACAAGACACGTTGTGCCGTAAAGCCAGGCCCAAAACTGAGCATTAATCCGTATTCGCCAGCTTTCGGGCTTTGGTTAAAAAATCGCTCGAGGACGTATAAAATCGTTGTACTGCTCATATTACCATGTGTGCGCATGACTTCTTTGGTAGCGTTGATGTTCTTACCAAAGGGTTCAAACAAAGCTTCCACGGTTTGAACAATTTTCTTCCCTCCGGGATGAAACACCATGTGCTCAATATCTTGGATGGTCAGGTCTTGTTCTGCTAGAAATGGTACTACCATATCATTGAAATGCGCGCCAATCTCGCTCGGCAAAGCCTCGCTCAAGACCATTTTCATGCCTGAATTCGTCAGCCGAAAACCCAATAAATCTGTGGCGTCGGGCAAATGGTACATGGCCTCGGCCACGACTTCTGCACCAGTATCTTCAGGGTGAGAAGATAGAATAGCACAAGCCACGCCATCTCCGAAAATGGCTGAGCTGACGATATTTTCCATCGAAAAATCATCGAGTTGGAAGGTCGCAGTAGACGATTCAATGGCAATAACAGCTGCCCGTTGATTCGGACGAGCTTTCAAGAAGTTCTTCGCATAGATAATTCCCGAAACACCAGCCACACAACCCATTTCAGTCACCGGCAAGCGCAATACATCTTGGCGCATATTTAAGCTATTCATCAAATACGCATCTAAGGAAGGAATCATAATGCCTGTACAGCTCACCGTGATTAAAATATCAATATCGGTGGGTTGAAGCCCGGTTTGATGTAAGGCTTTCTCCAATACTTCTTTGCCCAACTTCTTGGCGGCTTTCTTATAGACCTCATTCTTCGCTTCGAACGACGTTTTTGTAAATACGTCTTCGGCATTCATAATGGAATAGCGTTGTTCTACGCCACTGCCCTGAAAGAGCTTCTTGACTTTCTTTTGAAAGCGCGCTTCTTGGCCCTCCAGCCATACATCTAAGAAGGGCATGACTTCTTCCGTTCGCCTTGTATACGGCGGATTCACCGTGGCTACGGTTGTAATTTTCACACTCATGAAGCCGGAATTATCCATTGATAGCGAAAGGCCCATCGCCAACGAATGGAGTGGTTTTTTAGCTTCAACTGGTGAGAAAATGCTTCTAATTCTTTGCGCTTAAAGCCACTTAAAATGGAAATACAGCCATCGTGGCGCAGCATCTTATTCAGGCCGAATACAAAACAAACCAGTTGATAAAGCCTGTAAGCGAGCCGACTCCGATGTAAATCGTTAATGACGATACCTAGCCGCAATTTGGGTTGAATGAGGTTCATCAGCTGCACGATTTCTTCGTTTGAAAAATGGTGTAGGGTAAGCGTACACACGGCAATATCGGCCGTTGGGAAGTCGAAGTTTGGGTCGAATACATTGGCGCATTGATAGTGAATATTGTTGAATGTCTTGGATTGTTCTTGGGCATATTGAATGGCATCTTCATTGGCATCTATACCAATGATTTGGACTTGAAGTTGCTTTTTGCTGGCCCACTTTGCGATTTTCCGACAAAGGTGTCCGCCTGCACAGCCAATGTCTACTATGGTAATGGTTTGATTGGGCTGGATGAATCGTTCAATACCTGCGAATGTGGTTTGATCGCCACCTAACCAAGTATTGACGCCTGCAATTTGATCGATGGACTCTCTGAGCAAGTGGCCCGACATATGGAAGTCGTCCATAATTTCGGGTTCTGCGCTACGTGTAGAAAAGTCGAGGGCCATGGACGTACAATATAGCGCATAAAGGCCATAGTGTGCTGCGCTAAATTGGATTTGTTTTGCTAGTGTGTGCTGTATCCTGATAGCGCGCACTTTCAGTGCGCGTAGATTAGCCATGTACTTGAAGTGTATTCGTTCAACCTTTGTTCCAGGCTGGAAAATTCTAACCCCTCCCACTTACTTATACAACACTTAAAAGGTATCTTAGAACGCTATAGAAAATTGGTGGACAACATTAGTGAGCCATGGAAAAAATTAGAAGACAGTTGACTTTGTTCATTAATGAACCGAATGGGATTATCGAGAAAATTCGAGCTACATTCAATCCCATACAATACCAGCTGATCCCCGCACACGTCACACTGTGTCGAGAAGACGAAATCGAACCGATCGAAACCACGATTTCAAGAATAAAGTCTATTTCATTGAAAAAACCCATCCGAATTGAATTTGGAAATGCGGAACGATTTGCTGACGGGAAAGGGCTTTACATTTCATCATTTGGCGAGAATACTGAATTTAAAGCATTAAGGAAATTAGTGCTTGGACAAGCTGAATTGCAAAAAGAACAAATTCCTCATATTACGCTAATGCATCCAAGAAATTCGACTTGCACCGATGACATATTTGAAACAATAAAAACCTATGACTTGCCGACAGAATTGAAATTTGGAAAAATTAGTCTAATCGAGCAAAGCAACGGAGGCAAATGGAAGGTATTACAACAATTTGAAATAGTAAAAGAATAAAGTTGTCTTTATACAATCATTAACCAATAGGCAATCCGTGAGTTTTCTTGATGATTTTGGGTACTAAGCCTGGGAAGAGTTGGGCTAAGGAAATCATGTAATTCGACATATTTTCTCGGAGGAGTAGTTGTTGAATACGTCGACCCGTTTGGAGTCTGGCTTGGAAGGTTTTTTTCCAAATCGTTTGGTAGGCGCGTTCGAGTTGTTGTCGGTTTTGGTGTTGGTGGAAGAATTGCTCGCAGCCTTCGGCTGCGAGTTTGGCCGCATGAATCGCCATGGCCATGCCATTTCCGCAAAGCGGGTGGATAAGTCCGGCACTATCGCCAATCATAAGCATGTGATCCACAATGGGGGCTTTGCGCTCAAAGGAAATTTGGCTGATAATAAGCGGTTGCTCAAACAGCGGCTTCGCCGCTGTTCGCCACGCTGCCCAAAATGGGTTTTTCATGAGAACGGCTGCTTCCAACGCATCTACCGAGCCATATTCTTGAAAGACGCGCGTATCTACCAAGTAACAGGCATTGATTCGATGCTGCTCCACTTTGCTCATACCGCAATAACCGCCTCTGAAATTATGCAAGGCAATGACATCGTCGGCAAAGTCGCCTTCAAAGTGGGCTTTCACACCCATCCATGGTGAGCGCCGCTGGATAAAAGGCCGCGAAGCGGCCTTGTCTAAGCTGCTGCGCTTGCCCCAAGCGCCAAGAACTACCGTCGACTCGTAAATTTCCTTGTTGGAAGTGGTTATGATAAACGAATTGCCCTCAAAAGCCACTTGCTGGACTTTATTAAATACAAATTGCACACCGTTGGCCAGCGCTTTTTTATAAAGCAGTTCATCGAGTACATACCGACTAATTCCAAATCCACCCAGGGGCAAGTCTTGCCAGAGTTCTTTGCCTTTTTCGGTCGTGAGATGAAGTCGGTTAAGTTGAGGAAGTTGCTCCAGCTGAACATCAATGCCGAGGGAGTCAAAATAGGGCAGTACTTCTTTCGACACGTATTCGCCGCATACCTTATGGTGCGGGTAGGATTGCCGCTCGAAAATCACCACCGAAAAGCCGAGTTGGCTGAGATGAATGCCGGCCGTAAGGCCGGCTAAGCCACCACCTACAATACCTATCTCATAGCTTGCTTTCACCAATTCAATATACACGCTTTCTGAAACTTCGTTGCAAGCCCGGCTTCACAGCATTTAAAACAACAGGAAGCATTAATTTATAAAATCATGAGATACATTATGTTAACAACAAAAGCAAGTGTACAAAAACAACTTTCATCCCTGTAATTTTATTGCTAACTTTGGTATGCAATTTGCCCCCAAATACCTGTAAAAAAACAGATGAAATACTTCTTCAGCGTGCTTTGCTGCCTACTATTGCTTTCGTGTAAGTATGAGTGTAATATCTTACCCTTAGAAAAAGGTACAGATTTAATCAGCTATGAACAAACGCTCAGAAACCAGATCGAAAAGAAATTCGACAATACCAGCATCCGACTCACAGATACCTTAAAAGCACAGCTTTTATATATCGATCAACTCAATCCTGAAAAAAATTATACCGACGAATTTTTAGCTAAGAACAACGAACTCATAAACGCCCTATGTACACATGCTGTAGAAAAGAATGTTATGGGCAGCGAGAGTGAGGCCGTAGCCATGTATGGAGAAATCATGGACCATCTAGTAGGAATCAATGCTGGCAACCAAACATGTGATTTACCCGTTGAATCTTACAAACCAGCAGCGAACGACAAACGTAAAGCAGTGATTTCTATTGGCGCCAATAGCTTTGATGGCTTTGTGATTTCAGTGGATCGAAATAAATCATGGTCCAATATCCAACAGTATTATGGTGAAAGTTTAGGCCTTGAATTAGGCATTGATTACGCCCTCTACAAACTGGAGCAAACCATGGAAAGTATTATCACCGATCAAGCCGTTAGCGCCGGAGATATTCTTGTGGTCTTCAGTTCAGGTCTAGCAGAAATCAATGATGATGCGGCAAAAATCAAACAAGGCCTAGAAAGCAGAGGTTTTCGGGTAGAGAAATTAGATTGTGAAGCAGAAGCTAAATATGGTTACTCGGCCAACATTCCTGCAGACTATATGAGTAACAGCTTCTTCCTAGACATTGGCTCAGGGAATACAAAACTCGCCTGGCAAAACGACAATGGAATCATTGAAACCTATTGTGCAGAAGGTTCTTTATACCAACAACGCTTGGTTTCTGATGAATCAGCACTTGCCTCATTCGATAACTTAGCAATCCCAGAAAGTCAAAGCAAATATTGCTTTGTAACTGGAGGTGGCCCATTCAAAATGGCTCAAGAAGCTGGACTAAACGACACTAAAACGAAGTATTTCTGTTTTCCAGAACTCAACGCATTCGAAAGTAGAAACTTCCCAAGTGGCCAGAAACAAGCCAGTTACAAATTCCTCAATAAAATTCAAGAACTGACCAACTGCGAGCAAATCATATTTATTTCGCATAGCAATTACTCTATCGGCAAACTCTTGGAATTAGACTACTAATGTGTTAAACAAACACAATAAAGCTTTTCTTGTTAACTTTAGTGTATGAAAACTCCGAAGTCATTTTTTTCATTTCGGCAACAAGTCTTACTGATTGCCAGTTTTGCACTCCTAGTAGGTTGCACCACCATGTCGTGCTCTAGTGATGATAGTGAAGGTCAACAAACACCAGTTGTAAATCCTCCAACGCCTCCCGCCGATGATCCAATCAATGTAAATGCCGGGATAGGTGACGCCAGAGATATTTCTTCCTTCGATTTAGTAGCGGAAATGGGCGTGGGTTGGAACCTTGGAAATAGTTTCGATGTCACCTCCAGAGACAAAACACTTTGGGGCAATCCCCTACCCGACAAAGCCTATATAGACGCTGTAAAAGCCATGGGCTTCGAGACCTTACGCATACCTGTGACCTGGGGATTCCACCAGCAAGTGAATGCACCTTACACCATTGAAGCCAATTATTTAGATGAAGTCAAGGAAGTCGTCGACTATGGTTTTCAGAATAAAATGCACGTTATCATCAATGTGCATCATGATAATTCGTGGGTTGTACCTAGTGCTGCAGAAGCAGCGCAAACCAAAGAACGTTTAGTCAGTTTATGGACACAAGTAGCCACTAAGTTCAAACCCTATAACGATTCCCTCATCTTTGAAACCTTGAACGAACCTCGTTTAGAAGGTATTCCTGAAGAATGGACGGGAGGAACACCAGAAGGGCGTGAATATATCAATGAATTTCATCAAGTTGCAGTGGATGCTATTCGAGCAACAGGCGGGAATAATGAAAAGCGCCACCTCATGCTTACTACTTGGGCAGCAAGTACTGTCCCAGCAGCCATGGATGACTTAGTGATTCCGAACAACGATCAAAAGGTTATCATTTCCCTACATACCTACTTTCCATGGCCTTTTGCTGGAGAAGCATCTGTTTCTTGGGGATCTATTCAAGACAAACTGGAACTGGAAAGTGAGCTAGATAAAGTTCAGCAAAAATGGATCGTAGAGGAAAACAGACCCGTAATTCTCGGAGAATGGGGCACCATTTCCGACAATGCCATTGCTGAACGACTAGATTACGCCGAATTCTATGCCAAAGAAGCCGCAGAAAGAGACTTACTCACCATTGTTTGGGACGATGGCGGCATGTTTAAACTCTATGACAGGCATAGCGAAAATTGGACCTACGGGAATATCGCCTCAACGATAGTAAACGCCTCGAATTAACTATTCCACGATAACATCAAAAGTCACGCGCTCGCTCAGATAGAAAAATCCAAATGCGTTTTCATCTGGGCGAGTCTGGTTCACTACATTTCCTCTGATTTCGACTGGTGTTGTAGAGAACGGCCCAAAGCCGCCAAAAACCTGCTCTGTAAATACAAACATGTAATTGTAAAAGTCTTCCGAAATACCTAAAAATTCGATATTCACTACATCGTTGGGTAAAAGCTCTTCTTCATCGTCTACAAACGACTGGCGATAGAAAAATGGAAGCTCATTCCCATCAAGAAAATCATCGTCGGCCACAAAAATGAACGGGGTGGGATCATCATTGACCAAGTAGTTGGCTAAATAGAAATTGGCTTGCCCGGCTGGATCATTGGCATAGAAATCAATACTGACTTCATCTCCACCATCAAACGCTAATGCAGTCGTTTGTTCTATCCGGGCTACTTCAGGTACAGAAATCATGGTTTCTACTGCTCTAAAGCTCTGATTATCGTAATCGATCAATAACTCATAGGTGGCCCCAATAACTGGTTCAAAATCGGTGATTTCATACCAGCCATTGTCTACGTGAAGAAACGCATAAGAATTTGTTGAATTCAGTTGATTCATGACTACTTGCGCATCGGTGACTGCTGGACTACTTTCATCGAAAAAATCGGTGGATTGAGACAGCCGAATTCGTTGCACATTTCCTGTAGTATTCTTCTCCCACTCAATACCGCCTTCTACAACTAATCGGGGTGTTATGGAATCTACATCCACATCAATCACATCTTCACAAGCTAGAAAAGTGAAGGCGATGAAACAGCTATATAATATGTAGTTCTTCATATTTAAAATTTAAAATTATAGGTGGCTGAAGGCACGATTCCGAAAATGGCTAAGCGTGTAGCCTCGTTTTCATTGGTATCGAAATTTTCCGCGAACGTAATGGAGTTCGCATTCTTCCTATTATAGGCATTATAGACTCCAAAGACCCATTCGCCTTTGAGTTTTTTGTCTGCATTCTTCCGTGGAGTAAGTATGGCAGCCATATCTAGTCTATGATAAGGAGTTAGTCGATTACTATTCCTGGGAGCAAAGTTTGCAACGGCCACATCTTGGAAACTATATTGGGCATTTGGATAGGTCACTGGTCTTCCCGTTTGGAAGACGAAGGTGGAAGAAAACTGCCATTTGTCGTTGAATTCGTAGAGCCCGGTAACGGAGAGGTCGTGCGTTCGATCGAAGTTGGTGAGGTACCACTCGCCGTTATTGATTCCCGGGCCACCTGCGGTGCCACCGGGAGTTCGCTGCTGCGCTCGGGCAAGCGTATAAGACAACCAGCCTGTGAGATCGCCATCGGTTTTCTGCACGAGAAGTTCAGCACCGTAAGACTCCATCTCGCCTACTAGCGTGACCTGCTCAATGTTATTATTCCCAATCAAATCCGCCCCATCAATATAATCGACCCGATTATCGGTGGTTTTGTAATAGCCCTCCAATTCAACGGTATAGGGACTGTCTTCGATTGCGTGAAAGACGCCAGCTGCAAACTGGTTGGTTAACTGCGGTTCGAAAAACGGCCCACTTGGAGCCCATACATCTAAGGGTGTGGGCGTAGTTGTATTGGAAATCAGGTGAATGTATTGCGCCATTCGGTTGAAGCTGGCTTTAATCGCGGTATTGTCTGTTGCTTTGTAAGACAAAGCAACTCGAGGCTCGAAATTGTGAAAATCCCGAATTACATCAGACTCGTCAAAGACCTCCTCCCCAGTGGGATCGGCACTCCTATACACTTCTGTTAGCGGATCAAATAACACTGGACTGTTCGCATAAGTGCTAATGGGCTGCCCACCAAACCGGAAAAAATTAGAGTAGCGCACTCCGTACTCAGCAGATAATTTCGGGGAAACTTGTTGATTCGCAGAAGCATATAAACCACCCTCCAAGGCCAATTTCTGATCGAGGCGCTCGAAATTAATGGAAGAATCCTCCGTAGTCGGGCGGATTTCTCCAGGATTAAACTCATAGCCAATAGCGCTTAAGCCTATATTGAGGTCTAAATTATTCCCCGCAAAGTACTGTACATCATACTTCATGTTCAGGTTATTAATGCCCGAATCCCACTCAAAGTCTAATGCCGCAAAATCTAAATTGTAGCGATACTTGCTGTAAACGAGCGATAAATTCGAGAACACATCATTCGAATACACATGATTCCAACGCAAGTTCGCAGTTTCGTTGCCGTACGAGTTTTCAAACAACTCCGCCAGTTTAAATCGATCATTTCCAAAATAGCCCGACAAGAACAACTCGTTGTTTTCATTCAATTCGAAGCTGGCTTTAGCGTTTAAATCGTAGAAATTAATTCGGTTGGGATTGTCAACGATTTCTAGGAATGGATCGAGGTAAGTAGTACGTCCAGCCACTAAAAAAGAGCTTCGCTCTTTTTGTATGGGCCCTTCCACCAATAAACGTGACGAAATAATACCCAAACCTCCAGACACGCCAAGTCGCTTATCATTTCCATCTTTCTGCCGCACATCCAACACACTACTGACTCGGCCTCCAAACTTGGGCGGAATCCCGCCTTTGTACAGCTTCACATCCTTGATAGCATCATTGTTAAATACGGAGAAAAAACCCAGCACATGCGCAGAATTGTAAATAATCGCTTCATCCAACAACACCAAGTTTTGGTCTTCAGATCCACCACGCACATTAAAGCCATTAGACCCTTCGCCGTTATTGGTCACACCTGGCAATAGCTGGATAGATTTCACCAAATCCACTTCGCCCAAAACAGCAGGAATAGACTTGATGGTTTGAGCATCTAAAGTATGGGAACTCATCTCAGCTGTTTCTAACTTTCGACTACCTTCATCATACACTACTTCTACACTTTCTAAAGCCAGTGCATCTGGGGTAAGCTCTATGGAATATTGAGTATCCCCAGAAATAGTAACGGTTTCTTTCGTGGTTTGATAGCCGACATAAGAGACGGTGACTTCCACATCGCCACTTGGTACTTGAAAAGAATAAAAGCCATACTCATTGGTTAATACTGCTGCATTACTCTCGTATTGAACAACACTAGCTCCGATGAGTGTCTCCCCTGTTGATGCGTCCTTTACATACCCACTAAGTTGGGCCGTCTGGCTGAAAGAGAATATGTAGGCGACGCATCCTGCAATTCCCAATAATAGTTTTTTCATACGTGCTTATATACGTAAGTTATACGCTTAAGGTTTAGAAGTGTTACCTCTATTCAACAAGTTGAATAGAAATTTGCCTGAAGATCAAATAATGCTTAGGTTTATGATTTAGGCTATTCCTGTAAAATATGAAAGCAATACTACTTCTTTTAGGGCTTACTTTTTTCAGCTCAACACATCTTTTTAGTCAAACCGAAACAGAAGCCCCTACCCTTTACCTCGATGTAACAGTGAATGGAAAAACCCATCAAGTCAAAGATGGAGGCACACTCTCTATTGATGGGAATGAAATCACGGTAAAGACCTCTGATATTCTCACTTTTGATTATGGACTGCTTCAGTTCAACTATCCTACGTTCTATGCCTTCGAATTCGAAGAAGATCTAGCCTCTAAAATGTGGACACTAGACGGGAACTACTTTGTGGTTGTTTATTTTGAAATGATTATTGACTTTGAATTGGAGGAGTTAGTCAGCGAAATAGCTGAGGGCTTTGGTCGGGAAAACTGTACTATTTCTGACTTCACTTTTACGATAGACGATAAAGAACATGAAGGAAAACGAATACGCGTCAATTTATTAGGCGAGCAATTGACTTATGATATGGTTAAATTGAATTCGCAGGACGAAAAGTCACATTTCATTAGTTTC
This sequence comes from Saprospiraceae bacterium, assembly GCA_019634125.1. Classification (GTDB taxonomy): domain Bacteria; phylum Bacteroidota; class Bacteroidia; order Chitinophagales; family JAHQVX01; genus JAHQVX01. The sequence goes on from JAHQVX010000091.1 coordinate 10,967, forward strand.
CAAGACACGAAAAATTTTAATGGGACTGATTCCGAGGAAAGTATCGAAACCATGAAAATGATTCAGAACACCATAAGGTATTCTACACCATAAAACCAGACCTAATTCAACGTTGTATTTATTAGCGTGTACAACAATTTATCCGTATTCTTTTTTCTGCTTATGCTGTTGATCGCTACCGATGTCAAATCTCAACAAGAAGACCTATCGGCTTACAAGTGGGAAAACAGATTAGTAGTGGTACAGAACTCTACACTTTCAGATGGTCCATTTTTAGAACAGGCTAAACGGCTTGCTCCATTGGATGTTTCATTTGAAGATCGAAAACTTAAGCTTATCGACCAACGTGGCGTTGCCCATACAAACAAAGGATTCCAAGTACTGTTGATTGGTTTAGATGGTGGCGTTAAAGCTCGAAAAGAAAATTCTTTTTTCAGCCGAGAAGAACTGTTTGTTCTTATTGACAGCATGCCCATGAGGCGTTACGAATTAGAACAAAACAGTCCGAATTAATTGCATCCGCGAAGGTTTAGCTCGATAACTATCGTCAGAACTAACAAATTCAACCTATGAAAAATTTGTCTTTGTTTTTTTTGAGCGCTTTTCTATTTCTAGCTTGTGGCGACGACGATACCTCCACTACCGATCCTATTCCAGATGCAGAACTCCATGCCGCCTTCTCAGCATTTGATTCAGAAAGCTATACGATTTATGCCGATGGCGACGAATTTGTAATAGAAACCAATGGGTTACCGAACCATACATCACCTTATTGGTCGAATACACACCCATTGTTTGTAGAACCCACTGTGACCACGTATCAGGCGATGGCTCCCGGAAATATCGATAACTTCAATGGCTCATATACGCTTAGGGTAGACGCCAGCCCAAGTCTTGCGGCGGGTTCAAGTGCTACTGGATTAGGTCCTATCGGATTAGCTGTAAGCGGAGCAGTCATTTATAATGATCAAGAAGGCCCCAATGTGCCTCTAGACAATGCTATTCCCTCTCTAGATTACACCGCGGCTCACACTGGGCCTCAAAGTTACCACTATCACTTAGAGCCAAAAGCTTGGTCGAGTGATGACGAAGCCTTGATTGGCATCATGTCGGATGGCTTTTTCCTGTATGGAAGGAAGTGTAATTCCACAGGAACTTATCCTACAGATTTAGACGAGTCAGGCGGGCATTTTAGTACCACACAGCATACAAGTAGTGAGGAATATCATTATCATATTCAAAATGAATTGTACTTAAATCAGTACTACATTCTATTTCCAGGCAATTATCAAGGAACTCCAAGTGCTATTCAGTAGGCAGATCTATTTCAGCTGTATTTTCTTGACAAGCATAGCTTGTCAAGGAGTTCATTCTTCTCGAATACTTGAAGAGGAACTATTTTGCGTGCATGAATCGGAAACTTTCTTGAATGCGAATGAAGGCATCGTCTATTATGAAGATTTCCCGTTTACAGGTCGAGTAATCACGGAGTATGCGAACGCAACCACTGCCAGCTCTATTGATTATGTTGCTGGGAAACGACACGGGCTATATAAAAAATGGTTTAGTGATGGCACGTTAAGCTTTCAAAGCGAATATGTACATGGAAAGTTGCATGGAGAGACCAGAACTTGGTGGTTGAATGGAAATTTGAGGTCAACCTCAAATTTCGACAACGGCATTGCCCATGGAACACAAGAACAATGGTATGAAAATGGAGCGAAATTCAAACGCATCCAATTAAATTTTGGTGTAGAAGAAGGCATCCAACAAACCTGGAGAGAAAACGGAAAACTCTATAATAATTACGAAGCCAAAGCAGGTCGGATCTTTGGCTTAAAACGCGCACAACTTTGTTATGAATTGGAAGAAGAAGTCATTAAAACTATTCGGTAAGCTGTTGCTCTTCATGGTGTTATTCCATTCTTGCAAACAGAAAGAAAACATTCGAGCATTACCCTATTACAACGATGCTACATTTACGCCCAATTGGCTAGATGTTAACGCTGAACAGCTCGACGATTTTCACACCATTGCTCCTTTCGAGTTCTTGAATCAGGACGGTGAAAAAATTACGGATCAAACGTTAGCGGGTAAAATCCACGTAGCTGATTTTTTCTTCACGTCCTGTCCCGGCATATGCCCACGCATGACCAATAATCTATCCTTAGTACAAGATGCATTTGCGCTTGACACGTCTGTAGTCCTTTTATCGTATTCTGTAACTCCCGAAAAAGATTCTGTGTCAGTACTGAAAGCCTACGCCGAGAACAAAGGAATTCAATCTGGGAAGTGGCACTTGCTAACCGGACAACGCCAAGAGATTTACGAGCTAGGTAGAAAATCTTACTTCGCAGAGGAAGATCTAGGCGAGCCCAAAGGGGAAGACGATTTTTTGCATACAGAGCACTTTTTTCTAATTGATGGCAAAGGGCATCTTAGAGGCATTTACAATGGGCTAAACAAGAATTCAGTCAATGAATTAATCAGTGATATAGCTACCTTGCAATCTGAGGCCCCAACGAAGGAATAACAGCTTGCAGAGTAACCCTTATTCAGCTGATGTTACGATGAGGGTGTTCCACAAAGAAAAAGTACGTACACTCAATACGTTGATTTCTTAATCCATTTCAATGCACAGCCTAATTAGGTGGCTTACTTTTATAGAAGTAAACCTACTGTACTCCAATGAACTTCCTAAACACTTTGCTATGCTTACCTATGTTCTTATGCTTTACTGGGATGCAAGCTCAAACAGATAAAAGAGCGGCTCCCAGCCTTAAGTCAGATCCAGCTGAAGAAGACTACAGTTATTTAAAGGATGAAGAAAGTGCAAATGAATATGAAACAATATTCGCGCAAGACTTGAAATTCATTTCATTAAATCAGTCTAAAACGAGTTATTTAAGTTTAGGCGGACATTACAGGCCCCGATTTGAAAGCACAACCAATGAAAACAATAGCGAAGAAGATCTTTCCTACTATTCTCAACGGCTAAACCTGCATGGAGACCTACATCTCGGCAACCACATAAGAATTTTTACAGATTTAATTCATGGCCTTACTAGCTCGAACGAACCACAAGCCCTCGAGGATGAAGATTTTGCTATACATCAGGCATACTTGGAGTTTAGCATCCCGACTCAGGAGAACGAGCTTGCGTTTACTTTCGGTAGAAAAGAATTAGACTATGGCGCAGCACGATTGATTGCTAGAAGAAATGGTCCCAATATGCGTAGAAGTTTTGATTTAGGAATGGCCGATTATGAATTCAGGGGAAACAAAATCGATCTTTTTTATGGTAAAGAAGTATTATCTCAATTTGGGGCATTGGACAATGAGTTCACACTTTTGGAACAAGATGTACCTAACCCGAGTATATGGGGAGTGTACTCCGATATTGAAGTCCATAAAGTCATAGGGAACACACAGTTGTATTACTTAGGGTTTCACTCAAACGCATCATCATTTAGTGATCTTAGTGGTGAAGAGACTCGACACTCCTTTGGAATCCGAAGATATGGGTCTATCGGAAAGAACATGGTTTTCAATACGGAGTTTATTTACCAATTTGGGAAATTAGCAGATGCAACTATCAGCGCTTTTAATGTAGAATTTGACTACAAATACATAGTCCCAAATGCTTCTTGGGAACCGCAGATCGGTTTGAAATTTGATTATTCATCAGGCGACAGAGATCTAGGTGACGCGACACTTAATTCCTACAATCCTTTATTTGTAAACCCTGCTATATATAGTTTAGCAGCGGTAAATACACCAGTTAATCTTAACGGGTTTCATCCCAACCTTAAAGTAAAGCCTACTGAAAACTTTTCGCTTTACACAGACTATGCTTTTTTCTTTCGTTCCTCTAATGAGGACGGCTTGTATACACCACCTCGCTTTCAAAATCGGGAGGCAACTGCTGGGTCAGATCGATAT
>JAHQVX010000092.1 GCA_019634125.1 Saprospiraceae bacterium
TTGCCGATTATTAAAGCAATAAACTCCGCAACAGATAAGTTCTTAGATGTGCATTTAATGATTTCCAACCCGCAGCTATACATTAAAGACTATGCGGCTGCTGGAGCGCAGAACTTAACTGTGCATTACGAAGTATGTGATCACTTACATCGAGTCATTCAAGCAATTAAAGCAGAAGGTATGCAAGCAGGTGTAGCCTTAAACCCGCACACGCCAGTACAAGTCCTTAAAGATATTTTACATGACCTAGACTTGGTTTGCATCATGTCGGTCAATCCTGGTTTTGGCGGACAAAGCTTTATTGAACACACGTATTCGAAAGTCAGCGAACTTCATGAATTAAAAGCAAAAACGAATAGTACTGCAAAAGTTCAAATTGATGGGGGCGTATCCATAGCCAATGCCCGTCAGTTAGTATATGTTGGCGCACAGGTGCTAGTAGCCGGTAGTGCCGTATTTAAAGCAGAACGTCCGATTCAAATGATTGAAAAATTGATGCATGTTTAAACGAATCATCGGACTCTTTCTTTTCATTAGCCTTACCGTTTCAGTTTCGGCCCAGCAAGCCACACTTTTCGGAAAAGTAAAGAATACAGCTGGTGAACAACTGTCTGGTGCTCGAATTGAGTTAGTGAATCAAGCCATAAACGCGGTTACGGATGAAAATGGTGTTTACACTATTGAAGTGCCAGCAGATACGCCACTTTTGGTGGAAATTAGTTTCGTTGGATACGAGAACCAACTCTACACGATTACCCTACAGCCTAGTCAAAAGAAACGGTTGAATGTCGACTTAGTTAAGCAAGCTACATTGATTGAAGATGTGGTGATATCTCAGGAGGAAAAAACAAGAGACCAAGTAAGTGCCACAACAATTGATGGAGAACTTCTTGAAGATTTACCAGCTGTTACTGGTGGAGTGGAAGCATTGTTAAAAGCATTGCCTGGAGTGAATTCCTCCAATGAATTGTCATCCCAATACAGTGTTCGAGGTGGAAATTTCGATGAGAACTTGGTCTATATCAATGGCTTTGAAGTCTATCGGCCTCAGCTCATTCGAAGCGGGCAACAAGAAGGTTTAAGTATTATCAATCCCGATCTAACGGGGAATATATATTTCTCATCTGGCGGATTTGAACCCTTGTATGGCGATAAGCTATCCTCCGTCCTAGATATTACATATAAGCAGCCTACTACTTCTGCTGGTGGTGCCTACCTCGGTTTCTTAGGAGCTGGAGCTCATTTGCAAAATCAAAGTAAGAACGGGAAGTTCAGTTACCTCGGTGGCGCGCGTTATCAAACGAATAAATATTTGTTAAATACGCTAGATGAAGCAGGCGAGTATAATCCCTACAGTCAGGATGGGCAATTGCTGTTAAGTTATGCGGTATCTGAACGAACGACTTTAGAAGCATTAGGTTATTATGGACGAACGGTGTATGACTTTGTGCCTGATGTTCAGAGCAGTAACTTTGGAAACATCAATAATATCCTCACTTTTTCGGCCGACTTAGATGGTGCGGAAGAAGATGAATTCACCACCGCCTTCGGCGGTGTTTCCCTGTCCACTGCGCCCAACGACCAAACTGTTTTAAAGTTTAACCTCTCTGCACACTCGGGCACCGAATCTGAAGACATTAACATTACCTCAGACTATTTACTCGGCTTCCTCGATCCCATTGCAGGCACTCAAGTAGATACTCTGGCTGCAGGACTCCAAACCGATATTGTCGACAATTACTTGGAAAGCACCATCCTCAATCTCCAGCATACAGGCTTTAGAGAGCTGGCCAATGGCAAGCACTTCCTTTCGTGGGGAGTGGGCTACAAGGCTCAAGAATTCACCGATCGGGTCTACGAGTTAGATCAGTTGGATACAACCAGCTTAACCTTGCCTGGAATGCCTGTGGCCACTGTCTTTCGCGAGGAAGTTCAAGCTGCGAATTCCATCGATAATAACATCGTATCGGGCCACTTGCAAGATACTTGGCTCCTCGACGAAGCTGGGAATATTGTACTTACTGCTGGGGCTCGAATGAGCAACTCCTCCTTTACAGAAGAAACGCTGATTAGCCCGCGATTACAATTTTCTTTCCGACCCGATTGGACTAGCGACGTGGTCTTTAAAGGCGCTGCAGGACTATACCAGCAACATCCGCTGTATCGTGATTTAAGACGTCGAGATGGTTCTGTAAATACCAATATTGTTGCCCAGAAATCGTTTCAAACCATTGTTGGTACGGATATTAAGTTCGAATGGCGCGAACTTCCCGTTCGATTCACGGCTGAAGCCTACTATAAAGACCTTTGGGATGTGATTCCGTATGAATATGATGTCTTAAGAATTCGATATTTAGGAGAGAACAATGCATCGGCTTATGTGGCCGGACTCGACTTCCGATTTTTCGGTGAATTTGTTGAAGATGCCGAGTCTTGGGTCAGTTTGTCGTTTCTCAAAACCGAAGAAGACATTGAAGGCCAAGGCGTGGTTCGTCGCCCAACCGACCAACGGGTGAATGCCTCTATGTTGTTTCAAGACTATTTTCCAAATAACAAAAATTTCCGTGTGAAGTTGTTGGGTAATTACGGTGGGCGATTCCCAGTGGGTATCGCGAATGGCAACCGACTTGATGATACTTTTGAAGTGCCATCTTATACTCGATTTGATGTGGGGTTTGCTGCCAATCTAAAGGGCAAGCGCGCAGCGAGGCTGCCGAACAATCCATTTGAAAAATTGAAATCGGTGTGGTTAACGGCAGAAGTTTTCAATATGTTCGACAACGATAATACTCAGTCGTTTCAATGGGTGTTCACACCCGATCAAACGATTTATGCGGTGCCAAACGATTTAACCGGGCGTCGCTTGAATGCGAAATTGTCTGTGCGGTTTTAATCCACTATGGTATACTTACTTTTAATGTATTCTCGATTGGAGAGATTAAAGTGCCACCATTCGGAATCGATGCTGTGGAAGCCTGCTTGTCGCATGATCGTCCTAAGTAATACTCGATTATCGACTTGTTCCTGACTTAGTTCACCGGATCGAAGCAAGTCCCAATTGTAGCGATATTCTGCGGCAGGTCCGAAGAAATCGAATGCAGAACCCATATCCAGTTCCTGACCTAGGGAATCTACGATGGTTAAGTCTACTGCGCAGCCGTAATTGTGCATAGATCCTGAGCCAGAAGGGGCTGCGACATATTTTCGTTTATCGGTGTGTTTCACTTGCTCCCACATGGCGTGTTGAATACTTCGAGGCCGCAAGGCGTCGAAGACTTTGAGTTGGTGTTTGGGGTGGGTAGTGCGTAGGATTTGTCCGGCGAGCTGGAGTTCCTCCGACAATTCCACCACGCCGAAGGCGTGGTGGAGCGATCCATACAATACCGTGTCTAAAAAATTATCTGAACTCGCATATTTTAAATCCACCAATAGGGTAGAGTCTTCAGCTGCTAAGTCCACAAAACCTTGGTTGAGAAGACTGTCTTCATAATCCGTATAAGCCCCTGTTTCTGCTATAACCTCTACCGTTTGAGGGACTCGCTCTTCCAATACCACTTCATCCACTTTTTCTTCCGATCGTTCCGATATACAGGCCGATAGTATGTATAGAACTACAAGAAATCGGGAAGGCATGCTAAGACTTAGACTTGTATTTAACTACTTGCTTTAGTGCCGAGAATAGATAGACACTAATTACTGTGCTTATAAACGCAATGGTTCCTAATCGACCACCGTAACCAGCAAATACATTTAAAGAGATTTTATACACCAAACCACAAAGCGCACCACCTAAAATCATTAAGGGAATACTACCAAGAGTAAGACTAGTCATACCCACAAACGAACCACAAAAAACAATTAGTGGAAGGTGGCTGGATAGGGTGAAGTGACCAATTAGTGCACCAATTAATCCAACAATACATGAAGCAACTACTGCCGAACAACCGGCTTTCTGTAATAGAAAAGTGAAAACAGCACCACCGATTCCACCTAAAATGAGGATAAGACTTTCTTGCATAACAGACTACATAATACGCAATGCGCACCGGCTTTCAAACTATTAAAAGCGATCAGATCGACTTTTCATAAGCCTCTGTAATCCACTTTTTTAATTCTTGATCTACTTGGGACTCATCCGTCAAACGCACTCGATGTGTACACATGGTCCCGAATGGACCCGAGTTTTCCAGTCGTTCAGTAATAGGTTTATCCTTCAGCTTAAAACCTAAATCGATTCGGGTTTTTGTAGCGGGCTTGATCAATATGAATTGCCGTTTTCGAATTACGCTAACACTGCTTTTCTTTGGCGTTATAGTGACGTCATTACCTAAGCCATTAACAAATTGGATCAAGGTATTATAAATCGGTTTTAAAGACTCCTTGCCTGTATACTGCGTTTCCACTAGATCTACTGGTGCTTGCTCTTCTTCTTTTGATAACGTCACAATAGTATTGGCAAAACCATGAGTAACCCCAAACTCCGTTTTTAAATACTTCACCCCTTCAGAGTGCTTTGCAAAGGCTTTCTTTTTTAAAATGACCTTCCATGCTTCTAACGATTTGCCTGTCTTTTCCGGCATGTTGTTAACCATCGTCTGTAATGCTTTGTCCATGTTTATTTATTAGGTGTTAGTTAATGGTCGTGGGGATTAAGTTAAACAATTTCTAATGTTATCCTAGATCTTTTATAAATGCAGCAACTTGATCGGAGTGTTCCGCTTTTAAAGAAGCTTCCTGGATTTGGCCCTCAGAAAAGTGTTCATAAAAACCTGGGAAAGCAAAACTCCCTACTACTTCCGCTCCTAAGAAAGGGAATGTGGTTACTGCAGATTGAAGCACGGTTTTACCACCCCTGCCGCCCGGAGAAGTAGACATTAGTAACAGAGGTTTTTGATTGCAAAATGTTTGCTTTATTCTCGATAACCAATCGATTACATTCTTGAATACTGCGGTGTAAGATCCGTTATGTTCCGCCAGAGAAATCACAAAGCCATCTGCTTCTTGGAAAATGGTGTAGAGTTCCGTTGCCATCGTTGGAATGCCGTTTTCAGCCTCATAATCTACGCCATAAATGGGCAGGTCATAGTCATTTAAATTGATAGGGATTTCTTCAATTCCAGGTAATAGAGTCACTGTATAATCAATCAACTGCTGGTTAATGGATGTTTTGCTATTGCTTCCGGCTAATGTCACGACTTTTTTCATGTTTTCTGGTTTTGATTTTTGATGATTCAAAAATCAAGATTGTTCCGATGAAAAAAATTAAACTAGTTTAAGCCTTTGCGCTTTTTTTCATTTTTGACTTAATCATACTTAAGAATTCCGGAGTCACCCCAATGTATGCGGCTAAATCTTTTTGCTTAATCCTACTTAAGAGTTGTGGGTGACGGGATTTAAATCGTAGATACCTTTCCTCAGCTGTTAAAGAAATGGTGTGATTGGTTCGTCGAATATAACTCATCAACGAGCGTTGGTATAAAATGCGATAAAAGCGCTCGAATTTGGAGATTTCTTTGAAGAGGATGTCGTAATTAGATCTGGAAATCGCCAGTAACTCGGTATCTTCTAGGGCTTCTATAAAAAAGTTGGAAGGCGTTTTAGAAATAAAGCTGGCCATGTCTGTCGTCCAATAATCTTCAATCCCAAACATGGAGATATGTTCCGCACCATTTAAGTCGATAGAATAGACTTTCAAACAGCCTTTCGTAATGAAGTATTCGTGTTTTGCGATATCCCCTTCACGCAACAAGAAGGCTTTTTTCTTTAACTGGATCGGTTTAAGCAAGGAAAGAAAGCGTTCAGATTCTAACTCTGAGAGAGTTATAAATCTGCTGATATTATTGAGGATGAGCTGCTGAGCGTTCAATGCTTCCATATTCTTAAACTAGGGTTGGGAATTTACCGATATATTCCACGCGATCCGAAAATGTCATGGGGCTACTCGTAGGATTTTCTCCATTTTCCGTCCTTTAGCCAATTCGTCAATAAGTTTCTCCATTCGACGACAATCTCGATACAGGGCAAATTCCTCAGCAATGTCTTCAATTCGATACCCGCAAACTACACCTTTTATAAGATGGGCATTTTCATGAAGTGTGGCTCCTTTGAAGAAATCGCCAAAACTTCCTTTTCCAGCAATGTAGGATTCTAGTGTCTTTTGATCGTAATTCGTTAACCAAGTAATGACTTTATCCAACTCAGCTTTCGTGCGTCCATGCTTTTCAATTCGGTTCAGATAGTGCGGATAAATGGACCCAAAGTTCATGTTTGCAACTTGGTCGTTCTTTTTGGCTGTGACTTCTGGCATCATCGAGGATTTAAGGTCTACTAAAATTAAAGGTATTTTGAGAAATAGAACGTATCGAAGTGCGCTTCAGTTACTTAGTCAGAGTAGCAGCTTAATGAAGCCGTTTTCGTAATAGAACTATTTGTCCAAGATGGTAATAGCAATGTTCAATGATAGCATCAATGTTTTTCCAATAGGTACCATATTTCTTGTCTACGAAATCAGACCTGATTTCTTCAGTGGTCATGTTTCGAACCTGTTCAATAAAAACCTCAGCGTCAAGGTAAAATTTGTTCACTAAATCTTCCCAGTCTTGTTCAGAGGTTATTGGCGGCGCATCAAAACTATACGTGTCGCGTATGTCGAGTGCTCCTCCATTAAGCACGCTGATTAGTCCTGCGATATAATAATTAATGTGGAAGGTTAAATCCGCAATAGTATTGCATGATTCTATCTTTTGGACTGCTTGAGTCCAGCTTAGGGTAAGGAGTTGTTCCTTGAAGTTCGTATTCGAAATCCATTTTCCATTAATCAATACTTCTTCAAGTCGGTCGGCTAAGTAGTGGTTAACTTCCATTCTTCTTGTATTTATTAGCGGCTCAGAATTCTTGCCATCAATCGTCACTTACAAGCTGACCAGAAGCCTGATATCCCAACCGCTTTAAATCTAAGCCTGTTAATTCTTCGGTGATGCCGTTTGTCTCCTTATATCTATCCGCTGCCCATGCACGTATTTGTTGTTCGAAATTCTTCTTGAGGGCATCATTTTTACGATTCGGAATAAACCGACTGAATAGACCTATTAAGTTTTGTATCACTTTCTTAGAAGCTGTTCTATATAAGCTGGAATTATTATTTACAGAACTCGAAACGAGTAGGGGATTCAGAAACCTCAGCTTGTAATTGAGGAAGTGATTGGTTTTCGAATTGATTTTTTTGGTGAAATCAAGGTCTTCCTGATCAAGGTCAACGTCTAAAAACGCTCCGAGTTGGGTTATAAACTTCTCCCTATCAGTTTTGAGTAATTCATAAGGTAGAACGAGTACATTGTTTTTACCAAACCGGTTAAAGTATTCCTGTATAAGCATATGGTACTCTATATGCGAAGGTGAAAAACCTGGCCGTTTGCCGTCGTATTTCAACGTTAAATACTTTTTTAGGCTATGCGTCCCGCCTATGGATAAGTATTGAAAATAGTTCGAAAGAATCCAAGAGACTTGCTCTCGGATGACGATAAGGATTTTTGAATGCGGAAATACCTGTTGTATACGTTGAGCAATGATGGAAGAATCAAAACCAGAACTATGTGGATTACCTGATAGACGTTCATGGGACATGACTTCAATCTTTCCAGCATGTTTCCCGATATTCTGAACGATCTCTGAATACTTTTCTATGATCTTTTGCTCATTGGTTTTAAAAGAGCTTAACAAGTAACCTTCTTCGTCGTAGACGAAGTAATTCGCCAGCGTACTATTCCCTTTTTCATTTTTAGAGAGGGAAACGAAGTGTTTACTGCTTGAGACAAACAACTGATCCTGCATCCAGCTGGTCGCTGTTTTGTGATAACCTATATGAACTAAGCGTTGATCCATGGTGCTCGCTGTAATAATAATAGGATTTCTGTTAATAGCTATTCACAATTCTATGTAATGCTCTACTTCTCTTCAATGTATCCGTTCTCAAGATACTTTTCGTAACTCGCTTTGGTCAGGGCGTTAATGCCGTTTAATTGATCTTCGGTGATGTCCTTTTTAAAATTGAAACAGGATTTGCCCTGCATCCGTTTTTTTAGATCCTCTGAAATTCCATCTAAGAGTTCGGGATGGGTATAAACAGGATATAGGTGATAGGCCACATAGCTTTTCCGGATTTGGACTGCTCCAAAAAACATGGTTTTGTCCTTCACTTTCTTGTTGGTGTTTAAATAATAATAATCCGGAGCATCTTTCTTTATTTCCAGTCCGTTATCGAATGAAGACAGGACTTTTCTGAGCTTTTCAAAGTTTTTTAGTGCTTCCATTTGTACGTGAAACTAAAAGGAAAATGGAGAATATAAAATTCGTTTTAATTGGTAATTAATTTAGTCTGCTCATCCTGGAACAGGGAACCAAACCGATTAAGGTGACTAAGATCATTTTTGAAAGATGCATTGTTTATAGCTTAGATGAGCTATAACGCTTTGCAGCTAGAATCAAGTATGTTCAATAGATCAACCTTTGAACACCACCTGGTAGTTCACTGCTGTCTTCTGTTCGAGTAATATGGTTTTGTTGGTGAGGAATTGTTCAATATCCTCTTCGTTGTAGTGGCGTAAGGTGAGAAGTTCTAAGTCGCTGGTCACATAGGAATCGAAATAGGGTTCTAAATCTTTACGGATGGCTGCTATGTCTTCTGGCCAGTTGTTGACGAGGACTGCAAAACGGATGGCTCCGTTTTGCATCATGTTGATATCGATGTTGTATCGGGCGAAAACCTTCATAATCTCATACATCTGTTGCTCGCCGATAAACGAAAAATCTTTGGTCGTAAATTGAATCAAGTGTTGTTCTACTTTCTTAATTATCACCGGAACGTCAATATCGGGCTTGCCGCCTGAGGAAATTCGCGTGCCGGTATTCTCTTGATCAATGAACGAGCGCACAATGAGCGGAATACCTTTGTTTTGAAGCGGTTTAATCGTTTTTGGGTGAATGACCGAAGCCCCGTAATACGTCATCTCCACAGCTTCTTTATAGCTTAATTCTTCAATGAGTTGAGTGCCCTCAAACTTCCGCGGATCCGCATTTAGCACGCCAGGCACATCTTTCCAAATGGTTTGTGTCTCCGCATTGAGAAGGTTGGCTAGAATTGCGCCGGTAAAGTCGGAACCTTCTCGGCCTAGCGTCGTGGTTTCATTGTCATCCGTGGAGCCGATAAAACCCTGAGTAATGGCCACTTTATTACCCACTATTGGCTGGAGTTCCTCCAGTACTTGTGCAGTTGTTGCTGGCCAATCGATCTTCCCTTCTCGGAAGGTTCGATCTGTCTTAATTAGCCCTCGTGCATCCACCCACTGAACAGCCACGCCTTGTTTCTTCAAGTAAGCTGCCACAATGCTGGTCGACACCAATTCACCAACCGATACAATTTGATCGTAGACATAATCATAGGTGTCCACCGGCCCATCTTCGATAGCCCATTCCACTTCCACAAAGTGATTGAGCGCGCTTTGATACACCGCTTCGCGTTCACTTTCTTCAAACAAATCATCGATGATTTGCTGATGCGCTGTTTTCACCGTTTCTAATGCTGTAAAGGCATCGCCGTCGTCAAAGTAGGTATTGACGACTTTTTCCATAGCATTCGTGGTTTTACCCATAGCTGAGATCACTACAACCAAGGGTTTGGACGCATGTTGCTGAATAATGTTTGTTACATTTCTCACGCTGTCGGCATCTTTCACCGATGCGCCACCAAACTTAAATACCCGAATTCCCATGTTGTTCTTAGTGTTTTCTATACAATGCGCCGAGGGTGATATACTGGATAGATCGCCTTATCATTGCGCTTTCTTAAAAGGCGGTAAAAATAAGAGGCAAAAATGAGTAAAATCATTACGTTAGATGAATTTATCATTCAAAGGCAAAAAGATTTCCCTTTCAGTACTGGTGAGCTTTCTGGATTGTTGCGCGATATTGGCGTAGCAGCAAAAATTATTAACCGAGAGGTGAATAAGGCAGGGCTTGTAGATATTCTCGGCATCACCGACCGTCAAAATATTCAGGGCGAAGAAGTGCGAAAATTAGATGAATTCGCAGATGAAACCTTGATCAACTGCCTTAAGAATTCTGGCCAAGCTTGTGGTTATGCTTCTGAGGAACAAGACGATTTCAAAGTTATTCCTACACATGAAACTGCGAATGCTAAATATGCCGTCTTGTTCGATCCCCTGGATGGGTCGTCGAATATTGATGTAAACGTATCTATCGGGACAATTTTCGCGATTTACCGACGGACATCTGAAGAAGGTCCTTGTCGGCTTGATGATTTCTTGCAGAAGGGTAGTGACTTGGTAGCTGCGGGTTATATCATTTATGGTTCGAGCACGATGTTAGTATATACAACTGGGAAAGGTGTGAATGGCTTTACCTTGGATCCATCCATTGGCGAGTTTTGTTTGTCGCACCCGAATATTCGCATTCCTGAGAATGGGAATTTGTTTTCTGTGAATGTGGGAAATTTCAGCAAGTTCCCGGAGTCGGTAAAGGACTACATTCGTTATTGTATGGGCGAGGAAGACGGGAAGAAGCCGTTTAGTTTACGTTATATCGGCTCCTTCGTAGCCGATTTCCACCGCAACCTGATTAAGGGCGGGATTTTCATGTATCCACCTACGCTCGATCGGCCGGAGGGTAAGTTGCGATTATTGTATGAATGCAATCCATTGGCATTTATTGTTGAGCAAGCCGGCGGCCGATCTTCGGATGGGTTCGTTCGTACCTTGGATGAAGCGCCGAAGGCGCTTCATCAGCGTGTGCCCTTGTTTATCGGCAGTGCCAACATGGTGAAGATGGCCGAGGAGTACTGCCAA
>JAHQVX010000093.1 GCA_019634125.1 Saprospiraceae bacterium
ACTAAAACCATCTTGTAGCTCTTTTTGGCTTTAAAACAGTTCTCATTGAACTTAGATGGAAAAGCTTCATAGAAATTCTGATCGCCAGTATACTCTATTACCACACTTACGCCCGTCGGCTTTTGTGCGCATACTTCACTTATTAATAAAAAGGACAGAACGATTAATAGATATTTCATCTTGTTGTTTTTAGGTCGTTTATTTGGTCAAATGTCATTCAATAAAACAGGGTATTTATCACCCATTTGGGTGAATAGTAATGTGTTTGCCGTTTGAGACTTTTTTCGCGCGCGGGGCGTCGCAATCCGAGTCTTTCAAATGGGTCAATGAGGTTAAATTTTACTTGCAAGCAACGCTTTTTAAAATCTTCTTGTATACTAGAGGTAAATCACACTCATGAAAACTTTTCTAGTACCACTACTCTTTGCTTGCGTATTATTTTTTCAAAGCTGTAACGATGATGATGGGGCTATTCCAGAGCCACCTACTCCCGTAACCACAGTCACTGATGTAGATGGTAATGTGTATAATATCATTACTATTGGCGATCAAGAATGGATGGCAGAGAATTTAAAAACACAGTCGCTGAATGATGGCACGGCCATCACTGAATTCATTGCCGCTCCCAACAACGATGATTGGTTCTTTAACAGTGCTAGCACACCAATGTACACTTGGCCATTCACGGGGGATTTAAACAACGTACACGATGAAGAATTGCCCGCCGATTACTATGGCCTGCTGTATAGTCATGCCGCTTTGGAAAGCGGGAAGTTGGCGCCTGAAGGTTGGAGAATCCCTACAGAAGCCGACTTTAGAGCCTTAGAAAGTTACCTCCTTAACAACGGGTATGCCGCCGAGCCTTCAGCAGCCCTACGTGCAGACTTTGCTTGGATTGGGTCCGATGGGATTGGGTCCGATGAATTTGGGTTTGCTGCTTTGCCCAATGGCTATTGTACCATTACTGGTCACGCTACTGGAGCACAAGCGATAGCGACTTTCCACACGGCCGACTTCACAGGAGAGCAGCGTATGCAAGTATCCTTGTCGCCAAGTCCAGACCTACTGTTTACAGAAAATGATATTCGGTTTGGTGGGGCGGTGAGATGTATTAAAGAATAGCAGTTGCTTGCATAGTTTCCGATGTTCGATTAATTTAGTTCATGCATGAACTTCTATCAGAAAAAGTTGAAAGTGGTTTGGAAACGACTTTATTCCAATCAACAACAGGTAGATACAGCTATTTCCATTCGAAATTATATCGAAACCAATTCTGATACCGATCTCAAGTTGGACTATTTATCCAAAACACAGCTCGTCTCGAAATTCCATTTGATTCGACTATTTAAAAAATATTACGGACTTACCCCACATCAGTACCTTATAGACGTCCGTATTGAAAACGCTAAAAGCTTGCTGGCGGGGGGTAAAACTGTAACGGAAACCTGTTTCGAGGTCGGATTTGAAAGCCTAGGTTCGTTCAGCACGTTGTTTAAACGCAAAACGGGTAAAACGCCTGTTCAATTTCAAAAAAGCAATTTTCGAGAAGTCCAAATCCAATGAATTGAAGAACTTGGCTTAAAATCTAAACACCATGAAAGTAACACTCATTAGTATTCCGGTATTAGATCAAGAAAAAGCCCTACAGTTTTACACAAAAAAGCTCGGCTTCATTAAAAAGTTAGACACGCCCTTAGGCGGCGGAAACCGTTGGTTAACGCTGGTGTCGAAAGATGCACAAGATGGTCCAGAGCTCTTGTTAGAGCCCGCTCCGCTGCATTTCGAGCCTTCAAAAGTATACCAAGATGCATTGATGGAAGCTGGAATTCCTTATACCCAATTCGATGTAGATGATGTTCAACACGAATACGATCGTTTGATTGATTTGGGTGTGGAATTTAGTGTGAAGCCCACTGAAATGGGCACGGTGAAAGTAGCTGTGTTTAATGATACCTGTGGCAATAATATTCAACTTGTAGAAAAGCTATAAAATCATGAAGAAACGGGTCGTGCACTTTGAAATAGGATGTAATGACATCGCTAAGGCTGCCGAATTTTACCGGAATGTTTTTGATTGGAAGTTAGAACAGCATGGAAACACCGCGCGAGTTGACACAGGCGAGGAGACTGGTATTGGAGGCCACCTCAACCAGTTGGGCCCTGACGAACCCGAAAACTATGTAACGGTCTACATCGAAACAGATAGCATTGAAGCAGATTTAGAAGCAGTAGCGGCTAATGGCGGCAAACGTTTTGTTGGGCCCATCCAATTGCCTGATGGGCGACAGTTTGCCTGGTTTATCGATGTGGCCGGAAATACAATCGGATTAATCACCCCTAAGCCAGTATAAGCTTCAAGAACTCGTAACTTTAGCGCAAACGCTGAAGAACATGGGGAAATCAATCTTAAAAAATATCAAACAACTGCTTTTAATTGTATTCAGTGTGGTCTTGGGCATTTTTCTGAGTGAACGTATTGAAGACAAGAAAAACGAAAAAGAAGCTGCGCTTCTTTTATCAAAAATCGAGTCGGAAGTGGCAGACAATAAGCAGTTGATAGAGCAATGGCTGCCTTACCACCAAAAAATCGTACAGCGTCTCGACAGTTTGGTGAATGATCCTGTGTTCTTGACTCGGTTTATAGCCGACGAGTCGGTGCTTTTTAGCGAAGTCTTAACCGAGGGCAGCTTAATGGGGCGATTTCCGGCCAGCGATGCTTGGGATATCGCTAAAGCCCACCCGCTCTTTGTGTATACCGATTATGAGGATGTGCTGTTATTGTCGAAACTATACAGTCAGCAAGAGATGGCCTATGCTTCTGTTCCACAAATGGTAGAGCGCTTACTTTCGCCCGATTTTAATTCGAAGGCCAACGCTCCATCCAGTTTGTATACCTTTCGAAATCAAATGCGTGAAATCGTAGGGCGAGAAATACAGTATCGAGATTTTTTAAGAGCAGCCGAAAAGCGTTTCGAGTTGGATAAGCAGTAATTCGAGTATTCTTCTTTTTGTTGTTCAAACTTGTTTGTAAAAACGAGGTGTCAATGTTCCACTCAATGGCAGTCCAATCGCTTTTGTATATTAGTACAACTCAAATCAGTTGTCACCTTCCATGTTCAAGTTTTTCCAAAAAGCACGTCAACAGCTTCTAAAAGAAAACAAATTCACCAAGTATCTCTTCTATGCAATCGGCGAAATTTTACTCGTCGTTATTGGAATTTTAATCGCACTTGGGGTCAACAACCTTAGCCAAAGAAAGGCGCTCAAAAACAAAGAGAAAACCTACTTGGAGGGCTTAAAACAGGAGTTTATAGTCAGTAAAGAAAAACTTTTGGAATTGTTGGAGGTCAATGAAGAAAGCTATCAAAGCGCCAAGGAAATCCTTGAGCTCATTCACGACGACTCCAACTTTGAAGAAAAGCGCTTGTCTAACCTGCTTTTCATGGCTTATGGTAGAGATTTGACGTACAATCCTAACGTCTCCCTGCTTCAAGAAATGATCAGCTCGGGCAGCATAAAAGATATTTCCAATGCCGATCTTCGCCTACAATTGACCAACTGGTTGCCACGCATTCAAGACATCAAAAGACAGGAAGAAGAACTCACGCTTCAGCGGGAGAAATCTATCGATCTAATGCGTTCGGGGGATTACAGTATTAAAACCATTTTCGACCAGGCTGGGATTAGCGAGGTCTTCGATCTGCCGACCGAAGGTCGGCAGGTTAAAAGCAACCGAGCCATTTTATCCTCCAGGGAATTTGAGAACAACACGCTTACTTTTTTCCTCACAGCCCATATTATTGAAAATTCTCACTATCAGCCTCTATTGGATAATGTTGAGCAAACATTAAGCTTAATTGATGAAGAATTAGAATAAGATGCTTGCTCCGAAACTCCAACGCAACCTGATTCGAATCCTCCCTTTTGGGGTGATTTGGTTGGTTATGGGTTGGGTTTTCTTATTCTCGGAATACGCGGCCACCAGAGGAGCCGTCTTTCCTGAAGAACAGACCGCTATCGAATTCGATGCTGGAGTGCTCATTTTTGCCAGCATTGCCGTTACGCTCGTCGGTGTGCTTATTGGCGTGATTGAGTTACTCTTTATGCGCCGCTTCTTTGCCCGAAAAAGCCTGATGAACAAGGTCGTCGGAAAATTTTTCCTCTATGCTTCGTTTCTATTTCTTGTAGTAACCATCACTTATCCTATAGCTGCTAGCATTGAGTTGGGCCAACCGATGTTGCATCCAGAAATTTGGACACGCTTCCTCAACTATTTAAGTAGCATTACCTTTATTAGTACTGCCCTACAAATGGTGGTATCATTAGTCATGACCATCTTTTACGCGGAAATCAGCGATAGCCTAGGCTACGGTGTTTTCCTGGATTTCGTCCTGGGAAAGTACCACAAACCCAAACAAGAAGAACGCATTTTTATGTTCCTAGATATGAAGTCCTCAACATCTATTGCGGAATCATTAGGACATGAAGCTTACTTCCATTTCTTAAAAGCCTATTTCCGAATCTTATCTGAAGAGCTGTTAAACTATAGCGGAGAAATTTATCAATATGTAGGCGATGAACTTGTGGTGAGTTGGAAAATGAAAAAAGGACTAGAGAACAATGCTTGCATTCAATGCTTTTTCGCCATGGAATCTGCCTTAAAGGCGCGAAAAAATTGGTTCGAAGAGGGGTACGGTGTTGCCCCAGAGTTTAAAGCGGGTTTCCACTACGGAGAAGTGACAACGGGAGAAATTGGACAGCTCAAAACCGACATTATTTTCACCGGCGACGTCTTGAATACTGCCGCCCGCATCCAGAGCATGTGTAATAGCTTTAATGTGTGTCTCTTGATTTCGTCAGACCTTCTGAATCGATTGAGCGTACAAGATAGCTTCCTTGCTAAATCCCTTGGTTCGGTTGAGCTTCGTGGCCGTTCGGAAACCGTCGAGTTGTTCACACTTCTGCAGAGATAATCAGGTCTTAACACCTATTCCATTATAATGTAACTTAGTAAAATTAATCCTCCTAAAGGATAATAACCTAACCCCGACCCCATGAAAGCACAATTCTCCTTTCTGATAATCATTAGTTTATGGGCCTGTAAAAACGTCAACCAATCCACCCAAGTCGAATTCAACCAAGAACTCGTCAATGAGTTAGAGCGAATGGCCGAAATAGATCAAATCGCAGCCGGCCTTCCCCCCGATTCCTATGAGAATATTCAGGATCCGAAGTGGTTAGCATTTAAAGACAGCGTATTTAGAGCCCACCAAGTTCGATTAGAAGAAATTTTTGATATCTATGGCTACCCGGGTTTTGACCGAGTGGGTGAAGACGGCTCCATGAACTTTTGGTTAATGACACAGCATTCCGACCATGATCCAGCTTTTCAGCAAAAAGTATTGGACGAAATGAAAGTGGAGGTCGATAAAAAAAACGCCCATGCTTCTAATTATGGCTTGCTGGTCGATCGAGTAAACCTCAACACTGGCCAGCCACAAGTCTATGGCACGCAAGTCACATACAATATGGAAATCGGGCAAGCCTATCCTAAGCCCCTTGCCGATAGCATTAATGTAAACACACGAAGAAAAGAAGTAGGCCTAGAACCGTTGGAGGTCTATTTAAACAACATGACAAAAATGCATTTCGAGATGAATAAGGCATTCTATGCGGAAAAAGGGCTGGATCAGCCTACACTGTACCCGGTAGATTGAAACAGCTTCTTAATTTAAGCGTTCCTTAATGTGTGACCAATTAGAGATTCGTGAAAACACATTCAGCACTTGCATTCATAGTACTGCTTTTATCCTGCTCTTCTAAGACAGATGAGCGTATCGAAGCTATTGATTCCCTTTTCAATACACTTTACGAGGCTGACACGTTTAATGGCAATATTTTAGTCGCAGAAAACGGCAAGATTCAGTACGAAAAGTCGTTCGGATTAGCCGACAAGTCAACAGATAAGACGCTAGACAAGGAAAGCCTATTCAATATTGCTTCTATCTCTAAAACCTTCACAGCAGTTGCTATTCTCCAATTGGAAGAGCAAGGCGCATTAGCACTTCAAGACAACATTTCCAATTACTTGCCCGATTTTGCTTATGAGAACATTTCCATAGAGCATTTACTCACCCACACCTCTGGCTTATATCGAATTCAAAGTGCTTTAATTCGCGATGAAATTGACCAAAAAGGATTGTCCAATTCCGAACTGCTCGAGGTTTACAATGACATTCGACCACCCGCTTACTTTCCTCCAGGAACTGGGTATCAATATGCCAATACCAATTACATTCTTCTAGCATTGATTATAGAGTCAGTTTCTGGAATGCCCTACGAACAATATATACGTGAAAATGTTTTTGAAACCGCCGGAATGAAGACGACTTACTTAAAGAAAAGGCGAGTTCCAGCTGCCCAGCAAGAAAATATCGTTCAATACTATCGAAAGCCGAATTGGTTATCGCCTGAAGCTGTAAATATTGATACCATTCCGAGCGACCGCGCAGAACGAGAAACGTTCAAAAACAACTATGGAGAAAGCGCAGTGTATACCACAGCGCGTGACTTACTCAACTACCATAACGCCCTACAAGAAGGGAGACTCCTTTCTGCAGAAAGCAACAAGAAAATGTATCAATCCTTTGAGCTTAGCAATGGCAGCACCTACGCTATCAATAGGGCAACGAATTACCTTGCTCAAACAGGCTTAGCTTGGGGGGTTGCGTCTGATACTAGCGAAGGTCAAATCGTGTTTCATGCCGGAGGGTTTCGAGGGGGAAGAAATTTTCTTATTCGGAATACCTCTAAAAATCAATGCATTATTCTGTTGAGTAATAACGACCTCTGTAACCGATATACGTTTACAGCACCAATGAGAGTGTTGAATGAGCAATCCTATCAATTGGACCGGATTTCCTTACCCAAAGCCTTTTGCAAGGCCTATGTAGAACAAGGAGGAAAAACAGCCTTTGAAACGCTTCAAGGAATTGAAAACAATGCGCACAGCATTCCATTTATTGATTGGGATTATGAAGAGATTGGTCAGGAAATGATGGATAAACAAGACTACGAGGCAGCAATTAAGTTGTTCCAAAAATATACTTTGAGTTATCCGGAAGACGCCTTTTCTTGGTCGATGTTGGCCGATGCGTATTTGGCCAACGAACAACGAGAATTGGCCTTAACCAATTATCAAAAATCCTTAGAGGTTAACCCTAAGCATGAAGCTGCCCAAGCTGGAATAGAGTCTTTATCGAAAGTGATGGCGAACTAAACCCGACAAGGATTTCTATTAGATAAGGTTTTCGATTGTTGTATCTTGTGGAGACTTTCATCCTGTAAAAACAAAACCGAAAAGCGCTCATGGACGTTCCAATGTTTACCCTCCCTAAGGCGGTTCGACAGAACCTTCCTACTTTTCTATTTGCTTTAGCCTTCATTCTTTGTGGAAATAGCCTGTCTTATGCTTATGCCCAAGAGCACCAAGAAGACAGTCACCAACACAGTCACTCACATGATGACGGCCATAGCCATGCGCACGATGACGCACATGATCACACACACGACGATTCTCACAGTCATGACTCGTCAACGAGTCATGAACACAACGATGACGCACATAGTCACGAACATACTGCTGATAGCCATACGCATGATTCCACACACGTTCACGCCAGCGATCATAGCCATGGCGACGAGACTCATAGTCACAGCCACGATGGAGAAAGTCATTCCCACGAGGCGGAAGAAGACCATGAAGAATCAGGCGGTATTCCAATTCCTACCTGGGCATTTGTTGTGGGTAGTTTAGGTATTATTGGCTTGTTGTTTTTCGTCTTTAAATCGAAGAAGTCGTGAAGGCAAACCGTTGGAAGTCTGTCGTTTTCATTGCTTTGGTTTTGCTGCCATTCTTCGGTTTAGCGCACGAGGTAACAAGTGCTGACCAGGAACTGCTTCGCAACGGGGGTTTAATGGCCTACATTCGAGTGGGCGCCACCCATATGTTGACTGGCTACGATCATTTGCTATTTCTAGCTGGCGTCATTTTCTTTCTGAAGAGCTTTAAAGACATCTTAAAGTTCATTACCGTATTCACCATTGGACACTCTATTACCTTAACTGGGGCTACTTATGCAGGTATTACGGCCAATGAACATTTAGTAGATGCTGTGATCGGATTAAGTGTTTTATACAAAGGCTTTGAGAATTTAGGCGGCTTTGAAAAATTGAAGCTAAAATCGCCAAATTTGTTATTTATGGTAGGTCTATTTGGCTTAATCCACGGCTTTGGGCTGTCTACGAAATTACAGTCCTTTGAAATTGGCGACAGCCAATTTTTACCTAAGATCTTGTCTTTTAACCTAGGTGTGGAGCTCGGTCAAGTATTGGCCTTAATTCCGATTGTAT